>JAFGNV010000162.1 GCA_016926805.1 Anaerolineae bacterium
AATATCAACCTGACCAAAATCGAATCCCGCCCGCGTCGTAATCGTCCCTGGCAGTATCTCTTTTACCTCGACTTTGAAGGCCACTGGCAGGACCCGGCAGCGGAGGCGGCCCTTTTGGGCCTCCTGCGCCAGGCCGGGTTTGTCAAGATGCTCGGCTCCTACCCGATGGCCACCACGCCTCATCCCGAAACCAAAGAGGCCCCAACCATTCATGACAATGCCGAGGGTGTGCCCTAATGATCATCATCATGGACTCTGAGGCCACCTTGTTTGAAATCGACAACGTGATTGCCGAGGTTGAGGCCAAAGGCTGGCAAACTCACATCTCGCGTGGCTCTGGCGAAACTATCATTGGCTTGCAAGGTCGGGGCCAATCAATTGATCCCTTTCAATTGGGGCAAATGCCCGGCGTGCGCGATACCATGGCCATTACCCAACAGTTTAAATTGGCCAGTCGTGCCTTTCAGCCCGAAAACACAACCTTCACAATAGGTGAGGTCACCATCGGCGGCAATCGTCTGGCCATTATGGCTGGCCCGTGCAGTGTGGAAAGCCGGGAGCAACTCCTGCAAACCGCCCACGCCGTAAAGGAAGCCGGTGCCACGTTTCTACGCGGCGGCGCTTTCAAGCCGCGCAGCTCGCCCTACAGTTTCCAGGGAATGGGCGAGCCGGGGCTTAAGCTACTGGCCGAAGCCCGCGAGGCCACCGGTTTACCTGTTGTCACTGAAGTAATGTCACCGGCCAGAGTGGCTCTGGTTGCCGTTTACGCCGACGTGTTGCAAATTGGAGCGCGGAACATGCAAAATTTTGATTTGTTAAACGCGGTCGGTCGGGCGCACAAGCCGGTGCTGCTTAAGCGGGGAATGTCGGCTACTATTGAAGACCTGTTGATGGCCGCTGAATATATTCTGGCGCATGGCAATCAGCGGGTGATACTCTGCGAGCGGGGTATTCGCACCTTTGATAACAAATATGCCCGTAACACTTTTGACGTCAATGCCATTCCCATGCTCAAAGAGTTGACTCACCTCCCGGTTATCGCCGACCCCAGCCATGCCGTGGGTGTACGCCGACACGTACCGGCCATCACCCTGGCCGGGGTCGCTGCCGGGGCTGACGGTGTCATCATCGAAACCCATCCCGACCCCGATCAGGCCGCCTCCGATGGAGCGCAATCGCTGACGCTACCTCAATTTACCGAACTCGTCCCCCAGATCAAGGCCATGGCTGAGGCCGTAGGTCGAACGGTTTGATTTGTTGACTCGCTTTTTCCTTTATGCTACAATCCTTTCAATAATTTCTGAATCTTTGGAATACCCGTTGGCATGAGCGACCTCGAACGTGTTAGAGAAAAATTTATTCTTCATTGGGGCGAGATGGGATCGCTGTGGGGTATCAACCGCACTATGGCTCAAATTCACGCCCTTCTCTACATTTCCCCGAAGCCGCTCTCGGCCAACGACATTATGGATGAATTACAAATTAGCCGGGGCAATGTCAGCATGGCCCTGCGTGAACTGATTGCCTGGGGTATCGTCAACCGCGTTCACATCAAAGGACAACGCCGCGAGTTTTACGCCACCGAAAAAGATGTCTGGAAAATGTTTCGTATCATCGCCCGTGAGCGTAAAAAACGTGAGATTGACCCCACCATGGGTGTATTGCGCGATAGTGTCGCTGAACTCAACCAGATGGCGGATCCAGATGGAGAGTACGAGCGAAAGCAGTTGCAGAGTCTGCTCGACTTTTTTGAAACAGGTGTGACCGTCTATGATGAGTTGGCCGAACAAAATCCCCAGAGTATCTTGAAATTGTTGGGAACCGCCCTGGGTCTCAAAAAATTGGTGTCATAATCGGTTTCTTTTTTATTTATTTTTTCTTTTCAGGTTTTTCTGAAAGATGTGAAAAACAAATACAGTACATAAATGTTGAGGAGTCACGATTCATAAACTCTCTCTTGATCGTATGGAGTAAGTAATGACCCTAAAATCACAAACCGGGCTTTTTCCTGCCCTGTTAATTAACCGCCATTACTTGGGCACTGTCTCGACCTTACTTTACAACTGGCCGGTTTTTGCCAGTATTTTCTTTTTTGGCCTGGTGATGTTGGTGGTTAGCTTTTTTCTGCCTGTCCCCTGGAATTGGCTCTCGTTGACATGCGGCTTGGGCGCTTTGGGTCTTATTCTCACTGTTCTGCTGACCACGTACATCGTCTACGATTGGGGCGCCAAACACGAATATGACCGCCTGGCCGAATTGGGGAACCTGCAACAGGCTAATGTGATTATCGACATCACTTGCGGCAAACTGCGCGGCACGCGTGGTTTTCTGCCGCTCTTTAAGGGGGGACACTATTTTCTGATCGACATTTACGATCCCGAAACAATGACCGAGGCTCCCCTGCGCCGGGCCAGAGAAATGGAACCTCCCCTGGAAACCAACCGGCGTATTTACCACCGTCCCGGCACAGCAGACAAGTTGCCGCTTCCCCACAACTGGGCCGATATTATCTATTGTAACTTTAGCCTTCACGAAGTACGCCACCTCGCCGCCCGCAAGGCCCTTTTTGCCGAATTTGCCCGCGTGCTCAAGCCCGACGGTCGTTTGCTCATTGCTGAACACGGCTTCGACCTGCCTAACTTTCTGGCCTTTGGGCCTGGCTCATTCAGCTTTTTTACCGCCGACACCTGGCAGCAGCACATCGCCAGCGCGGGTCTCAAGGTTCAGCATCACGAACGGTGGCGCGGCCTGGTGCATTTGTGGGTGGCTGGACGGAAACTGCGTTCTCTTAGTTCTTAAATTGTTCCTCACTTGTCATTCTCCTGTCATCATTCTGCCACAAGTTTTCTTGACGTGACCTGCAATTCCTGTTAAGCTGTTAAGTGATGAAATAGCTTCCATACTCTCATCGTTACCCAATAGCGAGTTGTTTGTTATGCCTGCGCGAATCCTGGTTGTCGATGACGAACCGCCCATTGTGGAAATGCTGGCCTACAATCTCAAACGGGCCAACTACGAGGTTTTCATTGCCCGAGACGGCGAGGAGGCCCTGCGACAGGCCCGGCAGGCGCAACCCGACCTGATTATCCTCGACCTGATGTTGCCCAAATTGGACGGTTTAGAGGTCTGTCGCACCCTGCGCCGGGAACGGGATGTGCCTATCATTATGCTCACCGCCCGCGACGATGAGGTAGATCGAGTGGTTGGCCTCGAACTGGGCGCAGATGATTATGTGGTCAAACCTTTTAGCGTGCGGGAATTGATGGTGCGGGTTAAAAACGTATTGCGCCGCACAAATCCACAACCGGTGACCCCCTCGCCAGCGATTGTTCGGGCCGGTGCGCTCGCCGTGGACCTGGCTCGTTGCGAGGCGCATTGGAATGGTGTGGAACTCTCCCTGACCACTTTGGAATTGCGCTTACTGTATACATTGGCCCTGCATGCCAATCAGGTATTGAGCCGGGAGCAACTCCTGGAGCAGGTTTGGGGCTATAATTACTTTGGCGACCTGCGGGCGGTGGATGCGGCTATAAAACGTCTCCGGGCCAGATTGCGCAACGTTGCGCCTGATATCGAGATTATTACCACCGTGCGCGGGATGGGGTATAAATTGTCAAGATGATGTTTGATTGATGATTGATGATATACTGGCGAATCTTTCAGAGAAGCGTTAAACCCAGGTGCTTATGTTTTTTGGTATCCGCGCCCGTTTGACTCTTAGCCACCTCCTGGTGATTGTTCTGGCCATGGGCCTGTCGGGCTTTTTGCTGCTATCCTTTTTGGAACGGTATTTTTTGCAGGCTATGGAAGACAGCCTCATCGCCCAAGCTCGCATCACGGCCCAGGCCCTAATTCCTGGCGCAACCCTGGCCGGCCCGTCGATTGAGACTCAAGCCCCGGCTTATAACACGGTTCAGCAACAGCGCGTGGGCAAGCTTTCCCTCCAGACCCAAAATATTTTCCCGCCTACCGGTAATCTCCCCCCGGATTTGAGTAATCTGGCCGACGCTTCGCTGGAACTCAGCACGCTGCTCGACACCCGTATTCGGGTATTGAATACCCAGGGGATGGTGGTGGTCGACTCGCAGCTTGCCGGCCAGGACCAAAACCTGAAAAACGACCCTTTAGTGGCTCAAGCTTTGCTTGGCCAATACGCCAGCCGCACCGACTCCGGGCAATCCAACCCGGCCCCGGCCATGTATTTGGCTTTGCCGGTGTTTGTCGAGGGCAAGTTGGTGGGTGTGGTTTATCTCAGCCAACCTCTCGGTGATGTAACAACAGTGCTGCACGATTTGCGCTTACGTTGGCTTGTGGCGATGGCTATCGCCTTGCTGTTATCGGGCCTGGTGGGGTTGCTGTTATCACGGGCCATTGCCAATCCTTTACATCAATTGACCCAGGCGGCCAATGCCGTGGCCCAGGGTCAGCTCGACCAACAGGTGCCGGTAACCTCTCACGATGAGCTGGGTCGGTTGAGTCAGACCTTCAACCAGATGACCGCTCGCCTCAAAGCAGCCCGCCAGATGCAAATCGACATGGTGGCCAATGTGTCGCACGAACTCCGCACCCCATTGACGTCCATCAAAGGCATGATCGAGACATTACGTGGAGGAGCCGTTGATGACCCTGCCGTGCGTGATTCCTTTTTGGAAACAGCGGAACAAGAAACCGATCGCCTCATCCGGCTGGTTAAGGATTTACTTCTTTTATCCCGAGTCGACTCGGAAACGTTAACGTTAAAAAAGAAGCCAACCAACCTGGCCGAACTTATTCAAAAGGCCCTTGACCGATTGGCTTTTCAGATTGAAATGCGGGGATTGAAAGTACAGGTTGACGTAAATGTTTTTTCTCCAACCGTTGATGTTGATCCTGACCGGATCGAGCAAGTTCTGATGAACCTCTTAGATAATTCAATCAAATATTCTCAATCGGGAGGACAAATTATCATAAACGTGGCCCCTAAACCCAACCAGTTGGCTCTGATTCAGATACAAGACCACGGCATGGGGATTGCCGCCGATGACCTGCCCCGGATTGGTCAACGTTTTTACCGCACGGATAAGGCTCGTTCCCGGGCTGAGGGTGGCAGCGGCCTGGGCTTGGTGATTGCCCGATCCCTGATCAGGGCGCACGGAGGCCAATTATGGATAGATAGTCAAGAGGGGCAAGGCACGGTCGTCAGTTTTACCCTGCCCTGTATTATCTACCAAAAAAATCAGCGTTAGGCTGGAAGATTTGGGGCGTGTCCCTTGTGAGGAATTACCGTTATTCTACGGTAAGAGTTCAAAAGAATCGCAATGGTTCGGCTGAATAAGGCGAAAAGAACGTTGATCTATGGTCAAGATGCGCGGAATATTGAGCCGTTCGGCCACGGCCACCAGCGAAGCATCTACAAAATCCAGATTCAGGTCGGCGTATTGATCCAGAAGTTCGTAGATACGGGTCAAATCAGTCTTGTTAATAACCTCGATTTGAATAGGACTGTCCTGTAATTGATGCACAAAATACCGCACCTGCACCTGACCCAGGCGCGATTGGAGCAAATAGGTGACCTCTTCCAAGATTGTGGTTGTCAGGAAAAGATCGTCGGCTAAATTGGCCAGTAACCCTACCACCTGGATGTGATTCTTGTCGCCTCGATCCATGGTGGCATACAAAAAACCGCTATCGATCAATGCCTTCATGCATGATTCCGTGGTGCTTTTGGATGACCGCATCGGCTACAACCGCCCGTACGCGTTCTGAGGTGTTGTTAGTTCCAGTATCGAACATGCCTGCTATGGAAAGTAAAAAATCTGTCCCGTTTTGCTCCTGGCCCTGAAGTTTGCCGGTGAGGTAATGGTCCAGGATTTTGTTAACCAAAGCCTCCGGCTTCATCTGGCGTTGGGCCGCCAGGAGCGCAATTTTTCGTGCAGTCTCGTCACGAATTTCGACACTCTTCATTTTGTCCCACCTGTTGCCCTATGAAATTGGTTGGAAATCGCCTGACACTATCATTATATTCGACTGGTTGGCTCAGTCAAATATTAGGGCGCTCTCGTTCGTCCAAAAACTTCAATTGTCTGTAGATCATCTCCAGTTGGGGTACAGCCAACCCGGCCTGGCGAGCCAGGGTTAAGGGTGCGCCAAAAATAGCCTCCACTTCCATCCGGCGACCGGCATCGTAATCGAGTTTCATGCTGGTGTGGTAGGGTTTCATGTGCTTCGTGGCGTCGAGCATTTCCTGGATAAAGGTTCGGGGAATGTGGCGTTGATGGACGGCTTTGGCCGCAGCCAGAACTTCGTCCATTAACGTTGTGGCCAGGGTGCAGGTATGTTGATTACCGATCATCTCGTCGGTTTTGGCATTCAGCACCACCGACAGGCCGTTGAAGGGTACGTTCCACACCAGCTTCTTCCAGCGAGCTGTGAGCAAGTCGTCGGCCAGTGTAACAGCAACCCCGGCCCGTTCAAAATCGGTACCCAGGCACTGCAGCGGCCCGGTCAGGCCCGCCGCGGTCTGGTCGGCGGTGTACTGGGCCAGGGTGATTTGGCCGTAATCCAGATGGCAGATGTGGCCCGGTCCCACTTTAGTGGAGCAGACAAAACAAAGGCCACCAAATATCCTTTCTGACCCCACAATGGCCGCCGCCGTATCCTCTATCCCCAACCCGTTTTGCAGCAACACCACCAGACTATCCCGCTTAACCACCGGCGGCAGTAATTCCGGCAGCAAATGGTTTTGGGTAGTTTTCAGGGCGACCAGAACCACCTCACACGCCGGCATATCTTCGACTCGGTAATAGGCGTTGACTTGTGGCAGGTCAATATCGCCATCTTTAGACTCGACGCGCAAATCGCCATCTTTAGACTCGACGCGCAAACCGTGCGCCCGCACGTGGTCAAAATCACTGTGTAGCAAAAAATGGACCTCCGCCCCTGCTTGCTGTAATTTTGCGCCGTACAGGCCCCCGATCGCGCCGGTACCGATAACGGCATAGGATTGGTAATTCATGGCAAACCTCAGTGTGATTGAAGTTGTCCCCATCATAATCAACTCGGCCTTAACCGTCAAAATGATACCCCGGCCCTGAACCTGCCTCCCACCTGTCGGCCTGCTGTCACATAACTGCCACACAAATTGAGTATATTGGCCAGTAGTCAACATCTACTGGTTACTGAATCTGAAAGGAATTAAATTATGAAAACACAAAATCTGATTGTACTTGTTGTTTCTCTGGCAATTATTTTCGTCCTGGTTGCCTGGACGGGGAGTCAGGCAGCTCCAACCGATCCTGGAGTCATCACTGTTACGGGTGATGCCGAGGTGCGAGTTGTGCCTGATGAAGTCATTTTAACTCTGGGGGTTGAAACCTGGGACAAAAACCTCAACACCGCCAAGCGTCAAAACGATGACCGGGTGAAGGCGGTGATAGCCCTGGCGCGGGGGTACGGGGTTGAGCCACGGTATATCCAGACCGACCATATCAGCATTGAACCCCGTTACGAAGACTACTACGAACGTGAAAGATTGATTGGTTATTTTGTCCGCAAAACCATTGTCATCACCCTCAAAGACTTGACCAAGTTTGAAGACTTGCTCACCGGCACGCTCGAAGCCGGGGCCAATTTTGTGCACGGCATTCAATTCCGCACCACCGAACTGCGCCAGCATCGCGACCAGGCCCGGGCTTTGGCCATCAAGGCCGCGCAGGAGAAAGCCACCGCGCTGGCTGGTGAGCTGGGACAGCACGTCGGCAAACCACGCAACATTCACGAAGAACAGAATAGTTGGTGGTCGTGGTACAACAGTTGGTGGGGCTCGCGTTGGCATGGGGCAGCGATGGCCCAAAACGTTATCCAGGAAGTAGGGCCTGATCCGGCCGTTTTTGACGATGGTCTGGCGCCGGGTCAAATTACGGTCAATGCCCGCGTGTCCGTTACCTTTGAACTGGAATAGGAGTCCAAAATGTCAAAGAGGTTGACTTTTTACCGCTTACTGGCGCGGGGCGGGTTACTGGTAATTCTAATTGGAGTGTTGATAACCTATCTGGTAGTGGTCAATACGCTGCCCTCACAAATCTACACCGAGGCGCAACAGGAATATCTTAATTACAATTACAGTCGAAGTATTGCTCAGAAAGCGCCGATATTGAATATTGTCCAATCTGACGGCCAGGTAGCGGCGGCCATTCTCCCCGGCCAGGACAGCAAAGTACGGGCCACGCTTGCCGCCCGTTACGAAGAGCAAGACGGCGTCAGTGTGACCGTTTATGACCTTGACTTTTACGGCGAGTACCAGTTAACCCACACCGACCCAACCACTACCACGGTTGAATTATTCTTCCCCTTCCCCGGTAATCTGGAAACCCTCCACAATGTTAGCTTTCTGGTGGATGGGGCAGAGCCAGCCGCCGTCAATTACACAACCAGCGGCATCAACTGGCAAACCATGCTGGCACCCAACGAGGCTCACGAACTGGTTATCACCTACAAGGCCGATGGAGCCAACAGCTTCACGTATGGTTTGCCCCACAACCAACGATCGAATATCGACATTGTGGTAACCGTGTTAGGTTTGGCCGGTAGTGAGATTCCTCGCAATTCCTTACCGGCCACCACCAACGAGGCGGAGGAAAATGACGAGATTTTTACCTGGCAGTACACCGGCCTGATTGCCGACCGGGACATCCAACTGTCCCTGCCCTCTCGCCTGAGTTTCGCCCAGCGCGTGGCTCGCTTACAGGATGATTTCTCCATCCTGGCCGGGCTAGCCCCTTTTCTGATTTGTTTTTTCCTGGTCGCCCTGTTTGGTCTACTCCGTCAGAGCAAAGCTGGTCTTTCACCGGAAGCCTACCTGCTCATCGGTTGTGGGCTGGCGCTCTTTTACCCGTTGCTGACCTTCTTGAGTGGGCTGCTCGATGTGACCCTGGCGGCACTCCTGGCCTTTATTCTCATTGCCGGTCTGTTGATGGTCTTTCTGGGTCGGGCCGTGGGCTGGCGCAAAATCTGGTGGCGTGTTAGCCTGCTATTGATTATCTTTTTGGGCATTTTCTCGCTGGGCATGTTGACCCCCTGGCGCGGCCTGCTGCTCACCTTTGGCGGGTTATTTTTGGTGGGGATGTTTATGCTGCTCAATGGCCGTCGTTGGGTCGCCGCAGAGCCGGATACTTCGTCATCCTCTTTAGCCGGAGATATTCCCGAGCTGGAGCCAGCTCCAACCACGGACGAAATCCCCCCCGCTCTTGCCGATGAGGTTCTGTATTGCCCGTACTGTGCCCGCACCCTGGCAGACGATCACAATTTCTGTCCAGGCTGCGGCCACGATACCAGTCGTCTCCGCCGCTGCACCAAGTGCGGACGCCCGCAATTCATCCCGGCAGAGGATGAGAGAGTCTATTGCTTGAGTTGTGGGCAAGTTTTCGGTTAGAAGTGGCGTAACTATATCCGGCCAAACTCACGGGCCAACTGGGCGGCGCTGAGATGGATCATCGTGGGACGGCCGTGGGGGCAGGTACGTGGAGCGCGGGTCGCCTCCAGTTGACGCACCAATTCACGCATTTCTTCGTGGGTTAACACCTGCCCTCCCTTAATTGAGGCCCGCTTGCACACGGTAATGGCTATCTTCTCGTGGGTTTCGCGGGCCAGGGGAATGGCCCCATCGGCCATTTCGGCCAGGATGTCCACCAGGGCGCGACCCGGATCGGCCTGGGCCAGCATCTCGGGTACAGCGCGAATGCGGTAGGCGGTGCCGCTATAAGCAGTGCCGCCAAAAGCTTCCAACTCAAACCCCACCTCGGTTAACGCCTCGAGTTCGGCCTCCACGATGGCGGCGTATCCCGGCGGCAGTTCCACCATTACCGGCTCCAGCAACTGCTGGCTGGCCACAGCCGCCTGCGCTTTTTGGGCCATCAATTTTTCGTAGAGAATGCGCTCGTGCGCCGCGTGCTGGTCGATAAGATAGAGACCATCCGGCCCTTCGGTCACAATATACATTTGCCGAATCTGGCCGACCACGCGCAGAGGAGGCATTTTGCCAGGCCTAGCCGGTGCTGCCAGCAACGGAGAGGATGAGTCGTTTTGACTAAATGGCGCTGTACGTTGAGCCTCCAAGCCAAATTGTCCAAAGCTCGACTCGCCACGTTGGCCAAACGAGCCGGGCCGGGCCAAAGATGGTTGCCACCAGCTCGAGTGGTCCGCGTGTTCGCCGAAATCTTCACCTGAACTTGGGGCAGGGATACCGTAAGAGGGAATTGGCGCCGCGCCCAGCACCGCTTCACGGGTTGCTTTCTGGACCACTCTAAAGATAACGCGCTGGTCTCTGAACTTGATCTCGGCCTTGGTGGGATGGACGTTGATGTCCACCTCCGCCGGGTCCACTTCGACGTTGAGCACAACGATGGGATAGCGACGTACCGGCAGGAAGGTATGATAAGCTTGAATGGCCGCCTGATTGAGCGAGCGGTCTTGGATCCAGCGCCTGTTCACAAAAAAAATGATCTGATCACGAGTGCCCCGGTGCAGCGAAGGTGACCCCACATAGCCGGACACAACAACGCCAGACCGGGTATCTCGCCCATTGGCCACCAGCATTTGCCGGGCGGTTTCCAAACCAAACATGGCCACCAAGGCATCAAACAACTCGCCGCTGCCGTTGGTTTGAAACGTGGTCCGTTGGTCGCTTTGGAGAGTAAAACGGATGTGGGGAAAGGCCAACGCGTAATGGGAAACAATACGTTGGATGTGACCGGCTTCTGTTGCATCTGCTTTGAGAAATTTCAGACGCGCCGGAACATTGTAGAACAAGTTCTCTACCGCAACCATCGTTCCGGCAGGCGCACCTGCCGACCCCAGCGAAATTTGTTGGCCGCCCTCCAATCTGATGCGAGTGGCCGTTTCCTGCGCCACCGGTCGGGAGACCAGGGTCAGGTTCGACACCGCCGCCATCGAGGCCAGGGCCTCACCGCGGAAGCCCAGGGTGGTGATGTGGCTTAAATCCTCCACCGACATCAATTTGCTGGTAGCGTGCCGGGCAAAGGCCAGGGGCACTTCTGCGGTGGGAATGCCAGAGCCATCGTCCATTACCCGAATCAATCGCTTGCCCCCCTGTTGCGCTTCAACGTGAATCGATTTAGCTCCGGCGTCGACGGCGTTTTCTACCAATTCTTTCACCACCGAAGCCGGGCGTTCGACCACTTCTCCGGCAGCAATTTTGGCGGCAACATCCGCCGGTAAAACCCGAATACTCACGGCTGTTCTCCGGTAAATAATTTATCGGGTGACCCCTAACGTGATTATAAGATACACCGCCGGAAACGCCAAAAGAGGCCAAAAGGCCCCGAGGTTTTTGAAACCTCTGGGCTCTTCTCTGCCAAAGGATTTGAGCCTGGACAGGGCGTGGCTGGACAGGGGGCGATCATTCCGCCAGAATTTTTTCGATGGCCTGTAATTCCTCGTTGGTCAGTTCAAGATTGTTCAGAGCAGCCACGCCGTCTTCAATTTGACTGATCCGGCTGGCGCCAATGAGCGCCGAGGTCATCTGGGGGTGGCGCAGTACCCAGGCAATGGCCATTTGGGCCATGGTCTGCCCGCGTGCTTTGGCAATCTCATTGAGTTTCTTTACTTTGGCTATTCTATCTTGAGTAACTTTGTCACCCCAGTGGAATTGATTTTTCAGTTTGGCAGCCCGCGAGTCGTCCGGGGTACCGCCCAGGTATTTGTTAGTGAGAATGCCCTGGTCCAATGGCGAAAAGCAAATACAACCAATGCCTTCCTCGGCCAATACCTCGAGTAAACCATCTTCAATCCAGCGATCAAACATGTTGTAACGCGGCTGGTGGATGAGGCACGGCGTACCCAGGTTGCGTAAGATTTTCGCTGCCTGGCGCGTCTGTTCGGGGTTGTAGGTAGAAATACCCACGTAGAGCGCCCGACCGCTGCGGACAATGTAATCCAGCGCACCCATGGTCTCTTCCAGGGGCGTGTTGGGGTCGGGGCGATGGCTGTAAAAGATGTCCACATAGTCTAATCCCATTCGTTTCAGGCTTTGGTCGCAACTGGCAATCAAATACTTACGCGAGCCCCATTCGCCATAAGGGCCGGGCCACATGTAATATCCGGCCTTGTTGGAGATGATTAACTCATCCCGGTAACTGGCAAAATCCTGCTTAAAGATCTGGCCAAAGGTCTCCTCGGCGGAGCCGGGCGGCGGGCCGTAGTTGTTCGCCAGGTCAAAGTGGGTAATCCCCAGGTCAAACGCCCGGTGGAGCATGGCCCGACAATTTTCTAGCGAATCAACACCGCCAAAGTTGTACCACAATCCCAAGGAAACTGTCGGTAGAAGTAATCCACTCTGGCCACAGCGATTGTAACGCATTGTATCGTAACGATTATCAGTGGGTAAATATGTCGTCATTGTATCCTCCTGAATTTATGATGATTTAATATTCTTTTTCCCGGCCCAAAATCATCAGGGCCAGACTTAATGCCCGACCGGCTTTTTCGAGTTTGTCTTCAGAGATTGTCTCTAGCGTGTCGGCTGGCGTGCCAGTTATTTCTTCTCCGCCTTGCCAACTCAAACTGATGGTGGGAGCTTCTTGTCCGCCTTGCCGGACGGTTCTTTCTTCAAAAATCAGGTTAAAATCAACTCCTTCGTCGACGCGGGTGGTCTTAACTCCGACCTGGTGGGCGGCTGTTTCAAAAAGATTGGCCAAGCGCTGACTGCCACTGGTGTAAAACGCCAGACCCTCGCCGTCACCAGCGCCCAGCCCTTTCAACTCTACCACGGCTTCAATATCAAACGCGTTGATAAAGGCCGGTTTGGCTTGCAGCAGTCTCTCTGGATCAGGTGTGGTAACCCATTCACCACCTTCCGTCCCTTCGCCGGAGTAGGCGACAAAAAGAAAGGTCTTGTAGGGCTGGTAGCCCGACTCTTGCATTGTGCGAATAGTCTCCAACATCACCGCAACGCCGCTGGCGTTGTTATTGGCCCCGTTACGTGGCAATCCATCGGCGTCGGGGGGAGGGCTATCATACTGGGCCAGGACCATAATCAGCCGGTTGTCTAACTGGGTGTCGGCGCCACCAAGTTCGGCTTTACCAGCGGCGCCAGGCAAGTGACCAATTACGTGGTAAACGGTGAACTTTTCAGTAATTGTGCCGTCAACAGACATTGAGGCCCTATTAGGGGTGGCGAAGTCGATATATTGGTTTCTGAGCAATTCATCCGCCCTTAGACGTAAATCGGCGACGGTTGCCCCGCTTCCTTGTAATAGCTGGTTGGCTGTCGCTTCGCTAATCCACAAGCTGGGGATATCTTTCCCCATCTGCCTGACGATAGTGGGGTCGTTGCTGGGATCTCGGTCGGAAAGGGTACGATTGGCTCGCAAATCAGTCTCGTTGTTGGTTATTACCAACAAGCCACCGTGGGGTATTGTGGCAACGTAGCGAACATCTTGCGCCGAAAGGACCATCACGATTTCATTTGAGTAGTCTAGACCTCTTAGGACCGAAACTGATTGGCCAAAGACGGTGGTGGCTACATTTAAGGGCGCGGTGGTGATGAAGCGCACTCGACCTTGTGCCTGTCCCAGATTACGGTTGCGGCCCGGGAAGGGAGCATAATCTTGACGATACACCAGGACCGGGCCGCCATCAATGTTTAATTGGGGGACGGTATCCAGTGTTTCAAAAGAGCGTTGGCGTTCATAAAAATAGGCAAACTTTTCGCCGCCAGCCTGGAGGCCAAAGGATTGGAATTGGTCGGCAATGTATTGGGCGGCTGTTGTCAGGCCCGGCGTTCCCAGCGCGCGGCCCGATAGCGTCGGATCGGCCAAAGCTTCGATGTGGGCCAGGGTTTGCCGGCCGTTAAAATTCATGGCGTATTGGCGATAAGAAGCCATCGGCCCCGTGTTGCTCTGCATCCAATTGAATCCAACAATTAGCAGTACGGCCGCGGCAACCGTGTAACGATTCACCATTCGAGTTATACCCATGCCTACCTTATCGGTCAACCGGCGCATCCCCTCGCCAAAGAGGTTAAAGCCCACAATGGCGACAAAAAAGGCAAAAGCGGGATAGATGGTGGTCCACGGATAAGAGCGGGCGTAGGTGCGCACATTGCTCAACAATGCACCCCACTCGGGCACATCAGAATAATGATAGGGGGGCATCGCCACGTCAAGTTCGGCAAAGGCGCCGCCACCGATGAAAATGCCGATGAAGCCCAACTCGCCGAGCAACATCAGCGTTGCTCCCATTTCCAGGGCGGCAATCGAAATGAGCACCGGAATGAGGTTAGGCAAAATATGGGCGGTGATGAGCCGGGGTGTGCGGAGGCCAACTGAATGAGCGCTTTCGATGAACGGTTTGGCTCGCAGCGTCATTACCTCGCCACGTACAAGTTGCATCACTTCACCCCAGCCGACAAAGCACAGCGCAATGATAAAGGGTTTTTGTCCTTGCCGAATACCTATGGCCAAAATCAGGATCATGGCCAGAAGCAGGGTAGGAAAGGCAGCGATAATCTCGGCGATAACCCGCAACAACCGGTCGAGCCAGCTTTCATTAAACCAGCCCGCCAGCACGCCCAAGACAAAGCCAATGATCATTCGTGCCAAAACTGTAACCGCCGCCAGCGTTAGAGTCAGTTGTGCACCGACTACTACAAGGCTCATGATGTCGCGTCCCAGGGCGTCTGAACCCCAGGGAAAGATCGAGTCCGGTGCAAAGGGGGGAACTTTTAATTCACCGTCTTCTATGCTTAGGCCGTGGATGGTGTAGGGACTGTGTGGAGCTATATCTGGGCCAAAGAAAACAATCATCATCAGTCCAAGCAGCAACACGGTGCCAAGCATCAGGGGAAGATTGCCCAGTGTGCTACGGACGAGGGTCCGACGCCGCTCGCTTGCAATTCGGCGCGAGTCCGTGGTGTTGGTGAGATATTTGTGGTTTTTTTGCAGGGTTTTGTCGATTGAAACGGGCTTGGCTTGTTGGCGTCGATTTTTTAGCCATCTATTGAAGGAGTTGTCGGCTAAAATATCACGCCAGTCGACAAGAAATTGTCGAATCTTGGTATTGAGTTTCTCCTGATCGCCCCGGTGAATATTACTGATTTTTTCACGCAGGCGCGGGTCGATCAACAGGTAAGATATGTCGAAGATCAGATTCACCAAAATAACCAGAACACCCAGCGAAAGCAGCAGGGCAATGGTCAAGTTGTCGTCCTGCCGGGAAATGGACCTTAGCAAAGTAGAACCTATCCCGGACCAGCCGAAGAAAAGTTCAATCACGGGTAGGCTACTCAATGAGAAACGCAGCGAGAGACCCACCGTGGTTAGAATGGGGATAGCCGCATTGCGAATAACGTGCCGGAATATCACTACGGCCGACCGTAATCCTTTGCTGTGCGCGACCCGAACAAAGTCCTGATCTAATACTTCACCTACCGTGACGAAGGTTATTCGGGTGATTTGGGCCACGGGTCGAGCAGCCAGAACCAGCATCGGTAGAACAAGGTGTCTATCCCAGCCAAAGCCGCCTGCCGGGAGAAGAGGGCTGCCAAATTGTCGGACCCATTTGATCATCAATATTTGCAGCAGGAGTGCCGCAAAAAAACTGGGGATGGAAACCCCCACAATCGATACCACAATAATCACTAACGACCAGCCGGATCGCCGATGTCCCGCAGCCAGAAGGCCCAGGCTGGCCCCCACCAGTGTAGCAAACAACAGCGAGATGCCCAATAGGCCTAAACTGTTGGCTAACAGGGTGGGCAAAACCTCGGCTACCGGGATTGGGATGCCGGTGATGGTTCCGGCATCGGTGAGGTCCAAATTGCCCTGAAGTAGATGGGTCAGATAGGCCACAGTTTTGATAAAGGCTAAACCTTCTGCCTGACCGATTGACACCCCACGGGCCATCTCAAGCCCCAGGTAAGTGAGGTAGATAATGACCAGCAATACCACAACACCAAATAACAGCCGTTGACCGATGAAGACGGTGCCGCCGACTAAAGCCTTGCCCCAGTGGGATAATGTTACCAGGTTCAACTTTTTTTCTTCAGTTGAGGGTAGATCGGTTGGTGGAGAAATTTTTCCGATGCGCTGCATAAGCTATTATAATCCCCGGCGATTCTGTGCAACGAAACTTTGGGTAGTATATATCTATAATTTCGACCAAGATCAAGAACAAAAGGTGTTTTCAGTTAAGCCTGGACGGCTTCATCGGCCAACTGTTGCCTATCCACGCCAACTTTGGTCAACCGGCTGGCCAGGTAGGTCAATAAGATGCCGATACTAAACAACATGATATTCAGGGCAAAGGGCAGATTGCGATTGATTTCGGAGAGTTGCCCGGCAATCCAGCCGAAGGGGGAGGTGAACATGATTACCATGACGTATAGAATAGCCATAATTCTGGATCGTTCTTGGGGATCGACGGTGACGATGACCAATTTATCCAGCAGGGTGCTGGCCAGAGGAATACTGCATCCATCCAGAATCGTAGTAACCAGCAACAAGAGATAATTCTGGGGAGGAATATTAATCAAGAGAACCAAGCTGACGATGAGCCCCAGGAAGCCGAAGATCATCGGTTTGTGTACTTCTATCTCCCGCACTCTGGGCATAACCAGAAAGAAAAAGAACAACATGGTAATCGAACGGGCAAAGGGATAAAGGGCCAGATATTGGGCAGGAACCTGTAGTTTTTCGGTAACCAGAATAGACCAGAAGGTACCATGAATCATCAAACAGATGCTCAGAATGATCATCAACCCTAACGTGAAGAGGGTGGTGGGTGTATGCAGAACCTGTTTGAGTACATGAGGGTACTCGCGCAGGATGCCAAACAGGTGTTGGTTTTTGGTTGCGTTCATTCGGATCAGGCCCTGCTGAGTTTCGGTGACCAAGGCGTTCATAATAAAGAACTTGGCGGTCATCATCAAAAACGCCAGCAAATATAATCCCCGGATGGTCGGCACCAGAGTAAATTGCTCGATTAACAGCCCGGTAATTGGAGAAACAAACGCCGATAGCAAACCGGCGATGTAAACCCAGGAATACACCTCCACCAGCAGGCGAGGATCGGTGTCTTCAACCATCAGGCATTGCCAAGAGTTCATCGTTACCCGCCACACACTGTTGATAATGGCGGCTATCAGGAAGTAATTGAAATTTTGGGCCACCGCCCAGATGAGGCAGGGCACACTCCAGGAGATAATATCAAAAATGAGAGTGGTCCGTTTCCGACCAAATTTGTCGGTGATGGCCCCGCCGCTCATGGCCCAGAAGATTTGAAAAAACAGACCGACACTGGTAATCAGCCCGATCTGGCTGTCGGTTAATCCAATCGCCAGCATGTAGACAGAAACATACGGCGCGTATAAATTGTAGGGAATGCCCCACAGGGGTTCGGTGTACACACAGCCGCGCACGTTACCGTGTAGTTTTTTTAGGGTGACGATTAATGAGTGGTTGATCAAAGAAGTTCTCTTGGCGTGGGTTAAGTTGGTTGCTGAAGGTTACGACCAAATTTTGGATATTTTACCAGGATGATTACCCAGTGCCAATTTTGAGATTACTTATGGGACTCCCCAAATCCCACCGCTTCATTAACAATGTACATGGGCCGCCCTTTAACTTCATCATAAATCCGTCCCAGGTATTCGCCGATAATGCCCAACGAAATCAACTGGACGCCGCCCAAAAAGAGCACCATGATCAGGGTGGTGGCCTGGCCAAAAAAGGCCTGGCTGCCAGACAGGCGGGCAATGACCACCGCGACGACCCCTGCCGCGCTCAACCCGGCAGTGATAAAGCCCAGATAGGTGGCCAGTTGTAATGGCAAATAACTAAAGCCGGTGATTGCGTTCATGGCAAAACGAAGCATCTTGCGCAAGGGATACTTGGTTTCCCCGGCAAAACGTTCCTGGCGAACGTACTGCACCCCCGTTTGTTTGAACCCAACCCAACTGGTCATCCCCCGGATAAAACGATGTCGTTCTTTCATTTGTTTGATGGCTTCTACCACCTTGCGGTCCATCAGCCGAAAGTCGCCGGTGTCCAACGGAATCTCAACATCGGTGATGCGGTAAATCAGCCGGTAGAAGGCTTTGGCGGTGAAGAGCTTGAACCAACTTTCGCCCTTACGTTCGCGGCGTATAGCGTAAACCACCTGATAACCCTCCCGCCACTTTTCAATCATCTCCAAAATGAGTTCGGGTGGGTCCTGTAAATCGGCGTCAATCAAAACCACGACGTCTCCCTGGGCATAATCCATTCCCGCCGTCACGGCAATTTGGTGGCCAAAATTTCGGGCAAAATCGATGTAATGCACCCGCTCATCGGCAGTGTGAAGCTGGCGCATGAGTTCAGCCGTGCGATCGGCGCTGCCATCGTTAATCAGCACCAGTTCCCAGGCTTCGCCGGTTTGGTCCATAACCTCTTTGATCCGGCGGTGCAGTTCCGGTAAACTTTGCTCTTCGTTGTAGCAGGGCGCGACGATGGAATAGCGAATGCTGGCCATAGGTATTCAATCTCCTATAAGAGGGATGTTTTTTTACATTGTACCTACACCGTTGGCTAAACCGTGGTTCCGGCTAAAAATAGAGGATCGTTTATCCGGCATCTTGTGATAACGGTTTAGGTGGGCGGAGCAGGATAAACAACAAGGCTCCCATCGTCACGCCCACTGTATTAAAAATCAAGTCGTCTATATCGGTGGCGCGCGTGGGAATGGCCAGTTGCGTTAATTCAATGGTCAGGCTGAAGAGAAATCCAACCAGCGTGACTCGACAAATCGCTTGCCCCAGATTGGCCCGGGGTAATATCCCGGCCAGACCGGCGCCCAACGGCACAAAAACGATGATATTCCCAATCACGTCAACCAGCAAAAACCAAAAGGCTTGCTGAGGCGCGCAAGCACCCTTCACCAAGCAGGTCAAGGCTCGACCGTGCTCGGCCATTGGTCGCAAGTTGATTTGGTTGGGCGTATTATCCGGGGAAAGCGTCATCCACAACAACCAGATCATGGCGGTTGCCGTGAGTAGCCCCCAGCCCCAACGTGACCCGATGTTCATTGGTGTCACCTCCGAACTGTCTTATCTCTCGGGCTATTATAACTCAAAGTGCGCTGATTGAGTATTTTGTAATTGACACCTTATCTACCTGCGTTTATAATCGGACAGGTAAAAAGCGTGCATTTTTGCGAAGGGGAAACGTTGAGCCGGGAAGTCAGTTCCAAATCTACGATTGAACTTATCAAACGCCTCTCACTGGCCATCGGGGTGACCGGTTATAGTGGGCCAAATGCGATTCACCCGGTGATTGTTGATGAAATGACGTCGCTGGTTGACCGGGTGGAGCAAGACCGGATGGGTAGCATAATAGGGGTGAAAGAGGGACAGCAAAGGATAGCGGGCGAAGCATCGCGTCGCAAAATTATGCTGGCCGCCCACCTGGACGAAATTGGGGCGATGGTCACCAACGTAGACCGTGGTTTTTTGCGTTTCACCCAAGTTGGCGCGTTGGATGCCCGGGTGTTGATGGGGCAGGAGGTGATGGTTCACGCTCGGCGTGACCTGCCCGGCGTTATCGCTTCGGTGCCGCCCCATCTGTTGCCGCCCAACCAACCGGCCGATTCGGTTGACCAGACCGAAATGTACCTTGATGTGGGCTTGCCGCCCCGCCAGGTGGAAAAACTGGTGCAGGTTGGCAACTTGGTTTCATTTGTCAGCCCGCCGGTGGAACTCCTGAACGGCCTGCTCAGCGGCAAGGCCATGGACAATCGAGCCTCGGTGGCGGCGATGTTGTTATGCTTGCGCGAGCTTGGTAAATTGCAGCATCAATGGGACGTGTACACAGTGGCTACGGCCGATGAAGAATGGGGCGGTTACGTGGGGGCAACCACCCAGGCCTATGCTATTCACCCCGACCTGGCCATTGTTATGGACGTGACCTTTGCCGATGTAGAAGAGAATGAGATCAAATTGGGAAACGGCCCGGTCATCACCGTGGGGCCGAACAATCACCCGGCTGTGTGCCAGTGCCTGGTGGAGATATGCCGGGAGTTGGAGTTGAAGTATCAGCAAGAGGCGGTTTCTGGCGGCCCGGGCACCGATGCTTACGCGGTTGAGGTGAGTCGTGAGGGGGTTCCAACGGTTCTTATTTCGGTGCCGAGTCGCAATATGCATTCCCCCGTTGAGATTGTCCATCCCAGAGATATTGAGCGTATTGCCCGTCTTTTGGCCGTCTTTATCACCGGCCTGAATGAAGATTTTATAGAGAAATTAGTTCCAGCCTGGCATTATCAATAGTATTGCCCAGGTCGATAAATTCAGAACAGGAGAAAAAACCAGCAATGAGCGACGTAAAGATTGGTATTATCGGCGGTAGTGGTCTATACAAAATGGACGAAATGACCGAAGTTGAGGAAGTAGCCATTGCCACGCCTTTTGGCGACCCATCGGACAAGTTCATCATCGGCACGCTGTCCGGCCAGCGAGTGGCGTTTTTGCCTCGCCACGGGCGAGGACATTTTATCAGCCCGACGGCGTTGAATAATCATGCCAATATCTGGGCGATGAAAAGTTTGGGGGTCAAATATATTATCGGTTCCAATGCCTGCGGTAGTTTGCGTGAAGACTACGCGCCTCGCCACATTGTTATCCCCGATCAACTTTTTGATTACACCCGCTCGCGCGACCTGACGTTCTACAAACGGGATGTAGTTGTCCATCCGAGCGTGGCCGAACCGTTTGAGCCAGGGCTGTGCGATTTGTTGTACCAGGCCGTGGCCGAAACCGGCGCAACCGTGCACAACGGCGGCACCTTTATTATCATTGAAGGTCCCCGCTTTAGCACCAAAGGTGAAAGTAACGTCTACCGCAAGTGGGGGTGCGATATCATCGGCATGACCACGGTACCGGAAGCTTTTTTGGCCCGCGAGGCAGAAATTGCTTACGCCTCGATGGCTCACGTGACCGACTACGACGTGTGGCATGAGATTGAAGAGGCAGTTACCGTGGATGCAATTATTGCCAACCTCATCGCCAACATCGAGGTAGCCAGGCAAGCCATTCGCAATGTGGTGGCAAAATTGGCCAGCAGTCCCGACTTTCCCAGCCACCACGCTCTGGAAACCGCCATTATCAGCCGCCGTGAGCGATCTTACGTGCCGGACAGCACCTGGGAGAAACTGGAGCTGTTTATTGGGAAATATTACAAGTAAAATAACCAACAACGGCTGATGAAGACGATGGTAGTATCCCGTTCTGGCGGCGGCCGGTGGCCGGGAGCCGGTGGTTATATTTTACTTGGGCTAGCTTATCTTTTTACCGCCCTGAGTTTGTTACAACTTGGCCTGGTGAGCGGCAGCCTGAGTTTGACCACTTTTCTCCCTTTTCTGGTACTGGTGCTTTGTGGCAGCACGGCCACATATTTTTTTGATCGATATAAAAGTGGTCGTCCCGACCCTATTCTGCTCCCCCTCACCTTTTTTCTCAGTGGTCTGGGCCTGGTTTTAACGGCTCGCCTGGCGCCCCCTGCCTTTGTAATCCGCCAACAATTCTGGCTGGTTATTGCCACTGTTTTACTGTTACTGGTAACCCTTGTTCCCAACAATCTCAATTGGCTGCGCCGATACAAATACACCTGGCTCATTGGCGGCTTGTTTCTGCTGGCGGCCACGCTTGTTTTTGGGGTCAATCCCAGCGGCTATGGCGCTCGATTGTGGTTGCAGGTTGGTAAAATTTACTTTCAACCCTCGGAGCCACTCAAACTCCTGCTGATTGTTTTTCTGGCCGCCTACCTGGCCGATCGCCGTCGCCGGTTGGTGGAAGTGAAAGCTTATATTGGACGGGTCGCCGTACCCCATCCATCTTATTTTGGCCCGATGTTGTTAATGTGGGGCTTCAGTATTGTCCTACTTGTCTGGCAACGCGATCTGGGCGCGGCCCTCCTTTTTTTTGGTACATTTTTGGGCATGCTTTATCTGGCCACTGGCGAAGAGGCGCGCTACATCTGGGCGGGTATGGCCTTGCTGTTGATTGCCGGGGTTATGGGTTACTATTTATTTGATGTGGTTCGTTTGCGGGTAGATGCATTCTTGAATCCCTGGCTCGACCCGTCGGGGCGATCGTTCCAAATTGTCCAATCTCTATTGGCGTTTGCCAGCGGCGGTTTTTTTGGCCAGGGGTTGGGGCAGGGCCTGCCTACGGCCATCCCGGTGGTCCACACCGATTTTGTATTTGCCGCAATGGGCGAGGAGTATGGCCTGTTGGGAGCAGTGGTGGTGCTGGCTTGTTTTGCTTTGCTGGTCAGCCGGGCCTTCCGTATTGCTATGCGCGCCCGGAGCGGTTTTGAACAACTGCTGGCCAGTGGTATCGGCACAATGTTTGGCCTGCAAATCCTGGTAATTACAGCGGGCACGCTCAAGCTGCTGCCCCTTACCGGTGTTACCCTGCCCTTTGTGAGTTACGGCGGTAGCAGTTTGGTGACCAGTGCGGTAATGGTTGGCCTGCTGTTGTTTATTGCTAATAGCAGTCACGAGCAGAGGCCAACTTATGCGGTACGCGCCACGCTCTACGCCCTTCCGCCGATGCCTCATTACCGGCTGGCCAGAGGAATTTTAACCGGGTTTCTGGTTGTCGCCGGTGGTTTGATTTTTTGGCAAATCCTCCTGGCGCCCTTTTTGAATGCCCGGGACGACAATCCTCGACCTATCATTGCCGAACAAAAGATTCGCCGCGGACGCCTGCTCGCCGCCGATGGTACACCTATCGCCGAGACAAAAGTGGACGAGAGCGGTCTGGTTGAACGCTACTATCCCTATCCAGCTCTATCCTCGGTAACCGGCTACTATAGCCTTCGTTACGGTACCGGCGGTACTGAAGCGCTCTTCGATTCGATTTTGCGTGGCGTGGAGGGGCGCACCGAACAAGACTTGTGGCTGGACCGTCTGTTGCATCGACCTTTGGCCGGTGATGACGTGATTCTCACCATTGATTTACCGGCCCAGATGGCCGCCGACAAAGCCCTGGGAACGCGAGAAGGGGCCGTGGTGGTGTTAGATATTGAAACCGGGGCCATCTTGGTGATGTCCAGTCACCCCACCTTTGACCCCAACCAGCTCGATGCACAATGGGTTTCTTTGCGTGAGGACGCGGCCGCGCCCTTACTGAATCGGGCCACGCAGGGGTTGTTCCCCGTAGGCGATCTGGCCCGCTTGATTGGTCTGATCGGTCTTTACGAGGCCGGAGCCGCCGTTCCGGTTGATCCCCTTGCTCTGCCACTGGACGAAATGTTGGCCCCCTTGGGAAATGAGGGTTATCTGGCGACAGTGCATCAATTGGGCTTGACCCAGAGCCTACCCGGTTTGCCTTCCCAGCCAGCTCTTTTATCAAACTTTGACAACCAGGGGACAGCCAGAGATTTGGCGGTAACTCCTCTACACCTGGCCCGGGCGTTGGCGGCCTTGGAGCGCGAGGGCTACTTGCCCGAACCTGTCCTTTCTCAAACAATGCGCGGTGAGCAAACTCTTGCCAAGCAGGCTCTTGCCATCAGCCCGGAGGCGGCTCGGCGGGCGCGGGCGCTCTTGTTGCCGGTGAACGAGCAAATCATTGGCCTAAATGGGCAGGCCACCCCCGAGGAAACGGGTCAGGCGTCCCTCAGTTGGTTTGCCGGTCTTGCGCCTACCACCGCCATCGAACTTTCCCAAACCGCTACCCCGGAAGAAATGATCCTGGATCCCTCAAAAATCGAATCCCCGCCAACACCCCTAATTCAGGAAAATCCGCAGGCTGCCCGTTATGTTGTCGTGGTAGTAGTGGTCACCAACAAGCCGGAAGAGGCTGAGGCTTTAAAGGTGGCCAAAACGGTGTTACAGCCCATACTGTCCAAAAAATGAATAGATTGGTCAGGCCGTCTCTTCCGGGGGCGAGGTGGTTTCAGGCTCCGGCGTTTTCTGTTCCATTTGATTGATAATCTGATCCACTTCTTCGCGAATCCGGCGAAAAGCCTTTATAAGCTGGGGACGAATTTCTTCGACTGTTTCCTGACCCGCTGTCTGGGCTGATTGGGCCACCTTTTTGGCCTCGGCCTTTACCTTTTGAGCTTCTTCTGAAGAAACGGCCTGTTGCGCGGCTTGGCTAATGTCGTGGCCCATTTGCTCCAGGCTGGCCTGGATATTTTCCAGGTGCTGCCGGGCTTCTTCGCTTTCCCAGGTGGTCTTAAACGCCGAAACCAGAGTTTCACCTAACAGGCGAAACTGTCGCCCAACGTCATCCCAGGCCTGACCAACAGGGGATTGACGGTCTTTTTGTTGTTCTGTCATGTTCAGTTTCCTTTCTTTTCTAAGGTTGAAAATCTGACATCGTGTATAAATTATGTGCTTAAGCCCAGGGCTTGAGCAGAGAAAGGTAGGGAAGCCCAAGCCGATAAGAGTAAATT
>JAFGNV010000163.1 GCA_016926805.1 Anaerolineae bacterium
GCATCTCATATTTGAGCAAATTGTTAAAGTTCTATTTTTTATCGTTTTTTCTTGATTCTTACTCTGGTTGCACAAAAGTTACGCTTATTTTATCGATCCAGACTTTTTCTGAAAGTTATGTTCTCATTCTGTTTTTAGTATAGTAACCTCAACTTGGAAATTTCAGACTGATAGATTTCTATGAAAACTTTCCGGCAAATTCAGGCTAAAATTCGAGATTTTAACCAGATTTGAAATGGGTATGTTAAAACTTATCAGGTTTTCTACAAATTATCGAGCTCAGGTTAGTAGAGTGTATCAACAGTCGGTCTACTTATGTTCTTAAGGCGGGAATTGTATCGCCGTTACCCGGCGTTTCAACATTTCTAATGTGCTTGATTTTGAATTGGGCGAAAGGGTTGAAATTGGTACAATATCCCTGATAATTCGAATGGTAAGATACAAGGAGGACTATGAGCGATTCATTAGCTGATGCGCTATCCTGGTCTGGTCAAGAAGGTGTGGAAAAAGCAACGGATGCGGAAACAACTCCCCGCGGCAGCGAGTCGCCCCGCTGGGTGGTGGTAGCCGATGGTCTCAATCCCGCTGAGGCGGCGATTATCAAGGGGCGTTTGGTAAGCGAAGGGATTACGGCCATCGTCCGGCAGGAAGCAGTGGGCGTGGTCTTAGGGCTGACTGTTGGGCCCCTGGGGTCGGCTCAGGTGTTAGTCCCGGAACCTTTGGCCAGGCAGGCCCTGGAAGTTTTAAACGATACCTTTGAGGTTGGTGGGGAGGTATATTAACTGTTGGCCGGAAGCCGGAGTCAGACTTTTTCCTGAGTTTTTGGCGGCATCTTAACAGAATCTGTCGAATAACGCAACCATCAATGGAAATGATGTCACAAACCTGTGTTTGGGTCGGTCTGGCCAGATTGGCCATTGTCATTCTGACCGTTTTTTTGGCCTGGATGACCTACCAGAGCAATCTCCTGCTCAAACGAATCCAGCCCGATTTTAATTTACTCCTCTCGCTGCCGGAAGTAATAGTCCGGGTCATTCTGGTTGGGGTTTGTCTCTGGCTGGCCTGGTTGAGCGGCTTGCCGGTTGAACAGCTTGGCCTGACCATCGCCAACCCGATCCGGCAGGTCGGCATAGGCCTGGGAGTTGGCCTGGCCTTGCAGGTGTCGATTAATCTACTGACCTACCAGGTGGTCAATTACTTTGGCCGGGAAATTTACTCGCCGGTGGTGATCTTGAATATCCTGCCGCGTCGTCCCCTTGATTGGGTTTTGGTGCCTTTGGCCCTGGTACCGGCCGTGGCCATGGAAGAGTTATTGTTTCGTTCGCTCTGGCTGGGTGGTTTTGGCGGCATTATCCCCATGCCGGTGTTGATTGCGGGCATCTCTCTTGTTTTTGGATTAATGCATTTGCCGCAAGGCCAGTTAGGAGTCATCGTTTCTGCTGCGCTCAACGTTTTGCTCTCCGTGCTGTTTGTGTGGACGGGGAGCATTCTGGTGCCATTTGTAGCCCATTACGTCATCAACACGTTGCAGGTGATTGTGGCCCACTTTCAACGAGAATGGCTGGAGAATTATTAATAACTTCTTGCTGAATCTCCAACGCCATTGACAAAATGTCAGGGCAGTGATATGCTAAGGCTAAGTGTGATTATGACAAGTTACAGGGGTAAAGAATATGGCTGCTGCGTATCCCGATGTGATTGGTGAATACCTTGCGTCCCCGGAACGATATGAAACGGGCGGGGTACAGTATCTCGGTTACTTTGAACCGGCCAGGATTGCGCCGGAGCAGGTTGCCAACTTGTATTTGTTTATGCAGAATGTACTTGATGTGCCCCTTGAGGTGATTATCCAAACGACCATACCCCGCGTGGGAAGTGGGTTGTTTAGAAGTGGCAAGGAAGTGTTGCGGGTGAACAAACCCGCCCTGAAGTTGGAGATGAACGAAGGCGAAGCCGGTCTGCTGACCATCCCGGTTACCACTACCGAAGATACGCCATCCGGCGAATATTTGTTGGCCTTGGAAATGAATGTGACGGCCAAAGGGCGCGGAAATCGAACCCGTCCGAGTCAGTTTCAGGGTAAGTTGGGAAGCAAGAGTCTCATTGATAATGCGGTGGGTCTCAATTTGGCCAGTACGCTGGGCGTCACTTATGTTGAGAAACCGGTCAAGAAAGCCACATTTACCCTGCAAGTAGCAGGCAAGCCACAAATATCAGAACGCGCACCCAAATTAGGCCACAGCTACCAAACCGTGTGGACCAAAGATCAGATGGATATTTTTAACCGGGCCGTTCACGAGTTGAATTTGCGACAGGTGAAGCTCAAAAATGAGTTGATTGTAGAAGCTATTTACGCCACGTTATATAGCGAAAGCGTTTCCCGTTTTGCCGATGCGGGAATGCCCCTCAGAATAGGCGAAGCCATCATAATGGCCAAGATTCTCACGTATACCTGCCAGTACTTTCTCAGCAGTCAGGATCGCGCCAATGGCCTCCTGGTACCTATTTGGGAACGAGCCCTTGATACCAACATTGATACCACCGATGCTCTGCAGGTGCTTCGAACCATCGGGTATTACCATATTCTCAGGCTCGCCATTGCCCTTAGTTTTGGGATTATTGCCCGGACGGCGGGTCGCCAGCCCTGGTCATTAGAAGAACGGCAGGGAGTTAACGATCATATTGCCGATAACATTGAAACCGGCCAGAGCCTGAATGAAGAATTTCTTTATCTGCCCTTGCTGCTGGCGGGTACGGCTATATCCAATAAATTGATCTTGGAAGGCGAAGACCCGCGCCAGACCCTTGCCTTAATGAGAAAGGCCTATGAAGCCCGCACCGACCTGTTTCTGGAAGATGAGATGGCCATTGCCAGCAAGATTTATCACCAGATCTTTATCCGGGCTATGCAGTAGGCTGTCCCGCCTTCAAGCTGGTCAACTTTTCTTCCAATTCAGCCCGTCGTGCTGCCGCTGCTTTGCGCCCTTCGGCCAACATCGCCTCAAATCGAGCGCGGATTTCTGCTTGTAGTTCACCGCCGCTTTGGGGGGCCGTCAGTAAAACAGCAATTGCGGCCAGGGCAGCCCCTACCAGAAAACCGGCAACAAAATTGATAACTCGCATGCAATCACCTCTTTTTGGGTCTAATCCTTAATTTGGAAATGCCTTGCTTTTGTTTTGCCAACTCTTAAACAAAGGCATTATACCACGACCTGGCCATGCAGGGAATCTGTCGGGGTCTTTGTAGTTATTTGTTCAATGGTCCGGTTACTTTTTCGACAAGATGTTAGAGATGGTGGTAAAATCAAGAACCGTAATCTATCTGGAAAGGAGTGCTTTTTACAATGAGTCAAGACCGAGTTGCCCTTTATTTGCAGGATGCCCATGATCTCCGTGAGGGTATGAAATTAGCTCGATATGCGGAAGAGAAAGGCTTTGAGGCCGTGTGGCAGGCGGAGAGCCGATTGGTGCGCGACGCCATTGTACCGATGTCTGCCTTTGCTGCGGTTACCGACCGGATTAAAGTTGGCTCCGGCGTGATCAACAATTGGACCCGCAACATTGGTCTGTTGGCGGCCACCTTTCTGACTTTGGATGATCTGGCCCCCAATCGCATCATCTGTGGCATAGGTGCGTGGTGGGACCCCCTGGCCGCCAATGTCGGTATTCAGCGTCGCCAGCCCCTGGTGGCGATGCGCGAAACCATAGAAGTGATGCGTCGGCTGCTGAATATGGAAAATGTTACCTTTCAAGGTGAATTCCATCGGGTCAAGGGCATCGAACTGGACGTGGTGCATGGACGCCGGGAGCCACGCCGCGTGCCCATTATGATTGGCGCCACCGGCATGAAAATGATGGAGTTGGCCGGTGAGATTGGCGACGGCGTGGTGCTCAATTACTGCGTCCCGCCCGAGTATAATAACCA
Source organism: Anaerolineae bacterium (assembly GCA_016926805.1). GTDB lineage: Bacteria > Chloroflexota > Anaerolineae > 4572-78 > J111 > JAFGNV01. The sequence continues at coordinate 3,926 of JAFGNV010000163.1, forward strand.
GGCGTTGGCCTCCCTTAAAATTGGCGCAGAACGGGCCGGCCGTTCATTGAAGGATATCGACCGGCCTCAACTGGTGGTCTGCTCGGTGCACACTAATAAAGCCAAAGCTCTGGATGGCGCGCGCGCTTTGTTAACCCAATACCTGGCCCAACAACCCCACATTGCCAAAGCCAGCGAGGTAAGCCCTGAGATTGTCAAAAAAATCCAGAGCATCCTGGGTTGGCCGGCTACCAAAGCGCAAATTGAGGAAGCTATGCCTCTGGTGCCGGATGAACTGGTTCAGCGGATTACGGCCAGTGGCACGCCCGAAGAAGTAAAAGCCAAAGTCCGTGAATACGCGACTCACGGTTGTACTTGCCCTATTCTTTACCCGTTAGGCGACCCCTATTTGATGATTGATGTCTTTTCCGATGGATACCGTGAATAAGTCAACCGCTACTTCCCTAATCCATTACTTCATCGACTCGCTGGCTCGCTAATTCACTGATTTGTTAGTTTATCCCTATGAACACCAATCCAATTTTCAACAATTGTCTGATTGTCATCAAAGGCGCTGGTGACCTGGCCAGTGGGGTAGCTTATCGTCTTAAACGGGCCGGATTCCCTCTGATTATGACTGAATTACCGGCGCCGCTGCTGGTGCGTCGCGCGGTTTGTTTTGGCGAGGCCGTTTACAGTCACAAGACAACCGTCGAAGGAATTACCGCGCACCGGGTAGGTTCGTTATCCGGGGCGCAGGACCTGGCGCGGAGTGAAGTTATTCCGGTTTTGGTTGACCCCGAGGCGCAACTCGTCAAAAGTATCAAACCCCAACTTCTGGTTGATGCCACGATGGCCAAGGCCAACCTCGGCACGTCTATCACCGATGCGCCGTTTGTGGTGGCGTTGGGACCTGGATTTATGGCGGGTCAAGATTGTCACGCGGTTGTAGAAACCAGCCGGGGGCATTGGCTGGGACGGGTCATCTATCAGGGACAGGCCGAGCCGGATACCGGAACGCCCGGAATTGTCCAGGGTTATGGCGTTGACCGGGTTTTGCGTGCCCCGGCTGACGGAAATGTGATTGCCTTTGCCGCCATTGGCGACCGCATCAAACAGGGCCAGCGGATTGCCGTGGTGGGAGGGCAGGAGGTGCATGCACCCTTTGACGGCGTTTTGCGGGGCCTCGTTCATTCGGCGGTGCGCGTGACCACCGGCCTAAAAATCGGCGATCTCGATCCGCGCGGTATTGTGGAGTACTGCTTTACGCTCAGCGATAAGTCGCTGGCCGTCGGCGGTGGCGTTTTGGAGGCGATTATGGCCAGCGAGGTAGTCAGACCCAAAGCGTAAGCGCAGGAGAGAAACATGGTCCCAACCGAAAAAATCAATATCAACGGATATCGGGACGAACCCGTGCCGCATACCTTTTTTAGGCAGAAGACCAACTCCAAACATCTGGCCATCATTCTGCCCGGACGTGGTTACACAGCCCAGATGCCGTTACTCTTTTACCCCGTCAATCTGCTCTTGGCCAGGGGAGCGGATGTACTGCGGGTCGATTACGCCTACGACCGGCGGCAGGATTTTCAATCGTTGCCGGTGAACGAGCAAATGCAGTGGTTGTTCGCCGATGTCAGCGCGGCCTATCGGGCCGGAGTGGCCCAACGGAACTACCAATACCTGACCCTGGTAGGCAAATCGTTGGGCACTTTGGCCATGGGACATTTACTCACCACCGAAGGATTGCCTCAACACGTCAAGGCCATCTGGTTGACCCCCTTGGTTAAACTTGATTTTCTGCGCCAGCAAATCAAGCAGTTTGGCGGGGCGTCCCTGTTTGTGATTGGTACTGTCGACCCCCATTATGACCTGACCTATCTGGCCGAACTCCAGGCCGCAACCGGAGGTGACGTTGTTGCCATCGAAAACGGCGATCACGGTTTGAACGTTAGCGATGACGTGCTTCAATCGATCCGGGCGCTAGAACAAATGATGCAAGCTATGGTGTCATTTTTGGGCTAGGAGATGAAACTCAGCCAGGCCTTGCGTCTCACCTCCGGCAGCGTGATCGCTTTGACCGGCGGGGGTGGTAAAACCACGGCCATGTTCCGGCTGGCCGACGAGTTGGCCAATCATTCTCCTCAAAAAATGGGGGTGCTGACCACAACCAGCACCCATATCTTTTCCGACCAAACTCAACACGCCCCGGCCCACGTTGTTTTTGAACCGACGCAAGAATCGATTGCCGATATTTTGCCCCGTCTGGCTGCTGCCGTGGCTGAACATGGCCATATTTTGCTGACCCGTCCTATCAACCCGGTCACGAGTAAAGCCCCTGGTATCCCCCCCCCAGTGATTGATACGCTCATGGACACTGGCCATTTTGAGGTAATCATCGTCGAGGCGGATGGCGCCCGTTGCCGTCCCTTCAAGGCTCCGGCGGCTCACGAGCCGGTTGTTCCCGCCAGTGCTACCGTGGTGGTCCCCGTAGTTGGGCTGGACGTGGTGGGGCAGCCATTGAATGAGCAAAATGTCCACCGGCCAGATTTAGTCGGTGCGCTGAGCGGCACCGAACCGGACGAGCCGGTTACTATTGACACTATTGCCGCGGTGTTGGGTCATTCTGAAGGCGGGCTAAAAAATGTGCCCTCGCATGCGCGCGTCGTTCCCCTGCTAAATAAAGCCGAAAACCCGGCCAGGATGGCTGCTGCTCAGGAGCTTGCGGCTAAACTGCTGGACTGTGAGCAGATCGACTCGGTGCTGCTCGGCTCAGTTCAAACTGCCAAAAACCCTGTTATTGAAGCCCATGGTCGCATTGCGGCAATAGTTCTGGCCGCGGGTGGTTCAACCCGGTTTGGCTCGCCCAAACAATTGGCCCGCTGGGGGCAGCAGTCCTTCATCGAGCAAGTGGTTGAGGTGGCGTTGGCTTCCCAGGCTCATCCGGTGGTGGTGGTGCTGGGAGCGGAGGCGGGGCAGTGCCGGGCGGCGATAGGAAACAGGGCCGTGACCGTGATGGTCAATGCGGCCTGGGCCGAGGGACAGGGCACCTCGGTAAAGGCCGGGTTGGCTGCTTTGCCCGCCAACGTCGTGGGTGCGGTCTTCTTATTGGTTGACTTACCGGGCGTCACCTCCGAGGTTGTGGATGCGCTCATTTGGCGCCACCGGCAAACGCTGGCACCGATAATCTGGCCGGAGTTTGCGGGTAAACGCGGAAATCCGATCCTGTTCGACCGCAACCTTTTTGACCAATTGCGAGAAATTAGCGGAGATACCGGCGGGCGGCCCCTGGTTTTGGCTTACCAGGATCAGGCCGAGCGCGTGGCCGTGACCAATCGGGCCATTTTGCAGGATATTGACCGGCCTGAAGATTTGCTGGTTCTGGGGACAGACGAATGAACCAATGCTGCGCCGGGTGTTTCGTTTCTGGGGTTTTTGCTGGCTCAGCCCTTGCCGTCTCCCGTTTTGGCAGAGGCCAATTCTAACCACCTGATCTCGTAGGGTTCAACCGGCAACTTGTCCTCAAGCCTGACTTCCTCATCGGTTACAATATCACGCCCTTTTCCGGCGTGCGACGGATTTATTTCAGCTTGTTGGGGTTGGGCCGAAATGTTGTGGATACACCACACTTGCGCCTGCCCATCCGGCGAGGTGCGCAGCAGGGAAAATAGCGCCGGGTTGGTAGGGATGACTCGTTGATCGCCGTTGGGATGAAAGGCCGGGTGAGCCGCGCGGGCTTTGAGCAAATCAATGTATCGACCGAACACCCTGGTCGCCTGGGAGTTGGGATTGTTCAGGGCTACTTCCAGTTCGCTGCGTTGCCACTTTTTGCGGTTGATAGAGCGGGCGCGGCCGGTTTTCTCCATTCCGGCGTAGTCGTTTGAAGATCCAACCAGGCTATGCACGTAAATACCGGGCACGCCGACCATCGCCAGCATGAGGGCCTGGGAGCAGATAAAACGAGCGATCTTGATTTCTTCTGGCTCATTACTGTTGGGGTCGGACAGGGCGTCAAACAGGGTGATGTTCAACTCGTAGGGGCTTTGGCTGCCATCGGGATTGGTTTTGTAGCTGACCCGCCCACCGTGAGCCAGCGTTTTGTCGCCCAGAGTGTCGATTTCGGCCGGGGTCAACAGCCCCTCGGCGGGCCGCAGGCCGATGCCGTCGTGCGAGGCAATGAAGTTGAAGAACGTGGCGGTGTCGGGTAGTTTCTCCAATCCAGCGGCCCAATGTTGCAGCACTTCGGCATTGCCGGTATGAATCGTATGCAACACCAGTGGGGCCAACGAAAATTGATATACCATCTGGGCTTCATTGTGGCCGTTGCCAAAATAGGAGATGTTTTCGGCGTGGGGCACGTTGGTTTCGGTGATGAGCATGACCCCGGGTGCCACAACATCCAAAATGGAGCGAAAAATCTGTACAATCCGATGCGTTTGAGGCAAGTGAATGCAGCTTGTGCCCACTTCTTTCCACAGGTAGGCAATGGCATCGAGCCGGATAAACTCTGCGCCTTTTTCTACATAGAGCAAGAGGACATTGATGATTTCCAAAAGCACAGCGGGGTTTTTAAAATTGAGGTCAATCTGGTCGGCGCTGAAGGTGGTCCAGACGTGCCGGGTACCGCCCGGTGTTTCTACGGGCATGAGAAGGGGCAGGGTCCGCGGGCGGGTAACGCCGCTCACGTCGGTGGCCGGGTCTTCGGTGATGAAGTAATTGGCATATTGGGAATCGCCCTGCAAAAAGCCCTGAAACCAGGTGCTCTGAGCCGAGATGTGGTTGATGACGGCGTCGTACATTAGCCGAAAGTTTTTGCGTAGCAAGTTTAAATTATCCCAGTTGCCCATGGCCGGGTTGACGGTCTTATAGTCAATCACCGAAAAGCCGTCGTCGGAAGAGTAAGGATAGAACGGCAAAATATGGACGCTGCTGATAACGCCCTTGAGGTACGTGGCCATAAATTCGCCCAGGCTTTGCAGGGTGGGTTTGCCGGGTTCCTGAATTTGATCGCCGTAGGTGATTAAAATGGAATCGGCCTCGGTGACTCGTTGGCTGGGGTCGGTGGGGGTTGCGAGTTGGGGATGTTGTTGGCCAAACTTCTCCAGTTGAGGCCATAATTTCTCAAAAACTGTTTTGCCTGTTTGGGAACCATAGATAAAGTTTAAGTGTTCCTGGATTTGCGTTGATAACATCATGAGACAAACCTGCTTCTTTGCTTGGCCGGATGTATAATTAACCTGAACTCTTTCCAAGGTTTATGGATTTTCTCGTTCCCAAACTTGTTTGGGCCCAAACTCAGTCTGGGAACCAGAGTTTTGGGCAAGTTATACTCAACAGCATTAAAAAGTAACAAGATTCTCTGCGGATTTGTGTTATTTTATGACGCTGTTGAGTATATTTAGTTCCCATTCCTAAGGATAACTGATAAAATGTCAGAAAGCAAGGTCTATTATTCGTCGGAAATTGGTTGGCTGGAGATTGTGGGCACGGTTAAGGGAATCAAATCGGTTTTGTTTGTGGAGCGCAACGCGGCCGGTGATGTCGAGCCGGTTGACCTGCCGCCGGTTATGGCTGAGGCTGTGACCCAGTTGGATGAGTATTTTAGGGGGGAGCGGAAAGAGTTCTCTCTCAAGCTGGCGCCGGAGGGAACCGATTTTCAACAGAAGGTGTGGGCGCAGTTGGCCAAAATCCCATACGGTGAAACCGCGTCTTATCTGAATGTTGCCAGAGCCATTGGTGACCCCAAGGCAATCAGAGCCGTGGGCGCGGCCAATGGGCAGAATCCCATTGCCATCATCATTCCCTGCCACCGCGTGGTTGGCAGCGATGGCAAGCTGACCGGCTATGGCGGGGGGGTGTGGCGCAAGGAATGGCTGCTGAACCACGAACGGCGTCACAGTAGCGGGCAGTTGCCGTTATTCTAGGGGGTCGTTTCTACCTACAACGGCAGGATGGGGGTTGGCTGGCTCAAGTCTTTCACCAGCGGCGGTATTTGGGCAGGACTACTTTTTTGTGGTTACTTGCCTGGATGGAGGGCGTCTGGTAGAATTTGATACTATCCAACGAAAGGTGAAACAAAAATATGGCTTCTAAACAATACAATAGTTATCCTGATATGGTCATTGACCCGACTAAAACGTATCAAGCTACCTTTAAGACCGGCAAGGGCGACATTCAAGTGGACCTGTTTGTCGCTGACGCGCCCAAAACGGTCAACAATTTTGTTTTTCTGGCCCGTGACAAATTTTATGATGGCTTAACCTTCCATCGAGTCATTGCCGGGTTTGTCTCTCAGGGGGGCTGTCCCAATGGCGATGGCCGGGGTGGCCCCGGTTACAAGTTTGCAGATGAAACGGCGGGCAATCCGCACAAACATAAGGCCGGTAGCCTGAGCATGGCCAATGCCGGCCCCAATACCAATGGGTCTCAGTTTTTTATCTGCCATGCGCCGCAGCCCCATTTGGACGGCAAACACACCGTTTTTGGCCAGGTAACCAGCGGGCAAGATGTGGTTACCTCGCTGAAAAATGGCGACGTTATTAACAAGATCGTCATTACCGAGAGCTAGAGGGATGTTATGAGAACCGGAGTTTTTCGCGGTAAGGGTAAGTTTGCCTTATTCATGTTGTCGACGGTGGCGGGATTGGCTTTGCTGATCGGCTGTGGCAGCAGGCCAACACCCGAACCTTTATCAACTGAAAGTTCAGCCAAAAGCAGTGTAGCCAGCCTCCCGGCAGCCCAACGAGCCGATTATTATCAGGCGAAGCCCGAGATGACCATTGATACCAACAAAACCTATCGCGCAACGATTCAAACCAGCAAAGGTGATATTATTGTTTCGCTGGATGCCCAGGCTGCCCCGGAACACGTGAATAATTTCATCTTTTTGAGCAAGGAGGGGTTTTACGATGGTCTGACGTTCCACCGGGTTGAACCAGGATTTGTGATTCAGGGGGGCGATCCATTGGGAGTTGGGAACGGCGGGCCGGGTTACACCCTTCCCGGCGAGTTTGACTTAACCCACGGTGAAGGCGCTCTGGCGATGGCTCGTTTGCCAGATCAAGTCAATCCCCGGCGTGAATCGAGCGGCAGCCAGTTCTATATCACTTTAGCCCCAACCCCTTTTCTCGATGGCCAATACAGCGTGTTTGGACAGGTGGAAAAAGGAATGGAGGTGGTTCGCTCGATCAACGTTGGGGATACCATCAACCATATTGTGATCGAAGAGTAGTTTTGTTCTGGCTGCAACGGAGCATACAAAAACCCCCGGGGTGTTGCGCGGGGGTTTTTTGTGATCCGATATCTAATCGGAGCAGTCTTTAGCATCAATTCTGCTTTTGCTACATCCATACAACCACTCCCGACCGTCGGCCTGGATAAACTCATCGGCTTTGCCCGGCCCCCAGGTGCCCGACTCGTAAAAAGCCAACGCGGGAGCCTGCCGACCTTCCCAACCCTGCAGAATGGGATCAACCAGACTCCAGGCTAATTCAATTTCGTCGCTGCGGGTAAAGAGCGAGGCGTCGCCGTGCAAGGCGTCCAGAATGAGGCGCTCGTAGGCATCGGGCAGGGTGCCTTTGCCAAAATCCTGTTCGTAGAGAAAAGTCATATCGACCGGATGGGTGCGCATTCCGGCGCCGGGTATTTTGGTTTCAAAACGCAGGTTCATTCCTTCGTTGGGTTGAATGCAGAGACCCAGCACGTTGGGAGGCAATTGTTCATCCGGCGGCAGGGGGAACATCAAATGGGGCACGTGACGAAATTGAATGGATATTTCGGTAACTTTGCTGGGCAGTGCCTTGCCGGAGCGCAGGTAAAAGGGAACATTTCGCCAGCGCCAATTGTCAACAAACAGCTTGAGTACGGCAAAGGTGGGAGTTTCGGTGCCTGGAGCTACCCCCTTCTCATCCCGGTAGGTGCGATATTGGGCGCGAACCGTATATTGTCCCACCTCTTCCGGCCTGATGCACCGGACCGCCTTGAGCACTTTGACCTTCTCATCGCGCAATGAGATGGCGTTGAATTCGGCGGGTGGTTCCATGGCGGTTAGGGTGAGTAACTGTAACAGGTGGTTCTGGACCATATCCCGCATCACCCCGGCAGTGTCGTAATAACCCGCCCGGCTGCCCAGACCGACTTCCTCGGCTACAGTGATTTGCACGTGGTCAATGTAATTACGGTTCCACAGCGGCTCAAAAATGGCGTTGGCAAAGCGAAAGACCAACAGGTTTTGCACCGTTTCTTTGCCCAGATAGTGATCGATGCGGTAAACTTGGCTTTCGTCAAAAACGCGGTGAACTTGCTCGTTTAATTCCATTGCCGAGGCCAGATTGTGGCCGAATGGTTTCTCGATAATGATCCGCCGCCAGCTATCTTTGGTTTGTTTGGCCAGCCCGGCTCGGCCCAATTGTTTGATGATGATGGGATATAAGGACGGAGGCGTTGCCAGATAGAATAGATTATTGCAGCTAATTTTTCGTTCCTGGTTGATGCCGGTCAGAAGTTCGACCAGGGCCTCATAGCCTGCCGGATCATCGTAATCGATCTGGTGATAAAACAAACTTTCGGCAAAGTCGGGCCATTTCTGGCACAAATCGTCCGGCTTGATGCGGCCGTAAGCCTCGATGCCTTCTTGAATTCTCTCCCGAAAGCTATCATGATCCATCTTTGTGCGGGCCACGCCAATCACGGTAAATTCGGCTGGGGCTAAACCCTCGCAGGTCAAACTAAAGAGCGCCGACATCAGTTTGCGCCGGGTCAGGTCGCCCGAAGCGCCAAAGATGACCACCGCACACGGTTCGGGGACTTTGCGCAACGTATCTTTTACATCCTCCGGCCTTGAAGTGGAAGAAAATATAGTTTCGTTCATGGTTACGCCTCAATCATGATTGGATTTAAGGTGACAGTCACTGAACGGGTCAAATGTTGTGGCTGTTTTTCCAATCACTCACTATATTTAGTAGTTAAAAGTGACTGTCACCTATTTCCGATAGAGTCTATTTTAGTCGAGGAAAAGAAAAATAAAAATTCAGAAAATTTGCCTGTTCAGGTATAATCGCTCCAAAACTATTTGTGGAACTACAGGCATGCATAATCATCAAGCGGTTTGCGAGTTGCTCAATAAATTCCTGGATACCTTTTTTCACCTGCCTACTCTGGTCACCATTGCTCTGGTGAGCGTGGTCATTCTTTGGGAAATAGGCGATGCCGGTCTACACTTTGGGGTGGGATATATTCGTTTGCATACCAATCAGGGTAACCTCACCCTTGATTGGCTGGATGGTTGTTGTGATCTGGACTGGTAAAGAAAAAAAGCACGACCCTTTTGAGAACCGTGCTTTTATCCAAAGTGCCCCCGCTGGACCGTGTGCCATCCAATTGTCTTTGAACCTGCCTAAGCAGGTGGGAGCCTGGATAGAAGGTGTTGCCTTGCCTTGTCGCAGGCTACCGCATCCCCTCTAAAACAGCGGCACCCTATCAAAGAAATGTTGGCTCAAGACGCATGGAGCATCACGCGAACAGCAGGGTTAACGCTAGTGTAACACAATTGACCCCGATTGACAAGTTTGCTCAAGTCAGGTGAGGGTGGATAGCCCTGTTTTTCGGTCACAAGGTCAAATGAAAAGTTTTTACTTGACATAAATTGCCAATGCCGGTATCATTGGATTCGGTTCCATTGGTTGCTCCTTAAAATTAAAATGTGCCTGGCTGGTATCTGATGAAGCCTGCCCCCGGTTCAGTTCAGACCAAATTTAGAAATGATTTGCTTGGGGTTCTCCTTTATGCTATGATAAAATCCAATTTCAAAATTATCAGAGACGAGGTTTACCCCGGTGAAGGTTACAACTGAAGAGCTAGAACGATGTGAAATTCTCATGACTATTGAGGCCGAACCGGCCCAGGAGCAAGATTTGCTCAAAAAGGCCGCTGGCCGAATTTCCAGGCAGGTGCAGATTCCTGGTTTTCGACCCGGTAAAGCTCCCTACAATACCATTTTGCGCCGCTTTGGCCTGGAATCTATTCAGCAAGAAGCCCTGGAACATTCCGGGGAGAAAATTGTGACAGATGCACTCAAAGAGGCTGATCTTAACCCCCAGGCGCCACTCAAATTTGATGAGGTTAGCTGGCAACCCCTGACCATCAAAGTCAGGGTCCCCGGCCCGCCGGTGGTTGAACTGGGCAATTACCGTGAGATTCGACTTGAGGCCAAAGCTGTAGAAATTACTACTGAAGACGTTGACGAAGCCCTGAAGTTATTGCAGGAACAGAATGCTACTTGGGCGCCGGTGGAGCGTCCGGCCGAACTTGGCGACCTGCTCACGATGTCGGTGGTGGAGAAAGATGGTGACGAGATTTTGGCCGAGAACGAAGCGACGGAATATGAGTTGGTCGCCCCCGAAGAGACCGAAGAGGAAAAGAACGGGACCTCGCCGGATTTTGTGACCCCCTTGTTAGGTTTGAGCGCCGGAGACAGCAAAACGTTTACCATTACCTACCCCGATAATTGGGATGCCGAACGATACGCAGGCAAAGAGATAACCTTTGAGGTTGAAGTCAGCAGTGTCAAAGAAAAAGAGCTTGATGAATTGGATGACGATTTTGCCCAATCTGTCAGCGAGGTTGAGACGCTGAAAGAATTGAGGGAGGAGCTTCGGTCTAATATTGAGTGGCGGCGTCGGACGCAGTATGATCATGAATTAGGGCACCAGGTTCTCGACAAAATCCTGGCAGATGCTAAAATCGAATGGCCGGAGGCGTTGGAAGAATATCAGATCGACCAGGAACTTGAGGGTTTGCAAAAACGATTGGAGCAGGCAGGACTGAACCTGGATAGTTACCTGTCGATGCAGAACAAGACCCAAACGGAACTGCGCCAGGAGATTCGCGAAAGGGTCGTCAAAAGTCTCAAAAATGGTCTGGTGTTGAGCAAAGTGGCCGAATTGGAAGGATTGAAGGTCAGTCAAACCGAGATTTTAGAGCGAGCCAAGGCCATCGCCCATATATCCGGGGCCGATGATCGATTTTGGCAGGGAGTCTTATCCTCACAGAGCTATCAGGCTTCTATCGCCACTGATTTGCTGACCAATAAGACGTTTGAACGATTGGCGCTCATTGCCAAAGGCGAAGCTCCCGAACCCGGCGCAGAGATTGAAGCGGTTGAGGCTATCACCTCTACCATAGTTGCTGCCGATACTTCACCCGCCGGGCCGGTTGAAGCTAAGGAAGAAACTGCCGAGGTCTCGGCTGAGGTTTCAACGGGTGAGGTTGCCAGCGAAGAAGCCATAGATAAAGAGCATTCCTAAACGTTTTGATGTGAAAGGAGTTTCAAACATAATGTTACCCCAAGCGGTAGTGCCCATGGTCATCGAGTCTACCGGGCGAAGTGAGCGGGCTTACGATATTTATTCGCTATTGTTAAAAGAGCGGATTGTTTTTTTGGGAACACCCATCAATGATCAGGTGTCCAACTTAATTGTGGCGCAGTTACTCTATCTTGACCAGCAGGACCACGAACGCGAAATTCAAATGTATATCAACTCGCCCGGTGGGGCCATTTATCCTGGTCTGGCCATTTACGATACCATGCAGTCGATTCGAGCGCCAGTCAGTACGTTTGCCGTCGGCTGGACGGCCAGTATGGGCACTGTTTTGTTGGCTGCCGGTGAACCGGGACGGCGCTATGCGTTACCCCACGCCACCATCCACATGCATCCGGCTGGCGGCGGTGCGCAGGGATATGCCCCGGATGTGGAAATTCAGTACAGAGAGTTGAAACGGATGCAGGACCTGTTGAACGGCATTTTGAGCCGGCACACCGGCCAGTCTGTCGATCGGATTGCCGAGGACTTTGAGCGAGACCGCTTTATGGATGCGTACGGGGCCAGAGAGTACGGCCTGGTGGATGACGTCCTGGGTGAGGCGGCCATTGAACCGATGGAAAGCGACTCGAATAAATCCAACTCCAAAAAAGAGTAAAAATAAATGGCCCACAGATTTGGTTCCGACCTGCAAATATGTTCATTCTGCAAACGCACCCAAGAAGAGGTGAACCGGCTCATCGCCGGACCAGACCAGGTGTTTATCTGCGACGAGTGTGTTGATCTTTGTCGGGATATTTTAGAAGAAGATGCTCCCTCTCCGGCAGCAGCCGACTTTCAGACAAAACGGATTCCATCACCCAAAGAAATCTATGAGCAATTGAACGAGTGGGTGGTGGGGCAGGATCGGGCCAAAAAAGTACTGTCTGTGGCCGTTTATAATCATTACAAACGCATCGATCAGCACGCCCAGCCGGGTCGGCAGGATGATGTAGAATTGCAAAAGAGTAATATCTTGTTGATTGGGCCAACGGGATGCGGTAAAACTCTGTTGGCCCAAACGTTGGCCCGTATTCTGGACGTGCCGTTTTGTATCTCCGATGCCACGGCCCTCACCGAGGCCGGTTACGTGGGCGAGGATGTGGAAAATATTTTGCTGCGCCTCATCCAGACCGCCGATTACGACGTGCAAAAAGCCGAACAGGGCATTATCTACATTGATGAGATTGACAAGGTTGCCCGCAAGTCAGGGGACAGTCCCTCGATAACCCGTGATGTGTCGGGGGAGGGCGTCCAACAGGCCCTACTCAAAATCATCGAAGGGGTGCAGGCCAATGTGCCGCCCCAAGGCGGACGTAAACATCCCCACCAGGATTTTATTCAAATCAACACGTCTAACATTCTCTTCATTTGCGGTGGCGCGTTTGACAACCTGGACAAAATTGTCGAGGAGCGGTTGGGGGTTAAAGGCCGGATTGGCTTTGTTAAAGGACAGGGTAAAAAGTTTGCCAAAACGGATGAGGAAAAACCTCCTTCGCCGCCACGGGCGAGTCACTTGCAGGAAGTCACCGGCCTGTCCAAAGAAGCCCAGAGTAAGGATGATGAGGATGTCGAATACTCCGCCCAACTGTTGAGCCAGGTAACCCCGGATGACCTGTTGAGCTACGGCCTTATTCCCGAATTTGCGGGTCGACTGCCGGTAGTGGTCACAGTTGAGCCGCTGGATCACGCCGCTTTTATGAAAATTTTAACCGACCCGCGCAACGCCATTGTCAAACAATTCCAGCATCTCTTTGCCATGGTTGATAACGTGGAACTTGTTTTTACCCAGGAGTCGCTCTCCGTGGCCGCCGATATGGCTCTCAAATATAAAACCGGGGCGCGGGGCCTGCGGGCCATTGTGGAAGAGGCTCTCTTGGAGGTGATGTATGAGATTCCCTCCCGCAAAGAAATCAGAAAGTGTGTGGTCACCGCCGACGTGATTAGAAGAAAATCCAGGCCGGAATTGTACGATGAATATGGTCGCCCGGTGGGGATCATGTTGGATGATATGGACAAAGCGGCCTGACGAGGGCGTGAGTTCAACCGAAATATTGGCCAGGCAGACACCTGGCCTTTTTATTACTGCCTGTACTTGCTGATAAAACTATCCAGCCCGGCGACATACGCCTGGCCCGACACGAAAATTCCCTCGTTGTGTCCCCCTTTGAGTTTGAGAAATGCCTTTGGCTCTGGCGCCGCCGCAAATAGTTGCTCGCCGTGGCTGTAGGGGATGATGTCATCATCCGGGCTGTGGACGACCAGCACCGGACAATTGATCTCGGGCAATCGCGCCAGCGTGTTGTATCTGATCCGAGCCAACAGCCGGACGGGTAAAAAGGGGTAATATCTGGCCGCTATATCCGGCACGGAGGTAAAGGTCGACTCCAAAATCAACGCGCCCGGCGAATGTTGTTCGGCCAGCCACGCCGCCACCGCGCCCCCCAGCGACCGCCCAAACAGGATAACCTCATCCGGCGCAACTCGCCGTTCTTCAACCAGATAACGCCAGGCGGCCTCGGCATCCAGGTACGTGCCCTGTTCGCTGGGTTTGCCTTCGCTTTGGCCGTAGCCCCGGTAGTCGATAATCAATACGCTCAAGCCCAGGCCGTGAAAAATCGTAATCGAATCCAGGCGGTGCGAGATGTTACCGGCATTGCCGTGAAAGAACAAAACCGTTCCTCTGGCCGGTTCGGCCGGCACAAACCAGCCGGACAATTTAATCCCGTCACCGGTTTCCAGCCACATCGGCTCATAAGTCAGGCCGATGTCGGCCGGGGTGGCTGTGAGGTGGCGGATCGGAAAATAAACCAGTCGGCCTTGAATCAGGAAAAGAAAGACAACCAGACCAGCATACAGAATAAAACCGAGGACGATAATTGACCACATCCGCTTCATCATTATTTATGGACAGAACCATAGTAACCTGTGTGCGGAAAAAGGTGACAGTCACTTCGAACGTTGATAAATCAAGCTGATTTTGCCCATTATTTACTCTAAAAATCACAAAAAGTGACTGTCACCTGCGAATACCTGCAAATGATCGAACTGAGCTATCCAGACCCTAAAGGTTTCTAAGATCTTTAGGGTCTTCATACCGCAATCAAGTTACCAACTTCCTTAGCAGGTTAGTATGCTTGTAAAGGCTGATTGAGGCAAATTGTTAGTAGAGGCGAGAGATACATCAAAGTGTATAGAACATTTGTCCAACTTTATCATATCGGGGTATAATCTCAGTTGTACCAAGGTTGAATTGAAAGGTTGTTCATTATGCCAAAAATTGATCCGGCCAGGGCTGAAAATAGGTTGTCCTCTTTTCTGGCCCCGGTGCGAGCCTGGTTTGAAGAGAGTTTTGGCCAGCCTACCCCACCCCAGGCGCAGGGTTGGCCCGCCATCCAACGCGGCGAACACACCCTCATTCTCGCCCCAACCGGCTCCGGCAAAACCCTGGCTGCTTTCCTGTGGGGGATTGACCGATTGTTTCGGGAACTGAGCGGACAACAAAGCCAACCGCCAACCGAACAGAAAAACAATGTCTCTGGGGTGCGTCTGATCTACATCTCGCCTCTGAAGGCGTTGAACAACGACATTCACCGCAACCTGCGATTGCCTCTGGCCGGTATTCGTCGCCAGGCCAACAAACAGGGTCTTGATTTTCCTCCTATCCGGGTGGCGGTTCGGTCTGGCGACACGCCGCAGCGAGAGCGACAGGCCATGCTACGCCAGCCGCCCCACATCCTCATTACTACCCCGGAGTCATTTTACTTGCTGCTCACCAGCCCTAAAGCGCGAGATATGTTCCGCAGCGCGCGCACGGTGATTGTCGATGAGATTCACACCCTGGCCGGTAACAAGCGCGGCACGCATCTCTCGCTCAGTTTGGAAAGATTGCAGCACCTGGCGGGCCAGCCCATTCAACGCTTGGGCCTGTCGGCCACCATTCAGCCCCTGGACGAGGTGGCCCGTTTTCTCGGCGGCAGTGAATGGCAGGGTGAGGGCGAGGCCCGCTCGTTACTGCCTCGACCGGTCACAATTGTCAATGCGGCATACCAAAAAGCTCTTGACGTACAGGTGGTCAGCGTGGTAGAGGATTTTCGCCATCTGCCGGGCGATTCCATCTGGCCTTCCATCATTCCCCGGGTGCTGCAACTCATCCGGCAGCATCAAACCACGCTGATTTTTACCAACAATCGTCGCCTGGCCGAACGCACCGCCGACCGGCTCAACGAACAAATCGCCGCCGAAGCCGCGGGCCAGACCTCCGGCCTCATCGAAGGGGGCGTGGCCAAAGGCATTGGCATGATGGCCGCTGGCAGCGGCGCGCACGGCAGCCCCATTCGCGTTCACCACGGCAGCATGTCCAAAGAAGCCCGCCTGAACCTGGAACGCCAACTCAAGGCGGGTGAGTTACCGGCGCTGGTCGGTACCTCGTCTCTGGAACTGGGCATTGACATCGGCGCGGTCGACCTGATTGTGCAGTTACAGTCTCCCAAATCCGTGGCCCAGGGTTTGCAACGGGTGGGCCGCTCCGGTCACCTGGTGGGCCAAACCAGCACCGGGCGCATTTTTCCCACTCACCGCGAGGATGTCATCGAGGCCGCGGCCATTGCCGGGGGGATGCTGCGCGGGGAAGTGGAGCCGACGCACCCACCCCGCCAGCCGCTGGACGTGCTGGCGCAACACATTGTGGCCATGGTTTCAGTGGAAACTTGGGACGTAGAGGTCCTGTTCGATCTGGTGCGCTGCGCCTACGCTTACCATCATCTAACCCGGCGCGTTTTCCTGACTACCCTGGAGATGCTGGCGGGCCGTTATCCCAGCCAGGCTTACCGTGAACTACGCCCTCGCCTGGCCTGGGACCGGGTGAATAACAAACTGGCCGCGCTGCCCGGTTCGCGGCTGTTGGCCTTGACCAACGGCGGCACCATTCCTAATACTGGTGCTTTTAGCGCCTACCTCAGCGACGGAAAAACCAAGTTGGGCGAGTTGGACGAGGAATTTGTTTTTGAAACCCGCATTGGCGACACCCTTATGCTGGGATCGCAGGTGTGGCGGGTGATTGACCTCACCGACGATAAAGTGCTGGTGGCCGAAGCGCCGGGCGCAATTCCCAGGATGCCCTTCTGGCGCGGCGATTATCCCTGGCGGCCTTACGAACTGGGCCAGAAAGTCGGCGCGTTCCGGCGGGTGGTGGCCCAACGGCTGGCGCAGCTCCAGCAGGAGTTGAACCTGCAAGATTTCAAAGAGATTGGCCAGAAACGCGATACCCCCGCCGTGCAGGCTATCCTGGCCTGGCTCGGTGAAAACTACGCCCTGGATGACTTTTCGGCCTGGCACATCCTCGACTACCTGGCCGGTCAGCTCGACCAGGCCGGAGCAGTTTCGTCGGACCGAACCATCCTGGTGGAAACTTTTGAAGATGCCCTGGGCGACCCGCGGCTGGTGATTCACTCGCCGTTTGGCGGCCGGGTCAACGGCCCGTGGGGCCTGGCCCTGGCCGGCGCTCTGCGCGAGCGCATGGGAACCGAAATTGAGGTGCAGACCAATGACGACGGTATTCTCCTGCGCCTGCTGGACGCCGAAGCCGAATTCCCGCTCGATCTGGTGATCGAAATGGGGCCGGATGAAGCCCGCGAGCGCATTTTGCGCGAGCTGCCGGACTCGGCGGTGTTTGGAGCGCGATTCCGCCAAAATGCGGCCCGCGCTCTGTTGTTGCCGGGCGC
This sequence comes from Anaerolineae bacterium, assembly GCA_016926805.1. Classification (GTDB taxonomy): domain Bacteria; phylum Chloroflexota; class Anaerolineae; order 4572-78; family J111; genus JAFGNV01. Next base: position 20,982 of record JAFGNV010000163.1, read on the forward strand.
GCGGAGAGGCAAGCGTACCCCCTTCTGGTTGCAACGGCTGCGAGCTAAAGACCTGCTACAAATTGTGCGCCAATTTGACGATTTTCCCATTGTGGCCGAAACGTATCGTGACTGCCTGCGAGATGTGCTGGACTTGCCGCACCTGGAAGAAGTGTTGGCCGGTATCCGGCAGGGCAGCATTGAGGTGGCGCTGGTCGAATCGGCGGCTCCTTCGCCGGTAGCGCAAAGCCTGTTGTGGGATTTTGTCAACATTTATATGTACGAGTGGGACGCGCCCAAAGCCGAGCAACAATTGCAGATGCTGGCGGTGAACCGGGAGATTCTGCAAGACCTGCTCAAAGACATCGCTCTGGATGAACTGCTCCGACCCGAAGCCATTGCAGCAGTTCGGGGTCAATTACAGCACACCACCTCCACTACCTGGGCCCGCACTCCCGAAGAACTGGCGGTGCTTTTCCAGCAAATGGGTGACCTTTCGTCAGGTGAGATTGGTCTGCGCACCACAATTGATCCGGCCAACTGGGTGGCCCGCCTGGCCGGTGAGAATCGTCTGGTAGAACTACCCATTCCTACTGCTCACGGTCCTGAACAACGCTGGGTTGCCGCCGAATACCTGCCGGAATATAAGGCCGCTTTTGGACTGATGGGGGATGACCCTTCCGCCCTTGCCCCTGACGAGGCCCAACGTCGTATTTTGGCGCGCTTTCTGGCTCAGGCCGGGCCGGTTAGCCTGGCGACCATTCGAGCGCGATATGCTTTCCCGGAAGATTGGCTCCAGGCGGAGCTTGACCATCTGATTGAAGCCCGCCAACTGCTTCATGGCCACTTTACTCCCCAGCCCAACCAGCCAGATTCGGTGCTACCACCCACGGCCGAATTTATTGACCGCCGTACTCTGGAACAAATCCACCGCCGTACCCTACATATTTTGCGGCGCGAGGTGCAACCGGTGCCTTTCACCGTTTATGCCGACTTTTTGGCCCGATGGCAGCATTTGTCTCCCCGGGAGCGATTGAGCGGTGAAGGTAGTTTAGTCAAAGTTCTGCAGCAGCTGCGGGCTGCGCCAGTGGTAGGCCGGGTTTGGAAGCGAGACGTTTTGCCGCTGCGGTTGGCTCACTACCAACCGGCAGAACTGGACGCGCTCTGCCAGAGCGGCGAATTGGTGTGGGTCGGTGCCGGTGGGGTCGACCCCCGCCGGGGACGGGTGCGTTTTTTGTTTCGAGGCGAAGGCCACCTTTTCCTGGAACCGGCCCCAGAAGATTTAACCACTTTCAGCGAGCAGACTCAAGTTGTTTATCATTTTCTCAAATCGGAGGGCGCGATCTTTTTCGCTGATCTCTGCGCGGCGCTGGAATTGGCGGTAGCAACGGTTGAGACGGCTCTCATTGAATTGGTCATGGCCGGTCTGGTCACCAACGACAGTCTGGAGGCAATGCGCCAGATTGTAACCGAGGGGAGTCCTCAACCTCAAGAACGAAAACCATTGAGTTCGCTGGAAGAAGAGTTGGCCCGGCGACGAGAACGGCTTGGAGCCAGGGGTCAGCAAATGTTACGCAAACCCGGTCGGGCACAATATCAGGCGGCCAAACACCGTGTTCGCCAGCGTTTGGCGCAACAATCTGGCATGTTGACTGAGTCGCGCTGGGTTGGCCGCTGGACTCTGGTGCACCGTTTTGGCGTGTTGGGTAAACCGGTGTCGGTGGCCGAACGGGTCGCCCAGCAAACGCGCCAGCTTTTGGCCCGCTACGGCATTGTCACTCACGAGTGCCTGACCGAAGAAATCGGCTCCTGGGATTGGGGTCTGATTTTTCAGCAACTGCAACGGCTGGAAATGCGAGGCGAGGTGCGGCGTGGTTATTTTGTGCAGGGACTGTCGGGCATTCAATTTGCTTTGCCGGAGGTGGTCGAGCGGTTGCGGGCTATCAGAGACAGCAAACCGGAAGAATCGCAACCGGTGGTGCTGAATGCCTGCGATCCGGCCAATCTCTATGGCCCCGCCCGTGCTGGTGCTCCCGGAGAACAACCGAAAACCATCCAGGGAGAGCCGTTGGCTTTTGCCCGAGTACCCTCAACCTGGCTGATCCAACACCGGGGATTGCCAGTACTCATTGCCACCGATAGCGGAACTAACCTGACCATTACCCAAGGGGTTGAGGAAGGGCTTATCCAACGAGCGTTGTCGGCTCTGCTGGAGCATCTGGCTCGTTTTGAGCGTCGGGTGATGGTAGAAACGTGGAACGGGGAACCGGTGTTGGACAGCCCTGGCCGGTCTCTGTTGGAGGCTATTGGCTTTTACCGTCACTATCCGGCAATGGTCTGGGAAAGGCAGCCGTAGGATTTTTGCCTGGGGCTTGGGGGGTAAAAGAGGATAGGCAATAGTTTATTCTCCCTGTACGGTCACTGTAATCTGCCACCCCGTGCCACATTCTTATTGCAGTGTGTATCCACCCAATACCAGCCGCATTTGACGCCGCGCTTAGTATTACAGCGCAAGATTGGCGGCTGATAGGCTAAGGCGCGCCAACTTGGATTTACGGTGAGACCGATAAGCAATATGGTTCCGTTTTTGATAATGCTGCACCATGCGCAAGACCGCAGCCGCATCAAAAACTGGGGTGGGCAAAACGCTGGTGAGCAAGAGCCGCACCTGGTAGATAGTCAAAGACGGCGCTTTGTCCTTGAATTTCAATCTCAACCGAACCAGAAAATGATGGGCCAACGAGACAAGGTCATATGGTGATGCCAGCCCGTCCAAGAACGAACCTGATAATCGCCTAAACCGAGTTCTTGTTTGCCGTTTTCAAAGCAAGTTTCAATGGCATAATCACAAATGACAAATTTTGTATGAGCCGAATGGCTGAACTGCAGTTGAGTTGGTGGCGACGTCCACTGCGTCAAGCGACAATTAGAAAGTTACATCAGCGACAATTAGAAATACCCATGGTTAATTGTCGTTAGGGATACATTACCTCATCAA
>JAFGNV010000164.1 GCA_016926805.1 Anaerolineae bacterium
CTACAACTACCCCTGCCCTTATTCAAAAGTTCTACTTTTTACTGAATTTCCTTGTTTCTGCACTTGTTTGTGCAAATCTTACGTTAAATGATAAGTTTGGCTTAATTTACCGGGGAAGAAAGAAGATGGTCATTGCCTTAATTGCGCTGGCGCCGTATGCCCCTCGGTCATCGGAACGAGACGCGGTTTCACCCGCTGTTGTTTGGGCGTAGACGAAAATAATGGGGCAGATCTTAGACCTGCCCCAATTTATGGGCCCAACCTACGGGCCTCATTATTCCAGAATCAAATCGGGCGCTGGTACATGCCGGGGACGCCTACCGCCTCAGCGTCCATTGGTTATCGCGGATCGGGGCCGAAAGTCACCCCGGGCCGGCATGTACCAGCGCCCAATGAATCTATACCTCTATAATAACTCTTTTTATCGACATAAGCAATAGCCTTAAGGTCTTAAAAGCGGATGGGACTCCTGGCCCAGAAGCATTATCATTTGCCAGACTCGCAAATATTATGTATACTTGTTATGTAAATTAACTAAAACATCAACCAGGGTACAATCGGATGCAACGTTTGGCCCAAGCCAGGAAAAAATTTGCGTCTGTCCGACTCTCTCCTTCTTACATTCCAACTTCGTGGCGTTCTTATTTTCTCAGTTTGGCCATAATTTGCCTGCTCGTTGGGCTGGTTATGGTAGCGGGGCCGGTTCAGCCTGTCCAGGCGAATCCTGTTGCCAGCCGCGCCCTCCCCACCGACCTGTCGTACAGCACCGAGACCACCTGGCTGCTGCCCGGGTTGCCGGATCTCAGCGCCACGGCCGGTTATATTCCCCACAACTTCTCCCACGGCGAAGCCATCTTCCAGATTGACAATGAGGTTATCCATGGTTTCCGCCCGGGCAAAGTCTACCCCGAGATGTACACCCGCGATATTGCCTGGGGCATGGAAACGGCTCAATACTACTATCCCGACGAATACCTCCGCGAACCCATCGAAGCCTTTTTGCGCCGCCAGTACACTGCCAACACCCGCAGCCTCGACGACGACTTTGGCGTTATCGCTGGAGCGGGAGCCATCGGCGGCATCCTCACCCCGGATGGCCGCAGTAACAAGGAAACCATCACCACTGACGAGGAAACCAGCCTCATCCACGCCGCCTATCTTTACTACAACATCGCCTATAATACTGGCTGGCTGAAAAAAGACATCAACGGCCTGCCCCTCATCGAACGGCTCAACCTGGCCGCCGATTGGGTGTACCGGCAGCGTCTCGATCCCGGCACTTTGCTACTCTGGCGCGGTCACACCACCGACTGGGGCGACGTGAAAATAGAGAAAGGCCCCGGCTACACCGACTACAACCCGGCCCAGGATCACGCCACCGTCTCTATTTACGATCAGGCGCTGGCCTATATGGCCCTGGTCGAATTGGCCAAAATGAACGCCGCCGTGGGCAACATCGCCCGCGCCGATGAGTGGCAGCACAAAGCCGAATTGCTCAAGCTGCAGACCAATACCTTGCTCTGGCAGGCGAACAAAGGCTTCTACCTGACCCACGCTCACGTAACACCCCTGAACCACAACTTTGACGAATCGGCAATGATTAGCATTTCCAACGCTTTGGCCGTTTATGCCGGGCTGACCGATTTCCGGCAGAACCAGGCCATTTTCGATAGCCTGGAGTGGGCGCGGGTAACCGTAGGGGCCAAAAAACCCGGCCTTTCCCTTTATCCCTTTTATCCCGATAAATGGCCCGACCGCTTTTTTGACTACCCTGGCATGGGCTACGGTCACTACCAAAACGGCGGTATCTGGGATTGGTGGGGCGGCGTGCAGATCAAGGCCGAGTTTCAAAACGGTTTTGCCGAAGCAGGCTACAACCATCTTCTCCAGGTGGCCAACGATTGGCAAAAACACCCCGGCAACATCATCGAATGGCACTCCTCCACCGACCCGCGCCACGAGGGGAGTCACTACTACAGCGCGGCCGCGGGTACCATGGGCAGCGCAATCATCGAAGGGTTATTTGGCGTGGAACTGGATGGCAGCGGTTTAATCTTGCAACCGCGTTTGGGCCTGAATGACGGCTACATCCGGGCCTACCAGCCCGCCACCGATCGCTATGCCGCCTATACCTATGATTGGGATCAGGACACAGTCGGAATTGATTACGGCACCAATGCCGGGGAAAGTGTGACCGTAAAGGTGTTGAAGTTGCGTTCGGAGTATATCCGGGAGGTCGCCGTTGACGGTCGGCCAGTTGAGTTTGCGATGGAAACCATCGGCCACGATACCTACACGGTCTTCACTGCGCCCGCTGGGCAGCACAACCTGAAAATTATCAAGGGACAGGCTTTGGCCCAGGCGGCGGCGGTAGAAGTTCCCGCCGACCAGTCAGCCACGCCGGTTGCCGAATCCCCTGCTAAAAGCATTGTTTCCAACCCGGCGACGGCTCCTCAAGAAATCCCTTTAGAACAGGAATCCGCAGTCCAGTCGTCCAGTGAGCCTCCCCGCCCAACGGAAGACGTTGCCGGTAACAGCGTCGCTCACGTCGACCAAGAACAGACCTCACCTTTGCCCACCGAGAGTGTTACGGCGGCCAACACCCACGAGATGCGGCAAGCCATTCTTCGCTTTCTTAGTGCCGGACTGATTGGGTTGATGAGCTTGCTGATGCTGGTTTTGGTTGCCCTGCGCCGGGCGGCCGGTTTGAGTTTTGTGTCGCCCGCCCTCAGTCGGCGCCAGCCTCTCTCCCGGCGTAAGAATACCAAAAAATAGACCACCCTCGTTATTTCTCGTTCTCTAACCTCTAACCCCGGCCAACCTGCTGGTGTTTTGCGCCCTGTCCACTTTGGCGTACAATGCTAATTTATGACTCCTGAGAATCGAGTAATAATTCTGACGGGTGCAACGCAGGGCATCGGTCGAGCCACTGCCCGGGTGCTGGCCGGGGCGGGCTGCAAACTGGCTCTGGCCGCTCGCCGGGTCGAACCGCTCCAGAAGCTGGCCGGTGAATTGACGGCTGCCAGGCATCAGGTGGTGGCTATCCCCACCGATATGGGCGACCCGGCCCAAGCTGCCGCGCTGGCTCAAAAAACTTTCGAAGCCTTTGGCCGGATCGAGGTGGTCATCAACAATGCCGCCATTGGCGTTCGCGATCGTGTGCTTGATTTGCAGGAAACGGATGCCCGCCGGGTGATGGACGTGAATTACTTTGGGCCGGTCGCGTTGATTCAGGCCGCTGCGCCGTACCTTAAAGCCAACCCCGACGGAGGGTTGATTATCAATGTTTCCTCTATTGTGGGGCGGCGGGCCATGCCGGGTATCGCCGGGTACTGCGCCAGCAAGGCTGCCCTGGAAAAAATGGCCGAAAGCCTGCGGCTTGAACTGAAAGCGGACAATATCCGGCTCAGCACGGTGTATCCGGGGGTGACGGCCACCCGGTTCAACGACAACTCGCTGGGGGGCAGCCCAACCGGGCGAGGCCGGTCGGCTGGCGCGCCGCCGGAGCAAGTTGCCCGGGCCATTTTGAAAACTATTCGTCGCGAACCGCGTGATGTGTTCATTACCTTGTTTGACCGCACTTTTGTCACAGCGAGCATGCTTTGGCCGTGGCTGATGGATAAACTATTGAGCCGGCATTTCCGATGACCATTTTTGATTACGCCATTCTCAACGGCGACCTTCTGCCCGGTGACCAGGCTAAAATCCCCCTGTCCAATAAAGCTTTATTTTCCAGCTTTGGCGTTTACGAAACGGTCAGAATCGACCGGGGCCACCCGTTCTATCTGGAGGAACATCTTGGTCGCCTGCTGGCCTCTGCCGCCATGCTGGAGATGGAATTGGGAGTTGGGGTATCGACCTTATCTGGTTGGTGCGCCCGGCTGATTGAGATCGACCCGCAAGCCACCTGGACCATGCGCGTTCTGGCTTTCGGCGCGGTTGAGGTCGGCGACCGGCCGGTCATTGGCATGTGGCCCGAACCTTCACCGTCCTATCCCCCAGGTCTTTATCGTGATGGCGCCGCCGCTATTTTGTACGAGGGCCAGCGATCTCTGCCGGCCTGCAAAAGCCTGAATACCCTGATCAATTATCTGGCCCGGCGGGCGGCCGTTCGGGCGGGCGCGTTGGAGGGGCTACTGCACCATCATGGCCGGTTGACCGAGGGCGCGCGTAGCAATATTTTTGCCGTGCACCAGGGCCAACTCATCACCCCCCCGGCCACCGACGTTCTCTCTGGTATTACCCGCGATGTGATTTTGCAGGTAATGCAGAATACGCCTTATCCTGTAAGGGAAGCCCCCGTGCCCGTCGACATGTCCTGGTACGACGAGCTCTTTATCAGTAGCACCAGCATGCAGGTGATGCCCATCACTCAAATCAATGGGCAGGGGGTGGGCAATGGCCGGGTGGGGCCGGTTACCCGCATGGTGATGGACCGATTTGCGGCCCATTATCGCCAGGTGATGGATTCGGGTTTAGACTGATGCACATTCCCGGACATCTTGCCGTGGCCCTGGCCGAACACCGCTTGCTCACCCGGTTTGGCCCGGACAAACAGTTACCGCTTCGGCCCCTCCTGCTGGCCAGTTACTTTCCCGACGTGGTGGACAAAACCATTGGTTATGTGTTTCACTTGATGCCCAATGGCCGCCATTTTGCCCACAATATCTTTGCCCTCTTTGGCCTGTCACTGGCCGTGACTCTGATGTGGGGTTCGGCGGCGGGCCGGGCCTGGTTTATGGGCTATCTTGGTCATCTTCTGGCCGATGACGTGCGGCAGGTGCCGTGGTTTTTCCCGGTGAAAGCGTACCACTTCTATCCGGGGAAACTCAAGTTCAAGTTGAAACAGTTGGCCAGGGAAATGATTTTTTTGGCCATTGTATTGCTGATATATCGCCTTGAGCCTGGCTAGAATATTGCCGAATCCTTCTTCCTGAGATATGGTTATTGGCCAGAATGGTGAACCGTATTTGAGTAAGGAGACATCCGCATGGGCTTTCTGAATTCTTTGAAATCGCTGTTTGCCGGGAGTGGTGGCGCGGATACGGCCGGATATTGGATTTACGTCCGCTGTCATCGCTGCGGCGAGGTAATTGCCACCCGACTCGATTTGCGTAGCAGCTTGAGCGAGCGCGACGAGGGAGGTTACGTGGTCCATAAAACCCTCATCGGCAACCAGTTCTGTTTCCAGCGAATCGAAGTGACCCTCAACTTTGACCAGAATCGCCGGTTGCTTGACCGGGAGATCAGCCACGGCGAGTTCGTTTCCAAAGAAGAATACGAGGCCGCCCAGGCCAGGAATCGTCAGACCTGACCACTCTTGATCGACTTATCCAAAGAAAACTCGCGGTTCAATTGCGTCTGGCCAGAAAGTCACAACATTCTTGAAAACCTCTCAGGTCTTTAAGACAAATTTGACGAAAACCGGCTTATCAATAAAATATTAGCACCGTTCGGGAGAGAATCGCCATCAGGCGATTTTTCTTTGCCCAGCAAATATCGTCAAAAAACTAATTGCCCAAACCTGATGAAACAGGTTGACCGCAACTAAGGGAGAAATTAAGCTATGGATGCTCTTGAGTTAAAAGCCGAGGTGCGCGAAACAACCGGTCGGCACGTGAAGTATTTACGCCGGGATGGCCTGGTTCCGGCGGTGGTATATGGTCGTGGCGCCAAGTCGACGCTGCTACAAATTGATGCCAAGTTGTTGCGTAAGGTACTCAATGAGGCCGGAACGCATCAACTTATTGCCCTGCAAGTGGGTAAGCAAAAACCGATGATGACCCTGGCCCGTGATATTCAGCGGGATTACATTAAGCACAACTATTTGCACGTAGATTTTTATGCGGTCAAAATGGATGAAAAAGTAACAGCCCAAGTGCCGCTGGTTATCGAAGGAACATCCCCGGCCGTGCGAGACCACGGGGGGGTGCTCACGCAGGGCTTGGATGAAATTGAAATTGAATGTTTACCGGGGGACCTCATTTCGGCCATTGCCGTGAATGTTGAAGAATTGATTGAAATCAATGACTCCATAACGGTAGCCGAGCTGAAAGTTCCCAGTTCGATAACCATTCTATCCGATCCAGACTCAATGGTGGTTAAGGTTGAGCCGCCACGAATGGTGGAAGAGGTAGAGGCGGAACTCGAAGAAGTGGCCGCAGTTGGCGCCGAGCCTGAAGTGATTAGCAAACCTAAAGCTGAAGAGGCTGAAGAAGAATAATCTTCATAACGTATAACGACTCAGGCTGCCTTTGGGAAAGAATCAGACCCTAAAGGTCTCAGGCGAACCTGTGATTTGCATACTTTTAGGGTCTGATTCCCCCAGAGGGAGGAATCTTCGCCTGATGGTTACAGTTTTGAAACTGTAACCCAATCATCAGCCGAGTTAACTCGGTGAATAACCTCATTACAATTGAATAACTGTAACGGTCATCCTCAAATGTGACATTGCAGAAGTAGTTACCATAGACATAATAAATTGTGCCAAACAAAAAACCGGGACTACGCCTGGTTTTTATTTTACCTCGGTCCGGTGAGTTTTACCTCGTAGCCGTGTTCTTCCAAAATCTGCTTCAATTCTTCCACGTCCCCTCGCCCGGCCCAACGATTGCTACGACGGTCCCACCAGATGCGATCTTTCAGAATGTCGCGTAATTTATCCCGCTCACTCACGGGAAAAACCATGGTCCGGTCTCGACGTTTGATAGTGACGATGATTTTTTCTTGGCTCATTGTTTGTTCCTCCGTGGTTTTCCAGAAAATCAGGCAGTTAATTTCTCTTGAATCAGAGCAACCAGGTCCTTGCTGGCCACTCGTTCCTGGATGGTGGTGTCTCGATCACGCAGGGTGACTGTCTGGTTCTCGAGCGTTTGGCTATCAACCGTTATGCAGAAGGGCGTGCCCGACTCGTCCTGGCGGCGGTAGCGACGGCCCACCGAGCCGGTTTCGTCGTAAAACACGTTCCAGTGCCGCTTCAATTCCCGATAAATGTCCTGGGCTATCTTGGGCATGCCCTCCCGTTTGACCAGGGGAAAAACCGCCACTTTAAAAGGAGCTAACCGGGGATGAAGTTTTAGCACCACGCGGGGCTGGGGTTTGCCCTGGCTATCTTCAATGGCGTCTTCGGTGTAGGCTTCGCATAGAAAAGCCAGAGTGGCCCGGTCGGCCCCGGCTGATGGTTCAATCACGTGGGGCACAATGCGCTCCTGGCGCTGGTCGTCAAAATAAGATAGCTCTTTGCCGCTGCCGACATAACGGGGCTGGCCTTGTTGGTCGAGTTCAAGGGTAAAATCATCGCCAGCCCGCACCAATTTTCCTTCCATGTGGCTGCGTAAATCAAAGTCACCCCGATGAGCTACACCTTCCAATTCGCCAAATTCTCCTGCCAGCAAAAAGGGAAAGGCATATTCAATATCGGCGGTGCCACAACTATAGTGGCTGAGCTCGTTTGCGTCGTGGTTACGCAGGCGCAGGTTTTCGCTGCGCAGACCCAGTGAGGTGTACCAGGCAAAGCGCCGGTCGCGCCAATAGGTATACCATTGTTGGGAGTTGGCCGGGTGGCAAAAGAATTCAATCTCCATTTGCTCAAATTCTCGCGAGCGGAAGGTGTAATTGCGTGGCGTAATTTCATTGCGAAAACTCTTGCCAATTTGGGCAATGCCGAAGGGGATTTTTACCCGCGTGGTATCCAACACATTTTTGAAGTTGACAAAAATCCCTTGCGCGGTTTCTGGGCGCAGGTACGCCTCCGACGAGGGGTCAAACAACGCGCCGACATTGGTTTTAAACATTAAACTGAACTCGCGCGGTTCGGTCAGGTCGCACTTATCGTGTTCGCCGGGATGCCGGCTGGGTTTGAGCGGGCATTGGCTGGTGGGGATGTGGTCGGCGCGGAAACGGGCCTTGCAGCCTTCTGTCCGGCAGTCGACCAGTAAGTCGTGAAACAGGTCGTAATGACCGCTTACCTTCCACACCTGGGGGTGCATGACAATGCTGCAATCCAGCCCCGTCATTGCGTACGGCGAGGGCGCGCCCGGCAGAGTGGCAAGATCATCGTGCCCCGATACCATATCCCGCCACCAGGCTTCTTTGAGATTACGTTTTAGTTCCACCCCCAACGGGCCATAATCCCAGAAACCACCAATCCCGCCGTAAATTTCGCTGGATTGAAAAATGAACCCGCGTCGTTTGGCCAGCGACGTGAGTTTCTCCATTAAGTTCCGGTTATCCATGAGGTTTGCCTATTTGTTGTCTTTGATGCGTGGCGCTCAACCGGCTAATATTAATCCAAGTGAGGGTGGTTGTCAAAGAAAGAATTGTAGAGGGGTCTGTCCGAAATTTTAAAACAGACGGGGGGCGCGGGGGCCTCCCGAATCCCCCTCTAGTTTGTCCAGATTTCGGGCAACTGAAGGTTGCACAAGATTCTGGACGTACCCTTGTAGAGCCTGTTCAAATTGATCCAATCGACACCTGACCGCTGGTCAGTTCTGATAGAGCCGACTCAAAATCTGGCAGATCGTCCACAGTGAAGGTGAGACGCAGTGTAACCTCGACGGCAAATTCTTCCTCATCGATCTGGCCGTGATACGTTTCGACCAATCGCCGGCAGTGCTCATAAAAATTGTAGGGAATGGTTACCTGAATGGTTTGCCGTTCTACTTTTTCGGTAACCGACAGTTCAGCCAGAGCCAATTGGGTCGCTTCAGTGTAAGCTTTGACCAACCCGCCGGTGCCCAGTTTGGTGCCGCCAAAGTAGCGCACAATCACTACGGTCACATCGCCCAGGCCACTACCTTTGACCACAGCCAACGCCGGCCGGCCCGCCGTGCCGCTTGGTTCGCCGGCATCGCTCATGCCGTGGGTCACTGTGGTGCCGTAGCCCACGGCAAAGGCATACACCGCATGGGAACAATGAGGATGCTTGGCTTTCACTCTATCAATAAAGACTTTGGCTTGGTACACACTAGGGGTGTAGCCGGCCCGGCCAATAAACCGAGAATTTTTTACCAGTAGCTCAATGGTGGATTCCCCATTGGGAATCGGGTAGCGTTGGCTCATAGCCCCAAGGATACCACAAGCGGCACAACTGGCCAAGCAAACCGGCGCAAATTGGATAGGAAGGAACTCCCATTGTTGACCCGGCCTGATTTATGATAAACTAGAATGGTAAAATTGTACCTTTACAATAGAAGTTTCAATTTCTGCCGACTTGATTTAATGGGTAACTGCTTTAAGATGGGGCAATTCATGCAGACCTATGCACTTGGGTTTAAGATGCATGTTCAAAACCGCCGGTTGTGGCGATCATAGACATCGCCATGATGAGCGGTTTTTTTATTTTTCTGGAAATGGTGGTCTGCAAGTCGGGTGTTGGGCAGTTGCCTCACCTAATCTGAGTTGACGCTAGCACCGGAAGGGAGAACGTCGTTATGCTTGCTATAGGAGTTTCTCGAGAGGAGCCATCTCCCCTGGTAAAACGCGAGATGGTATTGCGCTTGTTAACCCTGTTGCTAACTACAGCGCTCCTGTTTATCTTGACTGGTACGGCCAGCGCGCAGGGTGGTCAGATCATCGTTGAGGTTTGTCTGGACCAGAACGCCGACGGTATCTGCGCCACTCACGAAGCGCCTTTACTGGGCGCCGAGGCCTGTTTGAATGATGAAAGTACCTGCTCGGCTGTTCCGGCTACCTTTGCCGATTTGCCTGCCGGGGACTATACCCCCTTCTTGCGCTTCAGCGGCGCTACGCAGGGCTATTATCCCACCACACCTCGCACCCCTATCAACTTGGCCGAGGGTGAGTCAATAACGGTAAAATTGGGCGCGGTCTATCCGGTGCATCCCAAGGGGGTGGCCGTTCACGAAACCCTCAACAAGGTTTACGTGGCCTTCCAGGGACCGGTGGTCGACGGGATTAAACCCTATCCCTTTGTGGCCGTGATCGATGGCGAAACCGACGAGGTATTGCGTACCATTCCCGGCGGCGAAAACGGCTCGGCCCCGGGCGCAGCCAATGGCATGGGTATTGGCCGTGGGCCGTGGGGGGTGGCCATATCCGGTAATGGCGAGTTCGTCTACGTCGGTTCTTTTGGTGATGGCATCATTGCCGTTATCGACCCTGAGACCGATACAGTTTTGACCAATGTCAGCCCTGGTGCTCCCTTCCAACCCACCGCTCCAGCCGTCAACCCTATCACGGGCCGGGTGCAATTCCCCGATCGTGCGGGCGGGCGAGTGGTCGTTCTCAATGATGACCCGCTCACCTTTTGGGTCAGCCCCATTCTCAACATTTTTGGGGTAAATAACTCCTCTTCCAGTTCCGCTCCCTTTGAGATGGCTATAGCTAAAAGTCTCCAGGGGTATAACTATCTCAGCATGCGCAGTGCGGCAAGTCCGGGACCTTTCAAGTTTTTGGGGTTTAACACTGCTACTGTTTCTAAAACTTATTATGATATTTTGTTTGACACATCGACAGGGCAACAGACCGGCATGCCCCATGCGGTGGGCGTGTGGCAAGATGAGGGGTTTGACGACTCACGTCTGTTTATTACCTATGCCGACGACCCCCGTTCAACTCCTGATGTTTTCCCCAATCCAAATAAGCTGCTGGTTTATGACTTTTCTGCCCTTGAACCGGATGATGTAACCTTGCATCATGCCGGAACTGGCGTGGGCGATTACGCCGAGGTTGGTTTGGTCTACAACCCGGCGGGCTATCACATGCTGGGTACTTACGCCGGTTTTGCCTATATTGATGATGAGGGCGATGAGGCCGCTTGCGCTCCCTCGGGGCGGGGTGGCACCTACGCGCTTGACTTTGCGGGTAGTGTTCTAACCGGGGCTGCTCCTGGAATGTGGCGATTTCCTGAGCGAGTGGTGGGCAACCCACCCTATGTTGCGCCCGATCTGCAATGGCGGAATCCCTTTGAAATTGCCGTAAACCCTAACAACAACAAAGTCTACATCACCGATCGCTGCTGGAACGATTTTCCCACTGGCGGGCAGGTTGGCGGCGGAGCCGTGTTAATTTTTACGGATACCTCCACCGGTCCCCGTCCAACGCCAACGCCAACCCCGACGGTGACCGGCACCCCACCTACGACTACGCCTACTGTGACCGGTACCCCGCCGACCCCGACGCCGACAGTAACCGGAACGCCAGCAACTTCAACGCCGACAGTGACGGGAACGCCGCCTACGGCCACGCCCTCCGTAACTGGCACACCGCCAACCCCAACTCCAACCCCATCCGTCTCTCCCACGCCGGAAGGGCCGATTACTCTGGCTTTTGCCGGCCCGGCTACAGTAACTTCCGGTGATACATTTGACGTGGCCGTGCAGGCCTTGGATGTGACCGGGATGGGCCTGTACGGGGCGCAGTTGGAAGTTAACTACAATCCGGATTTGATTTCAGTGAACGATTTGCAGATTAATCCCGATCTGATCTTTGTGGTGTTAAACACCATTGACAATACCGCGGGCAAAATTACCTTTCTGGCCAGCCGGCAGGGACAGGTGCCGGGTTTGCTGGACGATGTAACCTTATTCACGTTCGAGGCAACCGCCGTTGGTCTGTCTGGTGAGGCGGCCTTCACCTTTAGCAATGAACGCATTGGTGATCCTATCGCCCGGCCGTTTGATGTGATTACCCAGGATTATACCGTTATGATTGAGCCTATCACTACGCCTGAGCCAACGGTTTCGGGCACCCCAACGACAGGTACCCCGGGTATCACCGAAACGCCCTCGACAGGCACGCCGGGCGTCACCGAAACGCCCTCGACGGGCACGCCAGGTGTGACCGGAACGCCATCAACAGGGACGCCGGGTGTAACCGGCACGCCTTCAACGGGCACACCTTCAACGGGCACACCCTCAACGGGTACGCCGGATATAACTGGCACGCCGTCTACCGGCACACCAACGCCGTCAACAGGTACACCAGGGGTAACGGGAACACCATCTACCGGCACGCCGGGGGTGACCGGAACACCCTCAACGGGTACGCCGGATATAACTGGCACGCCGTCTACCGGCACACCAACGCCGTCTACCGGTACACCAGGGGTAACGGGAACACCGTCTACTGGCACGCCGGGTGTCACCGGCACACCCTCGACAGGTACGCCAGATGTGACCGGAACACCCTCGACGGGCACGCCGGGGGTGACAGGAACGCCGTCTACCGGCACACCAAGTGTCACCGGGACCCCAGCGACGGGAACCCCCCCGGTCACGGGTACGCCGCCGACAGTGACCCCGGGTGTCACCGTGATAGTGACCATAACCGGCACACCGGGGACGGCTGAGCCAACCGCCACCGGCACGCCGCCCACGTCTACGCCAACGATGACCGGTACCCCACCGACAGCTACCCCGACGGTCACCGGTACGCCGCCATCAGTAACACCGGGGGTGACGGTTGTCGTTACGGTCACCGGCACACCATCGGCAGGTACGCCAACGCCTGTTGGTACGGCCACCCCGTCAGGCCCGCGAGTCATCGTCATTATCGGCCAGGTGAGTTTACCGGGCCGTGAGCTGAATAATTGGTCGGGAGCGACCGTGGCCATCGAGGCGCAGTCTGTCGAGCCAATGAGCGTGACAACCAATGACACCGGTGACTTTGCCCTGACCGCCGAGATACCACCAGGAGATGCCACGATCAAGGCCGACGCTCCGGGTTATCTGCCCGCTATCTGTAACATTCCCCTGTTGCAGCCGGAAGCCAGGTTGGCAAATACGGCCCTGCTTAGCGGTGATATTAACGATGATACCTGGGTAGATATTACCGACGCGGTGGCAATTGGCCTTGAGTTTGGCTCTACCGCCACTGCTGCATCCGCCGACATCAATAAGAGCGGTAATGTGGATGTGCTGGATGTGATATTGGTCGGGCTGAATTTTGGCGAGGGTACACAAGTATGGCCCTGCCTGAGTGAGTAGTTGTCCCACCTCACTTGTTGGTAGCCGAGACCGCAGAGGTTTACTAAACCTCTGCGGTCTTTTTTTGCTTAAGGCAGGGTAATCAGCCAGATATTCTGGTCGGTACTGTTCACAAAGATAACGTGATGACCATCGGGAGATACGTTCCAATCGCCGTTGGCAATGGAGAAGGAGAGGGTTGCGGGATTGGTTAAAGGCCGGCTTTGGCCGGTCGTTGCCTCCACAGCCCATAATTGCATACTTTCGTCGGCCGATGTACGCATAGGAATGTACAGAAGGGTGTCATCGTTGCGCCAGCGATAAGCGCCAAAGCCAGACAAGTCCAATTTACGATGGACAGTGCCATCGGCGTTGACCACCCACAGGCCGTTGTCGGCTGGCTCGTCGGCAAAAGATAGAAAGAAAGCAATCCAGCTACCACCGGGTGAAATTTCGATGCCCCTTAGCCGCTGGTGACTGAATAAGTTGGTGCGCTGGTTATTTTGCAGGTTATAGACCATCAGGGTCAATTCTTCATCGCCGGGGTTGCCACGGCCAACGAGTAGAATCCGATTGCTATCCGGGAACCAGCCAGCAAAACCCCCTCCGTAGAGCGACAGCAATAATTGAGCATTGCTGCCGTCGAGGTCAGCCAGCCAGAGGTCACTTTGTCGCCGGTCGTAAGGGCCTTCAGGGTCAGTGGCGACCCATAGAATCTGGCGGTTGTCGGGTGAAAAACTCGGCCAATTGCCGCCGGTATCGACGGTCCAGCTTTGGCCCGTTTTCTCGTTGCTGAACCGCACCAAGTCGTCTTCCATCACCGCAACAATGCTCTGGTCGAAACTGCGAAAGCCAATGGTGTTGTTAACCAGAACGGGTGTGGGTTGGGGATTGGCCAGATTTACCCCGTAGATGCCAACCGGAGCATCTGCCGCCGGTTTGTCGATAAAGAGAACCTGTTGCCCGTCGGGTGAAAAGAAAGGCTGAACGCAACAACCGCCTGTGGTCAATTGGCGGAGGGAAGGAGTTGGGGTGGGGGTGGGTGAGGGCGTGGGGGTTGTGGTTGGAGTTGGGGAAGGCGTGGAGGTAGCGGTTGGCGTGGCCGTTAGAGGGGCAAGTTTGGGAGTGTTGGTGACAGTTGGGCCAGGTTCGGTGGAAGAGGGGTCGATGGGCGGGGTATTGGATATTGACGGTTTGGTAACGGCTGACGAAGCAGCACAAGCGGTGATGGTCAGAAGGGTCAAAAATAGCCCCAAAGTGATGAGATTATGGAGTAAACGGCGGTTCATTACCGACCTCCTTCATCCGGGGGCCAGGGTTGTTCATATTCGTTGAGCAGGGGACCGCCAAAGATTACGTCGGGCTGGTCAGTCAGGCTTTGCCAGCGACGGGGGTCGGTCAGGTCGCGTTCAAAGCCCCGGCCAAAGCTGCCGACGAGGGCCAGACTGTCCCAATCAGCCTGAATGAGCAGGATTGGATTATAAGCCCGGTGATGGTAGTTGTTGCGGATTTCCAGGTGCAGATGGGGGGCCGAGCGACACGTGCCAAACGAGTCGCCGGATAGAGCAATGACTTGCCCCTGTTCGACGGTCTGGCCTGGGGTCAGGTTGGCCCGGTTCAGTAGATGGCCATAGAGCGAGCTATAGCCGTTGGGATGGTCGATAACAAGGTTGTGCGGCCCGGAGCCGTGCGGCCCATCGACTTCGCTGACAATCCCGGCGCCGATGGCAATGATTTCGGTGCCGCAAGGGGCGCTGAAATCCAGACCAAAGTGGAGTCCCTGCCCGGCCTGGTAGAAAATATATCGCTGCCGGTATGCACCGGTGGTATTGCCATAGGGCTGGCCCAGAAGCCACGTATCCGGCCCGGGCGGCGAGGCAAAGGGCAGGCTGAAGGGCGGCGGGTTGGGTGGCTCGCTGGGTGGGTCAACCACGAGGAAACCGGCGTGATTCAACCGGCCGTTGTCCTGAGCATTCAGATAGGGTGCCGTGAGCAGTAAAAGGAGGAGCAGGCCGATGGATATCATCAGCCGCAGCAAGAAAGAACGTTTGTTGATGGACATAGACTATACCAATGTTTGTAATGGAGTAATACACTCTGGAGTATCATTACGGGGATTGTTGACGGCTCTTGAAACCGGATAGGCGGTCATTTGTTCGGCGGGATAGGGTTTCAGTAAGCCGCTGAGTTGGGTTGGTGTGCATTCTGCCGGATCGAGCCATTGTTCGTATGCTTCAGGAGCCAGAATCACCGGCATCCGGTTGTGGATGTTGGCCATGAGTTCGTTAGGCGTGGTGGTAATGATGGTGCACGATAGGATGTGTGAACCATCGGCGCCGTGCCACGATTCCCACAACCCGGCAAAAGCAAATGGATTGCTTGAAGCCAGGCGGATGTACATGGGGGTTTTTGTATCTGGTCCTTTTTTCCATTCAAAAAATCCATCGGCCAGTACCAGGCAACGGCGGCGTTTGTAAGCGTTTTTGAAGGACGGTTTCTCGGCCAGGGTTTCGGCCCGGGCATTGATCATACGATTGCCAATGCTGGGGTCTTTGGCCCAGGAAGGAATCAAACCCCACAGGAACAATTCAACTTTGTCTGGAGCGTTGTTGGCCACAACAGCCACAGGTTGCGAGGGTGCGATGTTGTAGCGGGGAGCCAATTGCTCGGGTATTTCAATCGTGGAAAAAGACTCGGCCAGTCTTTTTTTGTCGACGGCTAGCGTGTATCGTCCGCACATTTTTTGATGCCCCCTGAATGGATCAATAACTCTATCTCAATAAACAAACAGGCCCATCGAAATTTTTGTCTTTTTTATCCCGGCAGAGAGTATATCATATCCATCTCTGGCTGACAACCAGGGTTGTGTAAGCGTAAAGACTATGGGACAACCTCCTGAACCAATTGCACCGGCCAGTCAAGGCTGAGGCCCTGGCAAAGAGTAGCCATCGGTA
>JAFGNV010000165.1 GCA_016926805.1 Anaerolineae bacterium
TGCCGAAGGTGGGACTCGAACCCACACGAGGCTACCCTCACTACGCCCTGAACGTAGCGCGTCTGCCAGTTCCGCCACTTCGGCGCGCGCCAATTTGGCGCTAAAATTACAGCGGGCATTATACCTCAATGATGGTGGGCCGTCAATTTGCCAGTTCTGGTTTCCCGCTGCTCCAAAATTTCCAGCTCTTCTTTAATAAAATTATCTACCAACAATTTATACATTGCCTCGATCACATCAGGATTAAGACCGGCCGCTTTGCCCAGTTCTCTCCGGCGGCGCATCACCTCGGCGTAGCGATCCGGGGCGCGGACTTCCTGAGCATTGTTTTTGAAATTCACAATTTGTCGCACAAAACCGGCGCGATTGCCCAACAAGCGAATGATTTCCGTATCAATCAAATCGATTATCTGTCGGGTTTCCTCAATGCTGTGCGTCTCGCGCAACTCCAATTGCTGGCTATGGGTATTGGCATCAAAAAAAGGCGCGTAGGGCTTAAGGTCGATTACGGGGGTACCATCCAGAGCATCCAGACCGGTCACGGTGATGATATTTGCCTCAATCGTCTGGATTCGGACTACCGACGCTCCTATTGGATTGGGCCGAAATTGGCTGCGGGTGGCAAACACGCCTCGCAGTGGATTTTCCGGATTATGGCGGGGGTGCAATTGTAGTTCAACCTCTTCCGGTTCAATCAGGTGAAGGTAAAACAGCACCAGAATATCGGCGTCCACCTCCAACCCCATCAGCCCGGCTTCAAGTTCCGGCTGGACGACAATCTGCGCGCTATGATCCCGCAGTTCTTCGGACGGGGTGTTGGTGGTATATTTACTTCTGACCACGCCAATGGGCAAGAGAGTAATCGTATCACTCACAGTTGTACTCCTGGTTTTGGTTTGACCGGTGACAATTGTGAATTGATTGCAGATAATTGTCAATTGTGTCCTGGCTTTTTTGGTGTATATTTTAGGGTGTTTGATATTTTTCCTGGTTAAAAGATTTTCATGGATGGTAGGAGAACGGTATGATTTATCTTGATGATGTGCTTGAGGCCACCAGGGGAACTTTGCCCGGCCCGACCGGAGCGGCGGAATTCAGCGGCTTTGCCTTTGACTCTCGCCAGCTCGAACCGGGCCAGCTTTTTCTGGCGGTCAAAACTACCACCGGCGACGGCCACGATTTCATTGGTGATGCGCTGAAGCGGGGCGCCAGTGGTATTCTGTGTGAAGAGGTTCGGGCTATCCCCCCTAAGGGCGATGAAACCACCACCATTGTGGTGCCCGACATTCAGCAGGCGCTAACCGACTACGCCGCTTACATTCTGGGTAAATACAAGCCCAAAGTTATTGGTGTGACCGGTTCCAGCGGCAAAACCACCACCAAAGAAGCCATAGCCACGGTATTGCAAAAGCGATACCGCGTCTTCAAAAACATCGGCAGTTATAATGGCCGTTACGGCCTGGCCATCTCGTTGGGGGAGTTGTCCCCCGACCACGAAGTCGCTGTGTTGGAAATGGCCTGTGATAGCTTTGGCGAAATTGCCGAACTGGCCCGCATCACCCAGCCGCAGGTGGGCGTGATTACCACCATCAATCGCACCCATCTGGCTTATCTGGGCACGCTCAACAACATTGCCGCCGAAAAAGGTCGCCTGATCGAGGCGCTGCCCTTTAACGGTTCGGCGATTCTCAATGCCGACAATGCCCACGTGGCCGGAATGGTACCGCGTACGCAGGCCCGAATTCTCACCTTTGGCCTGAAATCCGGTGCCGATGTCCGCGCTACTGATTTGGTGTTACAACGCGATGGCCTGACCTTTACCCTGCATTACGAGGGTCAAACCTATCAAGGCTACATTCCGTTGTTGGGTCGGCACCAGATCTACACGGCGCTGGCGGCGGTCACCACGGGTTTGGTATTCGACATCGCTCCGGAGGTGGCTCTGGAAGCCCTGAAACATCTGCCCCGCGTGCCGGGTCGTATGAATCCCTTATCAGGAAAACATGGCTCCCTCATTGTAGACGACACCTTTAATGCCAGCCCCGAAGCCACCATGGCGGCTTTGGATACCCTGGCCGAGTTGCCCGGTGCGCACAAAGTGGCCATTTTGGGCGACATGCCGGACCTGGGCGACATCGAGCGGCAGGCGCACCGGCAGATTGGTCGATATGCCGCCACGCGGGTGGATCGCCTGGTGACCAAAGGTGAGGTAGCCCAGGATATTGCCGCTGCCGCTCAAGATGAAGGTTTAGGTAAACATGCCGTTTATGTGACCTTTACCGGCGCTGACGCCGCCGCCGCCGTAGATGATATTCTCACCCCCGACACTGTAGTTTTGGTCAAAGGCGGCGCCGGGGTACGATTGGAAGGAGTGGTAGAAAAACTCCTGGCCAACCCCCAACACGACCGCCGGAAGTTGGTCCGCCAGGGAGCCGGTTGGGCCAGGGTGCGACCACACCAACCGGCTCGACCTACCTGGGTGGAAGTCGACCTGGAAGCCGTGGCCAACAACGTTCGGCTTTTGGCCAAGATGGTGGCCCCGGCTAAAATTCTGGCCGTGCTCAAAGCCGATGCCTATGGGCACGGCATGGTCAAAGTGGCCCGAACGGCCCTCAATAATGGCACTGCCTGGATTGGGGTGGCCACGTTGGGCGAAGCCATTACCCTGCGCCAGGCCGGAATCGATATCCCAATTTTGGTCATGAGTTACATGCCGGCCTGGCAGGCTCACGAAGCCATTCTGCACAATATCCGGGCCACTATCTTTAACCGGGAACTGGCGCAAGCCTTTAGCCGCGCCGCCGACGACCTCAACCAGACCGCCTATGTGCATGTCAAAGTGGATAGTGGGATGGGCCGTCTGGGCCTGTTGCCAGATGAGGTTGTCCCCTTCTTGCAGTCAATAGACCTGCCCGGTTTGCGGGTAGAGGGGATGTACACTCACTTTGCCACCGCCGACGAAACCGACCTGAGTTATGCCCAAGAGCAACTACGCCGCTTTCAGGTGTTACTGGCCCAACTGGACGCGGCCCGGTTGCGACCGTCCCTCGTTCACGCGGCCAACACCGCGGCCATCATCAATTTGCCCGAGGCTCGTTTTGACATGGTGCGGGCCGGTATTGGTTTGTACGGTCTTCCCCCTTCGGCGGCTACGCCACTGCCCGCAGGATTTCGTCCGGCCCTGGCCTTCAAGAGTACGGTCGGCCAGGTCAAAACCTTACCGCCCGATAGTCCCATTGGTTATGGCGCTACCTACCGCACCAAAGGCGAAGAGACTATCGCCATTATCCCGGTGGGTTACGCCGACGGTTTTCGCCGGTCGCCGCAAACCTGGCAAGAGGTGCTGGTCAAGGGGCAACGCGCGCCCCTGGTGGGCCGGGTCAGTATGGATCAATGCGCCATCAATGTGACCCGCATCCCCAATGTGCGCCAGGGAGACGAAGTGGTGCTGATTGGGCAGCAAGGTAATGAGGTAATTACTGCCGAAGAAGTGGCCGAAAATCTGGGTACCATCAATTACGAGGTAGTTAGCGAATTGTTGGCCAGAATTCCTCGTGTATCTTAATCCCAAAACGACTTTAAGGAATTGTACAATGTCTGAAATCGAAAAAATCACCCAAATCCGCCAGATGATGCCTGCCGTGCGAAATCAGGTTTACTTAAACACCGGCACGTGCGGCCCGCTTTCGACCCTCACCATTGAAACGATGAATCAGGCCAACACCCTTGAGCTTGAGGCGGGACGGGCCGATTTGAGCGGCTTCAAGCTATTGGGAGAAACCATTGACGAGTTACGTGGCGCTTTCGCTCGCTTGGTCAAGGCCAGGCCGGAGGAAATTGCCCTCACTCACCACACCACCGAAGGCATCAATATTGTGGCCCATGGTTTGCGCTGGCAGCCGGGCGACGAAGTGGTGACCACCACCTCGGAGCATGAAGGGGGACTATTGCCGGTGTATGCCCTGGGGCAGCGATATGGCGTACAGGTCAAAGTGATTGACATCTCGCCGGAAAGCGTGGTGGAGCAATTAGAAGCCGCCATCACTGCCCGCACCCGGCTTCTGGTGTTTTCGCACGTGTTGTGGAATACCGGCGCGCGGCTGCCGCTGGCCGAGATTGTGGCCATGGCCCACTACCACCACGTTTTGACCCTGGTGGACGGGGCGCAATCGGCCGGGTCGATCCCCCTGGATTTGCCAGCCAGCGGAGTCGACTTTTACGCCCTGCCTGGCCAGAAGTGGCTCTGCGGCCCGGAAGGAACCGGCGCCCTGTACGTGCGCCAGGATCGACTGGGGCTGGTTGCGCCCACATTTGTGGGCTATTCGACGTTAGAGGATGTGAACGGTTACGATTTTACCGGATATTTTTTGCCTGCCCGGAACTCGGCCCGGCGTTACGAGGTGGGTACCCTCTATCGCCCCGGTTTCAAGGGGATGGCGGCAAATTTGAAATGGCTGGAAGAAACAGTTGGTTGGGACTGGATTTACCAACGCATCGAGTTGATGGCTGAGTATGCCCGCAACGCTCTGCAAACCCTGCCTGGCGTAACCATCCTCACCCCACCCGGCCCCCAGGCGGGGCTGGTCACATTTAATGTGGAAAGTCTCGACCCGGCCAAAACAATGGCCAAACTGGCCAAAGATGGGATAATTCTCCGCTATATCCGCCATCCGTATGCCTTGCGGATTTCTACCGGCTTTTACAATTCGGAAGAAGACATCGACCGGCTGGTATCTGCGCTGCGGACCTATATGGATGCTTGAACGAAAGATTCTCTTGAGATTTTCTAAACCGCTGTTTTTTCATCAGCGTATTTGAGCAAACGGAGTCCTTCCAGACGTACAGCTTCAGGATATAGAGTTTTGTAGATGTTACAATAAGGCGATTTCACATCGTAGCGCCCGGTGGCCCGATATGTAGCCAGGGGACAGCCACCCGCACACCAATACTTCCACACACAATCCCGACAATCTTCTTTCTCATCTACAGATATATTCTGGATACCTATTTTATCTGCAGCAATCAAGCTTAACGGGTCGTCCGCCTTTGCAGTAGTAACGGGTTTGCTCATCTGCATCTGGCATTTATGAACCTGACCGAGGTGGTCGAAAACAAGATAACTATGGCCTACACTGCAAGTATGCAGGTGGGGCGTGGCCAAATTAGCCCGATCAATCAACGAAGGTAACAAGTTACGACGCGGCAGATCGGCCTCAATCACTTTGAAAGCTGCCCGCATTCCCGCAATGATTTGTTCCTCTTCAAATTTCAAATCGTTATGGGTAACAGAAAAATCATTGTCGCGATAGAAGTTAAGACTAAACGGCAAATCGCGTTCCAATATCCACTCCATCAACTTGGGCAAACCCTCGGCATTACGCGAGCTAACCGTAATGGAGATGTCCGGCATCAAATTGTGTGCTAGCGCGAGTTCTATGCCCCGTTTTACATCGGCAAAAGAGCCTCGTCCATTGGGATAATAACGCTGACGATCATGGAAATCTTCCAGGCCGTCTAATGAGATCATGAGGCGGAGTCCCAATGATTGTAGGGTTTTAACAATTTTAGAAGTGAGCAGCGTTCCATTACTCAGGATAATCTCCTCGAGGGCAAGACCATAGTGATTGGCTAAAGTTTGGGCGTGGTCATGTAAGGCGGTAATAACGGAGAACCGAAGTATAGGTTCGCCACCGGCATACTTCAATTTGACTTGTTGGTATCCGTGGGCTAGGGCAGAACGGAAAGTAGCATCGATTGCGGCCCGGCCTGTTTCAATAGACATATCGACCCTGTTGTGGGGGAGATAACAATATGCGCAGCGTAGATTGCAGCGGTCGGTAATGTGCAACCAGGCAGATAGCGTAATGGGAGTTTCGGTCAGCATGGGTTTAGGAAAACCATGTGGCACAAGTAGGCCAAGACCAACCATTTGTTCCAGGGTGTTCTGGACAACTTTATGACCCCAGGCTTCTGGCCAGGTTGACGGAATATCTGCAAGTTGGTGGGGCTGATGAAAATGATTGGCCATAATCAAGGCCGCATGGTTCAGAACAATAGAGTTAGAGTTTTGCCTGAAGAGAACATGGTATTGGGCTTTCAGAGGAATGAGCTGATTGTTTGTAGCACAAGAGAATGCAATATCCGGGGATGGAACAACTGGTTGTTGCCCTATTGACAGACCGGCTGCACAGGCGCAGTCGCATTGGTCGGTGGTTGGACCAGCATCGTTGGAATGGGGTAAGTCATACAATATTCGTGGCGCATCAACATCAAAGGGTAACAAGTTATCGTCGGCTTGCATTTTTTGGCTCCTCCCATTTTGCCCATCGAGATAGGCGGATACGAATATCGGGGTGGGTCATATTAAGCCCCTGCGCTTGCCAGAATGACAACAATTGAGACCCAATCTCTCTGATTTGTCCCTCGGAGAGTGTCAAATGCTCTACCATAACTTTTTCCAGTCTTTCGATATAAGTTTGAGGCGTATCGTTGCCATAGCGGCCCAGTCGAACCAAATAACCTAATCCCGTTTCATAGTATTGGACAGCCTTATTTAGATCAGATTGGCCAAGGGCTAAGTTGCCAAGACTCAAGTAGAACATGCCGAATGCGCGTAGGTCCTGAGACTCTCCCCACTTTTTTAGATATTCATCCAGGGCCTGCTGGAATTCATCGAGCTTGGCGTATTCTTTTTTATAGAAGGATACATTGGCCAAGTCTCGCAAAGAAACCAGTTGATACCATACATCGGGCAACTTCAAGGCCAATTTTCGACACTCTTCTACGGCTTTTTGGGCTTCATCTAATTTGCCTTGAAGCATATAAAGTTGACTAAGCCTTGACAGGTTTATGGGTCTATCTTTCAGTATGTTCAGATCCAGCGAGCGAAGAATATCTGCCTCGGCAAGTTCCATGTTTCCCATTGACATATATGTTGTTCCACGCCACGAATAAACAAGGCTCAGCCACTCCCGATCATAGGCCGGTTCAAAAATATCCAGCGATTTTTGATAGCATTCCATCGCTTCCTCATATCGGCTATCCATAAGTTTTATGCAACCCATGGTAGAATAGGCTCTCCCCTGACCGCGCTTATCTTTAAGTTCTTTCCATAAAGAGAGAGACTGATCACAAAACCATAAAGCCTTGTCTCTATTATCTGGAATATGGGCGTAGTAGGTATACAAGAATCCCAAGTTACCATAGAGCATGGCTTGCTGATGTTTCAGGCCTATTTCTTCAGCCAAATCCAGCGCAGAATGATAATGCTCGCCTGCTCGTTGAAGATCAGCCGTTAAACGGTAGGCCCAACCAAGCCCGTTTTCTGCCTTTACCAACCACTCCTTTAATTTGTTCTCTTGGCTAAGTTGGACGGCTTGTTTGAATTTTTCGATGCCGCCCTGGAAATCACCCAACCGAATTACGACATTTGCCAATTGGATATGGGCATCAATTTTCTGGGCGGGCTGTAGCCCGGTTTGTTCCAACAGGTTTTGTAATAATTTTTCGGCATCATTATATTGACCACTGTCCAGGTAATATTTGGCTAACCGAATATCAACTTCATACTTTTGTTCCGGCAATAACTCGGGTAGATAGGTTTCATTTTTGGTTAGCTCAATATAGCTTTCCATTTGTTTTAGCAATACTTCCCGGGAAGAATATTGATATGCCTCCGTTGCCTCGTCGAATATCTCAACGAAGGACTCAACCCCCTGTTTTGCGTCAATGAACAAAGTATGAAATAAGAGTTGTTCGTTAAGCGCCCACAATTCTTGCTCCAGGATTTCTCTGGTGATAAATTCATCAAATTCTGTTTGCACATCCCCTGCTTGGCGAGCCTCTTCTTCTTTTGTTCTGTGTAGATTGATCTTTTCGGTCAGAGTCTTAACCTGAGATTGAAAATATGCCACAGCTAAACTGCTATCCTTATGCCGTCGGCTGCCATCCGGATCTATTTCAGGCCAAACATACTCCCTGACCATACGTCGCATTTCGTCGTGTAAGTAAATGTGACCATCCGGTGTTGACTTTACAAAGACATAAGTTTGGGCTTGTTTGCGTAGGGTATCGGCTGTTTTTGAGGATACGTTTAATGCCTTCGCAATCATTGCGGAATCAAGAGGGTAGACTCGGGACATTAACAGGATCAATTGGTCTACCTGACTGCGAATTTGACCAATGTGGTTCACCAATTGGATCTGGAAATTCTCAATTTCTGCTTTAGAGGGTATCCCTTCCTGGGGTAGTTCGTCTGCAATCAACCAGTCAAGAGGCAGATTCCGAGACAACCACTCAACAGCCAAATCAATTAAAATTGGTCTTCCCTGGGCCAACACTAATAAACGTTTGGTCAAGTTTGGGTCCAAATCACGGTGCAATTGACGTTGTTTTTCATCCAAATATTGCTGGCTATCTTTTTCTTCCAACGGCTGTAACTCGATGAGAGTCACATTGCCACCTAACTGTAAACGCAGTTCCTTGTATAGATTCTTGGTCGTACGACCAGAAAGAATAAACAAGGTGTTTTGTGATTTAATAATGAAATTTTTCAGACGTTCCCAGGCATTTGTTCCTTCAAGTTTTTCCATGGTATCCATTGGCAAAACTATCCGCCTCTTTTTTGCCAATTGGTTAAAATCGTCTATCAAGGTTTGACGAACCTCTTCAGCCTCCTGTTCAAGCTTCTCCGAGCTAACCCCGGCCTGTTTCATTCTATACCAATCGAGACGTTGATTGGTATGTTTTTCAAAAGCTTCTAAGCCCAAATTTTGCATCACCTGGCGTTCCACATTTTCAATAACATGCAGAGCGCGGTCATCAAAGTCGATAATATCGCCCATAAGCAATCCGGCTTTGTCGATATATCGCTGGCGAACCTCTTGCAATAGGCGAGTCTTACCAACGCCGCCATCGCCCTGAATGCATAACACCCGGCGCGTGCCCCGCGCTTCAATTAAACCTTCCACCTGATTTAATTCATTTTTCCGACCAACAAACGGTACTTGTTCCGGCATCGTTAGTCCCTCCCTTATCCATCAGTTTTACCGAAAATCTTCTATTTTCTGCTTAAATTCTGTAAAGGGATGTTCGTGATCGTAGGTGCCATCGCGGAGAAGGTAATTGAAGTTGAATTGAAATTCCCAATCCTTATTTAGAAAATCAAAAAAAACTTGCTTAATATCATCAAAGTCATGGACATTGGTGAGCATTTCAAGAATATCAGACAACCTGGTAAACATTTTTTGCTTACGTCCAGAAGCCTCGAGCGATAGAAGCTGAAGCGTTTGGAAGAGAAGCTCAACAGCAATCACATCAGGTCTGATAACTTTTGGATTTTGGAGACTTTCTTCATAAAAAGCAACCGCTTCTTCACAAATTCGAATAAAACGCTTTGGATTTGTTCTACGCAGACGAATAGCCAACATTCGTCTGATGACTCCGTCCTGCAAAAAACCTTTTTCCCTGGTAACCAGATACGTTTGAGTAAGTTGGTCCGATAATTCATGTTCGCTCTTGGACCAGACAATCAACCCTGTTTTGGCAAAATATTGCAATAGCCTGGGGTTGAAATATCGAACGACGCTGAGCGTGTCGAAGGTTTTCCTTAACTGGCGGGGGATACCGTTTCTGATTTCTTCAATAACTGGCCGAATCACCGTTTCATAATGGTTATCTCCGCCTTCACCTAGTAAAAAAAGGTCGGCGGTTACGCCTGGTTCATAACGTTTGAGAATTCTTGCAATACATCCTGGATGCCCTCCGGTAAGATACATCAAATGCGAGGCAATGCCTCGCCTGGTTTCGGCATTGATGATGATTTCTTCTTTCTCGGCATAACATCTTACGCTCTCTTGGACCACGGGAAAGGTGAATGGCCCCAGGGGAATCAGATCTGGTCGTATCTCGTGGGTGATCCGTTGCCAATCGGCGATATAACGACCGGCGATGATCATGCGAAATGTTTCAAAGGAAGCGCTCACTTTTAAGCCGTTATTCAAAGTGGGAATAATCCCGTCTAACAATTGTTTGGCAATATCTACACCCAGCGTCTCCGCTTCATCAATCAAGAGGATACAATTAGATTTGTCTCTACCTAAACGTCCAAGTATTTGGGTAGCAATAGCGGAGCCACATTGAGCGGGCGTTTCGATGGTTTGCCTCTCAGATATTTCGTCTGTAATTTCTCGCAAGATGATCCGGGTTAATTCCTGTAACGAATAAGTGTTTTTGCGATTTAACTTGATAGATATACATAACCAACCCTGTTGCTCAAATTGGAATTTGAGCGTTTCCAACAATTTGGTTTTACCATAACCACCTGGGGCGCTCATCAATAGATAAGGGGGGCAAAGAGGGTTAGTGATGTATTGAATTTCACTCACGCGATTTACAAATTCTATTTGGGTAGGACTCTTTTGAGGGGAGGTGATTTTAAGATTATCTGGAGAAATTGTTGGCCTGACTTCAAGACTATCCGGGGAAATTGTTGGCCTGAATTCTCTGATGTACTCGGTTAATGTTTCAATCTTGGATCCTTCTGCTACGGCCCTGGTAAGGTATTGTACCTTGTCTTCAACCATGTCGCCTTGAAGTGTGCCACGACCAAGCAGAAAAAAGCTAATCTTTCTCAATTCTGTATCGTCGAAATTTCCTCTTAGGAGTTCGAGTTCTATCCGTAATATTTGAGTCTCTGCTTCTATATCTTTTATTTCTATTGGGATGCTGGGGTCAGCACTTATTCCATACGAAGCCTTCTTCTGTTCGAGTTCTTGCAGACGTTTATTGTGTGTACTTATTAGTTTTTTTATATCATCTTCACGTGACATTAGAACCCTCCCCCTGACCATTGAGGATGAAAAATAACGGGGTTATTAGAATCTCCCACCACCCCCATTCTACCCCCAAAAATCAAAGTTGGCAACGAGTCTGCATCAGGGCATAAGAAAATCCAATTTTGGTTGCCGATGCCCCAAGTAAATGCTATAATACCGCTCTGTTTGGGTGGGCATAACCTGCCCTTTCTACTGTCTACCGTCTACTGTTTGGAGGATCTATGCCTCAATTGGCTCATCGCGCTCGATATTCAATTCTGTTCTTGCTGGCCGTAACCCTGCTGGTCGCAACTGCCTGCGCTGGTGAGGAAACACCTGTTCCGCCCACGCCAACATCCGAGGTAGAAGTGGTCGTCTTTTCCACCGAAGAGCCAACTGCCACATCCACCGGCTCGCCTTCCGGCCCAGCCACCCCAACGGCCACCATAACCGTGAAGCCAGATGCAAACAATCCCATTGGGGAAAAGGCAACCCCAGAGACAGGTCCCGTTTCTGGCCCGGCCGAGTTTGGCCTCAGCCGTAACCCCGATATAAGCCCGTTGACCGGCCTGAAAGTCGACGACCAGGCCCTGATCCATCGCCGGCCGATCATGGTGCGGATAGGCAACGATTACGAAGCCCGGCCCCAGGTGGGTTTGAATGAGGCTGATATAGTGTATGAGGAATTGGTCGAGTGGTGGGTCACCCGTTTTACGGCCATTTACCTGAGCCAAGATTTGGAGACGATTGCGCCCATTCGCTCGGTGCGGTTGATTAACCTGCAACTGGCCCCGCAATATCGGGGCGCGCTGGCCCACTCCGGCGGTTCGGACCCGGTGCGTTTCCGGCTATCCAAAACCAACATCACCGACCTGGATGAGTATTTTACGCCCTCGCTCTACTTTTACCGCGAGACTGAAAACTGGGCAACCCGGCTGGCTTTTGATGCTACCCTGGCCCGGGAGTATCTGTTGGATGAAGGATTGGAAAGCGACGTAAACCTGCGCGGGTTTGTCTTTGATCCCCAACCCATTTGGGACGACCTGCCGGAAGAGGCTGTGGCAGATGCTGCCGAAGTGACGATTCCCTATCCTCCCCAAACCAGCGAGGCCATGTGGACGTATGATGAAAACAGTGGTCGTTATCTCCGGTCAACCACGGGCGAGCCGATAGAAGATTTCAACGGTAGCAGGATCAGTGCGGCTAACGTGATTATTTATTTTGCCGAACATGAGGAAACCGACATTGTTGAGGACGCTAACGGGGCCACCTCGGTCGATATTATTGTCAATGGGTTTGGCACTGCTTGGCTGTTACGCGATGGCAAAATCTTAAAAGGAAATTGGCAAACCGACGGCGCGACCACGCCCGATTTTATTTTCAATAATAATGAGCCAATGCCGTTGAAGCCGGGCAACACCTGGGTCGAAGTGGTGCCTCTCTATTACGAAATTGAGATTGACGGTGAGTTTCACGCTCGCCTGGGCGATGAGGACCCTGGCGCGCTCGAGCCTGCTTTGATTGAGACTCAAACCCCCACCGTTGAACCAACCCCTACCCTCACCCCCACGCCCATTGGGGCGCGTTCCGCACCGACGCCTGAAGAAGAGCCAACCCCGGCAAGTGACTAAATGATGGTTGGCCTCAATTTTCTATCTCCGGCTGAACAATTGGAAAATCCAGATTAATACTGTCGCCCCAATGACGGCCGTAATAAAACTTCCCACCGGCCCGCCGAGTTGTATCCCGATCAAGTCAAAAAGCCAGCCGCCCACAACGCCGCCAATGATGCCCAAAATGATATTGACCAGGCAACCCGAGCCGCGCCCTTTGGTCAACTGACTGGCCAGCCACCCGGCCAATCCGCCCAGGATGATCCAACCTAATAACGACATAATGTCCTCCTGACCTGAAACTTATTCGATGTTCATCATATAATACGATCCCCAATCATGAAAGTTCCACCAACAACCCTCAAGGGATAAAGAAATCTACTCCCTCACCTTAGATGGTGAGTCGCAGCACATAGTGAACACTTTTTACAAGGAGGTGTAGTCGCAGCAGATAGTAGACAATTTAACAACTAAATGATTTAACGGCAGGCCAAATGGATGGTTGAGTTTGGGTACAGGTTGTCTCAAGCGGCACAATATCTTCTGCCAAAGGGTAATCGAATTGTGCAATAAGCTGGCAGTAATCAGCCTTGACCGGATGGTGGTAGACGTTGAGTTGTTGGGCTTGGGTGTCAATTGTTGCTCGGACCGTAGCGCCAGCCCAGCGGTCTTTCTCCAAAGCCCAGCTTTCATTCAAAATCAAGAAGCTTCCCTGTGGGGAAACGAAGCGAATGAAATGGACAAACCCGGTTCTGATGGCAATTCGCTTTTGCCAGTGGAGGTCAAAATCAGTTGGCAAGCGAACGGGTTTGAAGTCCGGGTAGATTTGATCAGCCGTCTGACCGTCAAACTCGGGCAGAGGGCGACGATGGCGACAGTAGGTTTCAAAGAGGGGCAGTTCGGTTTGCACATGCTCAACATTGCCAAACTCGGTTCGTCCCCAAAAGTTGGCATCCCACAGATCGTTAAAACTCTCGATGGGGCCATTGGCGATGGGGGTGGAGGGTGGGATAAAGATCACTTCAACCCCGACGGCCAAACACAAGCGGACCACTGTACTCAAAACGCGTTGTCCCCGACCACCACCATTCCAAACAATGTCATTGTCGATTTGCATGGCGGCTGGTAAACCGACCTCTTGCCAGGCAGAAACCAAGAATTGGCTCACCTTTTTGACAGATTTGGTGGTGATGATCCGTAAGTAGGGCCAACGTCGGGCCAGATCTAATAAATGACAACCGTAAAAACGTTCTGCATTGCCGCCAATCCGACGACTCACAAAATCAACCTAATGCAAGGCATTGGCCCTTTCAACCTTCGGCCACGGATAATCTTCCGGCAATTTGTGTTGTTTATTCTTGCGTTGGCGCGGTTGAAGCAAATTATGACGCTCCAGAATACGATTAATAGTGGCCCGATGAGGTGGTTTTATCTTGAGACGTTTGAGTTCAAGGGCAATGCTATCCGCACCCATGTTGGCGTAGCGTAATTCCGGGTCTTGACCGTCGGTGATTGTTTGGCGAATTCGAACGATCGCCGCTTCTACCTCCGTGTTCGTCCGATTATACACCATGTGCGGCGCTCGTGATTTGTTTCCCAGTCCGGCTCGACCTTCTTGCTGATAACGTTTCAAGGTTTGATAAAACCAACCCCGACTGCGACTCAAGGCCCGACAGATGTCGGTTACTTTCAAACCTTGTAAATACAAATCAATGGCTTCATTTCGCACTACTGCGCCTTCATCTTGGCCTTTTTCGTTGAGCAACTCGTTCATACTGACCTCCTAATTTTTGATGTCAGTATGAACTGTATACTATGTGCTGCGACTTATTCTCTTGTAAATGTACAATATGTGTTGCGACTAAAAGTGTCTAATATGTGCTGCGACTTACCACTTAGACTATATTGCCAACCTTTTCTTCCCTGATTATAATAGCTGCCGTCGTTGAAAAATCGGGAGCATTTCCTTGTCGCCAAAAAAAGGTTATTTGTTTGTAACCATATTCATTTCTGGAATGACCACCCTGGGCGTGGAGCTTTCCGCCAGCCGCTTGCTGGACCCGTTCTTTGGGAACTCGCTGGTGATCTGGGCCTCGATTATTGGCCTGATCCTGTTGTATCTGACCGTCGGTTACTTTATCGGTGGGCGCTGGGCGGATAAAGACCCGCGAGCCAGCACGTTATTTCAAATTACAGCCTGGGGCGCGTTTTTGGTGGGGTTGATTCCCCCGGCAGCCACGCCGGTCTTGCGCTGGTCGACTCAGGGCTTTGTGACGTATGACGCCGCCATTCTGGCCGGGTCGCTCATGGGGGTGTTGGTGTTGTTCAGCCTGCCGGTCACCCTGCTGGGGACGGTGTCGCCGTTTGCCATCCGTTTGACCCTGGACGATGTGGCGCACAGCGGCCACACGGCCGGTTCCATTTACGCGCTTGGCACCCTCGGTAGTTTGTTGGGCGCGTTTTTGCCGGCCCTGGTACTCATCCCGAACCTGGGCACCCGCCTCACCTTTTTGGCCTTTGCCCTGGTTTTGCTGGTGGTCAGCCTGGGGGGATTGTTTCTGGCTCGCTACCGCTGGACCCTGGCTTACCTGGTGATGCCCGCCATCCTGCTGGGAATGTATGGTTTCTGGCTGAGTGGCCCCATCAAAAGTACCCCCGGCCTGGTTTATGAAACCGAATCGCGCTATAACTATATTCAGGTTCTCGATCAGGTGGACAACACCGGCCAGGTCTGGCGAGCGCTCCAACTCAACGAAGGACAGGGCATCCATTCCACCTACAATCCCAACTATCCCGATTACCCCCTGGTTGACGGCGTGTGGGATTATTTTTTGGTGGTGCCTTACTTCAATAACCCGCTCTTTGGCGAGGGTGATGTCGGCAATTTATTGATTATCGGCTCGGCAGCGGGAACCATTTCCAAGGCTTACAGTCACATTTATGGCCCCATTCCCATCGACGGGGTAGAGATCGACCCGGCCATTGTTGCTGTGGGCCAACAGTGGTTTGATATGACTGAACCTAACCTGGCCAGCCACGCTCAGGATGGGCGCTATTTTTTAACCCATACCGGCCAAACTTACAACGTCATCGCCGTCGATGCCTACCGCCCGCCCTACATTCCTTTCCACCTGACCACGCGGGAGTTTTTTCAGGAGATTTACCGCCACCTGGATGAGGAGGGGGTGGTAGCAATCAATGCCGGACGGTCCGCCACCGATTTCAGTCTGGTGGAGGCGTTGGGCAATACCATGAAGTCGGTTTTCCCCAACGTATACGTCATCGATGTGCCCGATTACGGCAGCTCGTTAGGCAATAGTTTGGTTATAGGCACCAAACAACCCACGGCCATCGACAACTTTGTCTGGAATGTCAGCCAGCTTCAGCATCCGTTACTGCGTCTGGTAGCGACTCGTTCCCTGAACGCCCGTATCTGGGAATTCCACCCTGTTGACAACGCCCTTGTTTTCACCGACGACAAAGCCCCGGTGGAGCAGGTCATTCATCATCTGATTATCAGATACATGCTGGGGGGATAAACTAAAAGCGCAAAGGAGCCATAACTGTGGACGTCTTCAATCCAACCGACCATCCTCACCGCCGCCATAATCCGTTGACCGGCGAGTGGGTGCTGGTCTCACCCCATCGCACCAGGCGACCCTGGCGGGGGCAAGTCGAAAAACCAACGCCGGAAGTTCGCCCTCCTTACGATCCAAACTGTTACCTTTGCCCCGGCAACCGGCGGGTCAGCGGGGCGCAAAATCCCAACTACGAAAGTACCTACGTTTTTACCAACGATTTTCCCGCCCTACTGCCCGGCACGCCGCTCTCGCCAACCAAAGATTCCCCGTTACTGCGCCTGGAAAGCGTGCGCGGCACGGGCCGGGTGGTCTGTTTCTCCCCGCGCCACGATCTGACCTTGCCGGAAATGGAAGCGCCCCACATCCGCCGGGTGATTGACGTTTGGGCCGAGCAAATCATCGACCTGGGGCAGCAGTATCGCTGGGTGCAAATTTTTGAGAACAAGGGGACCGTGATGGGCTGTTCCGATCCTCACCCTCACGGCCAAATCTGGACCTGCAGCGTCTTGCCCAACGAACCGGCCAAAGAGAACCATCGGCAACGCGACTATTTTACCGAACACGGTTCGCCGCTGTTGGTAGACTATGCCGATTTGGAAGCGTCGCAACAGGAACGAATTGTGGTGGACAATGAGCACTGGCTGGCCGTAGTGCCTTACTGGGCTATCTGGCCGTTTGAAACGCTGCTGTTGCCCCGCCGCCACGTGTTGCGCCTGCCGGATTTAGACGATGTTGAACGAAACGCCCTGGCCGACATCCTCAAACGTTTGCTCACCAAGTACGATAACTTGTTTGAAGTCTCCTTTCCCTACTCGATGGGCTGGCATGGCGCGCCCACCGGCCCGGAACAGGCTGATAGAGATGAGGTGCACTGGCAATTACACGCCCATTTCTATCCCCCGCTGCTACGCTCGGCCACGGTCAAAAAGTTCATGGTCGGTTACGAAATGCTGGCCGAAGCCCAACGCGACCTGACCGCCGAACAGGCCGCCGAGCGACTGCGGGCGTTGCCGGAGATTCACTACAAAGCGGCAGGTCAATAAACGTTAGTGAAAACCTCACTACTGGACACGTTTGGGGCAAGGCTAAAAATTTCATCGCGAATGGCGCAAATAGGCGAATTTTGCGAATGTTTTTCTAAATTTTAAAAAGATTTGCGTCATTCGTTCATTTGCGTTATTCGCGATTAAAAATGTCCGGTAGTGAAGTAAAAATTCGGGTTAATTTGTGCAACAAATTCAACCAAGCTGATGTTTGGATCGCTTCAGGTTGGAGGAGGGAAGATAAAGATGGTCAAGATCATCGTTTTTGTGGTTGTGTCTGCGGGTATTCTCCGGTACTCGTGGCCGTCGCTGCGCAATCGGCAATCGCACGGTTTCTATCGCTTTTTTGCCTTCGTATCCATCTTACTCCTGTTTTTGTTGAACGTGGACTATTGGATCAACAATCCCCTGGCGTCGTTCCAAATTGTCTCGTGGGTCTTGCTCTGTGTCTCCCTTTTCCTGGCCATCCACGGCTTTTATTTACTGCGCGTGGTCGGCCAACCGGAAGGTGATTTTGAGAACACCACCAACCTGGTCACCACCGGGGCGTACCGGTACATCCGCCACCCGCTTTATAGCTCCCTGTTATTTTTGGCCTGGGGTATATTTTTCAAGCAGGTCACGTGGGTGACGCTATTGCTGGTGTTGGTGGTGACAATTTCTTTAGTGGCCACCGCCCGCGTGGAAGAGCGAGAGAACGTGGCCAGGTTTGGGGCTGAATACGCGGCGTACATGAAATCAACCCACCGGTTCATCCCCTTTTTGTTTTAGGAACTACTTGCTCAACCATATAAAATTGATTATGCTAAGGCTGGTTTTACAAAACTGCCCCAATCCTCCCAGGAGAAACCAACATGCTCGCCAAAGTCACCAGTTGCGCCGTGGTTGGTCTGGACGGCGTGCTCATCCAGGTTGAAATCGACATCTCGCGTGGCCTCCCTTCGATGACCATTGTGGGTCTGCCCGATGCTGCGGTGCAGGAAAGCCGTGAACGGGTGCGGGCGGCCATCAAAAATACCGGCTTGCCCTTCCCTGCCGAACGACTCACGGTCAACCTGGCCCCGGCTGATATTCGCAAGGCCGGCCCCGCGTATGACTTACCGATTGCCATTGGCATCCTGTTGGCCTCAGAGCAGATTTACGGCGATTTGAGCCAGGCGATTGTGATGGGCGAGTTGTCGCTGGATGGGGGCGTTCGCCACGTTAGCGGGGTGCTGCCGATGGCCAATCTGGCCAAACAGGAAGGTTTCCCCACCCTCTTCGTCCCCGCCGAAGACGCCGCCGAGGCTTCGTTGATTGATGGGATGGCGGTTTATCCTCTTGAATCCTTGCTGCAACTGGTTGACCATCTCTCCGGGCATAAACAACTCGAACCGTATCGCGTCGATTTCTCGCTCGACGGCGACCCTCCGGCTTATGCCTGCGATCTCTCCGAGATAAAAGGCCAGGAGCATGTCAAGCGGGCGCTGGAAGTAGCTGCTGCCGGGGGACACAACATGTTGATGACCGGGCCGCCCGGCGCGGGCAAA
Source organism: Anaerolineae bacterium (assembly GCA_016926805.1). Taxonomy (GTDB): domain Bacteria; phylum Chloroflexota; class Anaerolineae; order 4572-78; family J111; genus JAFGNV01. Next base: position 18,581 of record JAFGNV010000165.1, read on the forward strand.
ACGCTCATCGCCCGTTCGATGCCCGGTATTTTGCCCAAGATGACGGTTGAGGAAGCGCTGGACGTGACCCGCATCTACTCGGTGGCCGATCAACTTTCCTCCGATGAGCCAATGGTGCGCCACCGGCCTTTTCGCTCGCCGCACCACACGGTCAGCTATGCCGGTTTGATCGGGGGTGGACGCTGGCCCAAACCCGGCGAAATCAGCCTGGCTCATCGTGGGGTATTGTTTTTGGACGAGCTGCCTGAATTTGGCAATCGGATGCTGGAAATGCTGCGCCAGCCGCTGGAAGACAAGATCGTCTCCATCAGCCGTTCGGCCGGTTCGCTCACCTATCCGGCCAATTTTACGCTGATTGGGGCGATGAACCCCTGTCCATGTGGTTACGCCACGGATGCGGAAAAAGAGTGTACCTGCTCGGTCTCGATGATCAAAAGCTACCAGAAAAGAATATCCGGCCCCTTGCTGGATCGGATTGACATCCATGTGGAAGTGCCTCGCGTGCCGTTTGAAAAACTCAGCAGCCAGCGCACCGGCGAAGCCAGTGCCGCCGTCCGGGAACGGGTGGAAAAAGCACGGGCCATGCAACGAGAGCGCTTCAAAGATTGCGCCCTGCAAACCAACTCGGATATGGGTCCGGCAGAGATTCGCCGGTTTTGCCCGCTGGATGAGACCAGCGCCAACCTGGTCAAGAGCGCCATGCAACAAATGCACTTGAGCGCGCGAGCCTATCATCGTATCCTCAAACTGGCCCGGACGATTGCCGATTTGGCCGGAGTGGCGGATATTCAACCCCCTCACATTGCCGAAGCGATTCAGTACCGGCCGCGGCGAACGGTATGAGCAAATTGCACATACCCCCAACAGGGGCGTTATGTCTGGCATCCGACCATCAAGCATCAGCCCCAACCACGGGTGCGTCCCAAATTTTAGGACGCATTGCGTCGCAGGCCGGGGGGCTTGGGGGGTGTCCCCCCAACTCCCCCCTAGTCTGCCCAAAATTCGGGACAGACCCCCCAACCACAATGATCTTGACACCGATCAGACGAAAGATTATAATATAGCTAAATAATTAGCTAATTGAGGGTATGAGGATGAATTCTATCTGGCGTGTTTCAGCTACTGAAGTCAAAAATTCGTGGGGGCGAGTGGTGAGGCGAGTGTTGCAGCGTCGTGAAGCTGCCCTGGTGGAGAGCAAAGGAAAACCCACCGTGGTTATCTTACCTGCTGATGATTATGAACGTTTGGTCACTGAGCAAGGGATTGAGGCCAATAAACGTGAGCAACTAACCCTGCTCGATGAGGTTGAAAGATTTGCCAAAGAAGTGGCGACCCGTTACCCTCAACATCCCCAACCCGATTCGGTCGAGATGATTCGTGAAACGAGGGAGGAGCGGGATGACCGGCTCATGGATTTGCGTTGACGCTAATATTGTTATCAAACTGGTGGTTGAAGAGACTTATAGTGATCAGGCGCGTACTTTATGGCGGGCTTGGCAAAATGAAGATTATCAAATCTCAGCGCCGCCACTGCTAACATACGAGATAACTTCTGTATTGCGCAAATATGTGAGCCGAGGTTTACGGACCCTTCAAGAGAGTCGCCAGGCGCTGCAATTGGCATTAGCATTTAACATTCAATATCTGGAACCGGTTGACTTTCATCTGCGAGCCTTTGAACTGGCTGATCGGCTGGGACGACCGGCCGCCTACGATACTCACTACCTGGCGTTGGCTGAACATCTTGGGTGTGAATTCTGGACGGCTGACGAGCGACTGGTCAATGCTGTACAGGGTGTATTGCCGTGGGTGAAATGGTTGGGTCAAACAGAATAGTATGTTGCCAACTAATAGTACAGAATTTTAAGGGGCAGTTGAGTCATACTTTCGATTGCAGTCCAGTCCTTATACCGGCTGGGATGTGGGGCAAACATCGCTATTAGATGATCTACTGGTTTAATCTCTCCCCAATGGTGGCCGATCTCGTATTTTGAAATTGCTATATGGTTTAGCCAAGGCTAGGCTAAACTTGGAACCGTGACCTTCGACCTCCCTTGAAGGTCACTAACAACCTGAAAGGACATCACAAGACCTGTTTTGTATGAACCCCTGTCCATGTGGTTACGCCACAGATCCGGAAAAAGAATGTACCTGCTCGGTCTCGATGATCAAAAGTTACCAAAAAAGAATATCCGGCCCGCTGCTGGACCGGATAGATATTCACGTGGAAGTCCCCCGCGTGACCTTTGAAAAGCTCAGTGACAAACGCATCGGTGAACCGAGCGAAAAGGTTCGGGAACGGGTTGAGGCTGCCCGTGCCATTCAACGCACTCGTTTTGAAGGCACCGCTTTGCGGACCAATGCCGATATGGGACCCGCTGAAATTCGCCAGTTTTGCCCGCTGGATGAGACCAGCGCCAACCTGGTGAAGAGCGCGATGCGACAAATGCACTTGAGCGCCCGCGCTTATCATCGTATCCTCAAACTGGCTCGTACCATTGCTGATTTGGCCGGAGTGGTGGATATTCAACCTACCCACATTGCCGAAGCGATTCAGTACCGGCCGCGAAGAGTTGTTTGATTAATCATCATCCTCAACATAGGGAGACCCAGCCATGTTAAAACCCAAACCCACCTCAGGCGATAGCTCGTGGTTTACCCATAACCGTTTTGGCATGTTCATTCATTGGGGGCTGTACGCCCTGCCCGCGCGACACGAATGGGTCAAAAGCCGCGAGGAAATTTCCGACGAAAATTATCAACCTTACTTTGATCACTTCAACCCCACCCTGTACGACCCCCAACAATGGGCGCGCACGGCCAGGGAAGCCGGGATGAAATACGTGGTCATCACCACCAAACATCACGAAGGCTTCTGTTTGTGGGACACCCACTACACCGATTACAAAGTAACCAACACCCCTTACGGTAAAGACCTGATTGCGCCTTTTGTGGATGCCTTCCGCGCCGAAGGGCTGCACATCGGTTTCTATTATTCCCTCCTCGATTGGCATCACCCTGACTTTCCCATTGATGTTTACCATCCCTTGCGCAACCATCCCGATGCCGCTGAAATGAACAAGTCCCGCGATATGACGGTCTATGCCGAATACATGCGCAACCAGATGCGCGAATTGCTCACCAACTTTGGCCAGATTGACGAGTTATTCTGTGACTTCTCATATCCCGACCGGGTCTACCAGGGCCTGCCCGGCAAAGGTCGCGCTGATTGGGAAAGCGAAAAACTGGTCAAACTCATCCGCGAGTTGCAGCCAAAAATCATGCTCAATAACCGGCTCGACCTGCCCGACGCCGCCGATTTTTACACCCCGGAGCAAATACAGCCACCCTCATGGATTCATATCAATGGCCAACCTGTGCTGTGGGAGACCTGCCAGACCTTCAGCGGCTCCTGGGGTTATCATCGCGATGAAGAAACCTGGAAAAGTCCCAGCCAGTTGATCCGCATGCTGGTAAATACCGTGGCCTGTGGGGGGAACTTGCTGATGAACGTCGGCCCGACCGCCCGGGGTACGTTCGACCAACGCGCCCTGGATGCCCTGGCCGTTTACCGTGATTGGCTGGCGGTCAACAGCGATTCAATCTACGGCTGCACCCAAAGCGAGTTCACTGCGCCGCCGGATTGCCGCCTGACTCAAAATGGCAAAAAGCTCTATGCCCATGTTTTTGCTTGGCCCTTTATCCATCTGCTTCTGGCGGGACTGACCGATAGAGTTGAATACGCCCAATTCCTGCACGACGGCAGCGAAATCCTGATGAACGCCATCCCCGACTGGCAACTGGAACACATGCAGATTCCCCAGGACACCCTGGTTTTGACCCTGCCGATCAAAAAACCCAACGTGGTGGTTCCGGTAATAGAGTTAACATTGAAGTAAATTGTTGTCCATTGGTGGATTGGCCGGGCGAGGAACCTGCCTTCAAATCTCTGGAGCCCAATTCAATCATCAAGGTCGACAGAGTTGTCGAGATCAGCATGCTTGGTGTCCCGGATACATTCGTCTGGTCGCAGGATGAGGCCGAGCTGAAGATCAAGCCCCACCAAACAATGGCGCACCCGGCCCACCGATTTCAAGCCATCGCCATCGCCTTGGCCAGGGCCGCGCCACGTTGCAAAGCTAAGTTATTGCCTTTCAGGAGTGATTGTTTTGAAGCCGGTAAATGGTCTTTTAGGGCCTGGCTGATTTTGGTTAAAGGCAGAATGGAGGTAGCCGCTACCGTGGCCCCAACGGCCACCATGTTGGCCATTTTTACGTCGCCCAATTCCTGGGCAATATCATTGGCCGGGATGGGGAGGTAGGTGATGTCGGTGCGCTGGGGAGAACGGTCAATCAGGGAACTGTTATAAACCAGTAAGCCCCCTGGTTTGACAAGAGGCTCAAATTTTTCCATAGACGGGTTATTGAAAATCACGGCTACCTGGGGGTTTTTTACCACCAGCGCGCCGATTTCTTCATCGCTAATGATCACGGTCACATTGGCCGTACCCCCTCGCATTTCTGGACCGTAACTGGGCAGCCAGGAGACGTTATGGCCGTTGTCCATCCCCGCGTAAGCCAGCACCATTCCCGCAAAGAGGACGCCCTGGCCTCCAAAACCGGCTAAAATGATTTCTGTTTGTGTTTGCATTGTTACGCCTCCGTTGTTTCTCTCTCAAGCCTCAAATCAGCGTAATTATTCGCTTTGTCATGTCATTCTGAGGCCAGAGGCCGAAGAATCTCCATGTGGTATAACGTTGCGTCGGTTTTGATATATTTCATGGAGATTCTTCGCTCGTTCCTCGCTCAGAATGACATGACCTGAATAAATACAAATCAGCTTTGGTAAGTCTAATTGAGATGTTTCACCATGTCCGATACTTTGTAGTCACCCAGCGGATAGTAAGGAACCATGTTCTGCTTGACCCAGTTCAGGGCCTCCTTGGGCGAGAGTTTCCAGTTGGTTGGGCACGATGACAGGAATTCAACCAGCGAAAATCCTGCCCCGGCCAGTTGCGTCTGAAAGGCTCTGCGAATAGACTTTTTAGCCTGTTTAATGGTGCCAATATCGTAAACCGAGCAGCGGGCCAGGTAAGCCACGCCGGGCAGTTCGGCCAGCAGTTCGGCCACGCGGATCGGCATGCCGGTCAGTTCCACGTCACGCCCCCCGGGCGACGACGTGGTAACCTGGCCAGGCAGGGTGGTAGGGGCCATTTGTCCGCCGGTCATCCCGTAAATGGCGTTGTTGATAAAAAAGATGGTGATGTTCTCGCCTCGCGTGGCGGCCCA
>JAFGNV010000166.1 GCA_016926805.1 Anaerolineae bacterium
CTACAACTACCCCTGCCCTTATTCAAAAGTTCTACTTTTTACTGAATTTCCTTGTTTCTGCACTTGTTTGTGCAAATCTTACGCTAAAATAGATCGAACTAGATTAAGCAGTAAAGAGTGGAGAGACTGGGGATCACGGGGAGTCTGGCATATCCCCTCGGTACGGACCAATGATGACCATGAAGCTAAATTTCCGCTAGAATTGCCACGTAGATTCATTCAATTATTCACTGAACCCGGTGAAATCGTGCTGGATTGTTTCATGGGCAGTGGAACAACAGCCGTTGCGGCCCTCCAGCAACAACGCCAATTCATCGGCATTGATTTGGTTGAGGAATATGTAAAATTAGCCCAAACAAATATTCAAAAAGCGATGATGGCCCGCTACCAATTAGAATTACCCATTGGAGATGATTGATTATAGGTGAACCATGCTTCTTGATCCCAAACTGCTCACAAATGATCTCGACCGATTAGAAGAAATAGAAAAAGTGTCTCTCCGGCTCGTTGTTCAATCTATCTATGACTATAGAGAAATACAGCCATCGAAATTTTCCAACAAGAAAGTGATTTGGTGGCCGATATCGGCGAAGACATTACCCGTGAAGCTTTAGATAGAATGGGAATGGCCAGAATCGATCAACGACTGTTTGGAAAAATTGACTATAAACGCGCCCGATACTTGTTTCAGCCAGATTATGCCATCAGGCAGGCTTTATTTGTGGACTCTAAGGCCGAAAAAATAAGTGGCCAGGGAACGGCTACACTACAAACTTCTCAATTCTCGATGACCGTACGCCAGATCAGGACAGGAAAAGACATAAATATTGAAGGAAGTTTACCCCAAATTCTAACCATTCGCGATACCGCTTACCTTACCACAACGATTTTCGTCAAATATAATTATCAAGAGATAGAAAGTAGTAACGAACTAAGATCAATTACTGTCGCAGCTGTCCCTAACGGCTTACTTCAATCAAGATACAATCCGTCTCCACAAAGCACGATATGGTTGGCCGGGAGAAATGCTCCAACCAGGGGAGAACCGTTTCGAGTACGTCTCTCATTTCGCCAATTGAAGAACAAAGCTGGCTGGCGCGTTCAAATCATTCCACTTCCTCCTGTTGATTTTGTCTGGAGCAATTAGCTCTCTAGCTCCAGTTCATCTTTGAGTAACACATCCGTCGATACATCAAAAATTTGTGAGATTTTTAATACCATTGCCACATTCGGTATTTTTTCCCCTCGCTCCATGCGTCCAACATAACCGTAGTCAACATCAAGCATATTGCTCAATTGTCGCAAGGTCAAACCGCGTCTATTTCGTAACGCACGAAGTTTTTCTCCAAACTTTTTCATACATTCCAAACCAGTCGTAAGAGTTTGACGAATAACAAACAATATGCTATTATGCGTTTTGTGGACTTATAGAGCCACAAGTATCATTATGAAGATGAGGAAAAACTGAATGGGCACTTATGACCACAAACAAATCTTGGCTGATTATACAAATGGCCGAATAACGGTCGAAATGGCCGTCGGGCATACTTTGCAACACCTTGACAAGCTTTATGAATTGCAAACCACCGCTAATATCAACCGGTACGAACTACGCGGCAAAATAGACGCCCTTGAAAATAGAGTAGGCATTTTGCAAGCCAAAATTGACCGCCTAACCGCCTCTATTCAACAATGCCTGCCCAAACCAAAAAAGAACTTTCGCGGTAAACAATAGAAAGTCGGCTTTGGGCAGCCAAGCGATCAACCATTAAACCTGTGACCCATTCCATGTTATAGGTTTTTGGGTATAATAGGTCAAACCCATCATTTCAGCAAGATTCTGGCTAAAATTGCCTTTCATTCAAGATAAGGCTACCATCTAGTCATAGACAAAAAGGAGCAGGAATGCCTACCCGCGATCTCCAGTGGTTGGAAACCTCCAGGGCCAGATTGTAACCGGACCGATTTTTGGACATCCCTCTTCTTTCGTGCTATGATACCCCCTCTTATGAAACATTGTTGGCGATATTTCAAAGCTAACCTTGCCGCTGGAATACTCTTACTCCTGGCGGCAATTTTAATGACAGCTTGTAGCACTATTGCCGAACCCGTTGTTGTTGTGGCCACCTCTGCGCCAACCGAAACGTCGGTTCCAGTTCTAAGTGAAGGCAAAGACCCTGTCCAGAGCGCAACCGCCCCACCTTTCGTAAGCGTCGTCGAAGCGCCGACTGCCTCTCCGCCTCCGCCTACCTTTACCCCGCTTCCCTCGGCTACGCCAACCACCCCCCCCACGGTCCAAAATACGCCAACACTCAACCCAACCCCTTCCCCTACCCCAACCAACGCCATCAAGACAGAGGCAACAGAACTGAATGCTTTGCCACAAGCTGTAGCAAATGGATTACAAGTTTACCAAACTCCCGTCACCCTGCCCACCTATCCCATCCGGGATTACCTGGTCGAGCAAATCGATCCCATCTACCAGATTCCGGTTTACTACTTTAACCGGCAAGCTTATGAGGCAGCCAATCCATCGCCAGAGCCGGTTGAGTACAGCGGCGTAGTATTGGAAAATCCATACCTGCGTTTGACCTTTTTGCCGGAATTGGGCGGACGCTTGTACAGCGCCGTGGTCAAATCAACCGGCCAGGAAATTTTTTACCACAATCAGGTGGTCAAACCCTCGCGTTTCGGCGTGCTGCAGCTGGTTGAGGCCAACTGGTGGCTGGCCACCGGCGGCATGGAGTGGGCCTATCCCACCCAGGAGCACGGCTATCGTTGGGGCGTGCCCTGGGATTATCAGGTTACCCAAACCACCGAGGCGGCTACTATCACCTTGAGTGATGCCGCCCCCGGCCGGGTGGGGGTGGAAGTGCAGGTCACTTTGCCTGCCAACAGGGCGACCTTTACCATAACACCTAAATTGATCAACCTCACGGCGGAGGCAGTCCCCGTGCAGTTTTGGCTCAATGCCGCCTTGTCCCTGGCCCCAGAGACGATGTCGCTAGAAACGCGGTTTGTGGTCCCTGCCGACAGAGGAGTTGTCCACAGCCGGGGAGAATCAGGCTGGACGGTGCCGGAGGCGGGTCAGGAACTTTCGTGGCCCCAAGTCGGCGAGAGGGATTTGAGTGATTACGGTCAATGGACGGACTACCTGGGGTTTTTTGCGCCCCATCTGGCTGCGCCGTTTATGGGCGCTTACAATCCAGAAACCGATTTAGGCGTGGCGCGTCTCCTGAAACCCGGTGCCATCCCTGGCAACAAACTCTTCGCCTTTGGCCCTCACTTTCCGGATCGGAGTTACACCGACAACGACTCGCAGTACTTTGAAATCTGGGGAGGCATTAACACTGGCTTTTGGCCGGAAGATGACGTTTCCGTCCCCGGCGGCGAGACTCTCCACTGGCAAGAAAGCTGGTGGCCCCTGGCCGGGTTGGGTGGTCTTACCTGGGCCAATGAACACACGGCCATTTTTGTGAGTCAAGCTGACGACGGATATAACCTTTCGGTTTTGGCATCCGAACCTCAACAAGGTACGCTGACCGTGTTCGCTGGAGAAACTCCCATCGTGGTCGAGTCTTTTGTGGCTGATCCGGCTGAACCACTTCGTTGGGATTTTAGAACTTCAGCTAGCCCAACCCGCATCCAATTGGCCGACAGCCAGGATAATGTCTTATTGGATTATTGTATATACTCAACAGCGTCATAAAATAACACAAATCCGCAGAGAATCTTGTTACTTTTTAATGCTGTTGAGTATAGATTGTCAACCAAAGTGACGAAAACGTGAAATCATCAACACCTCTGGTTTGACAATAGACTCTATCGGAAATAGGTGACAGTCACTTTTGGCTACTAAATATAGTGACTGTCACCTTAAATTCAATAGAGTCTGGTGGTGGTCACATTGTAAGTGATACAACCCTACTTTTGCCCATCCCCCCTTTGTCCCCCCTTCCCGTGGGAAGGGGGGAAGTTAAAGAAGGGGTGGGGGCAAAATAAAAACATCTCATCACTTACAATTGAACCACTACCTAAAGTCTAATTTGTGATGCAAAAATGACCGAAGCATACAACATTCAATGTGAAAATTGCGGCACCATCTACCCCAATACGGACGAGGTCTGTCCCTATTGCGGACAGCCCCCACCACAACCGGGACCAGCCTATGAAGATGCCGTGCTATCCGAACAGGAATATAAGGACGAATTTTATCCCGACGAGAAAGCTGTACTGCCCGCCGAAACACATCTTCCACCGGGGCCTGAACTGCCTCTGGCAGACGAATATGCGGCCGAGGATTTGGCCGGTCTGCCGGTGCCCGGGCTTGATGGCTTTCCTGTCGCCAGAGCAGAACCGGACCAGGACAACGATGAAGATTTTGACGAGTATGATGAGACTTACGTTGGGGACGATGACGAGTACGATGAGCTAGATGATGATTACGGCGAGGAGGAATTGGATGAGGAGGAATTCGAACCCCGGCATCGTCTCTGGCCACGCTTGCTGGGGGGCTGTTTGGGAATTTTGGCGTGCATCGGCCTGTTTTATGGGGGCATTGGACTTTTTGCCACCTATCAAGGGTTGCAAGAGCGCACATCTGCAGTACAGACCGAGGCCGAGGAACATTACCAGCGGGGACAGGAACACCTGGCCAACAATTCTATCGAATTGGCCATGGCCGAGTTTGAACTGGCCCTCAGCCTCAACCCCAACCTTCACCTCGCTCGCGAAGCGCTACACGAAGCTCAACGAATCTCCCAGAGTTTGCCCACCCCAACCTCGGAAACTCGCCTGGCCGCAGCCACGGCTTTGTTGAGTGAGGCCGAAACGCAAATGGCACAAGAAAATTGGCCGTCGGCCATTGAAAAGTTATCACAGGTTCGCGACCTTGACCCTGAGTATCAGGTCGAGAAAATATCGGACCTGCTGTATCAGGCCAACTACCAACTGGGATTAGAATCCATTACACCCGACCAGATTGAAGAAGCGCTGCATGCTTTTGAGCAGGCTTTGGCCGAACGTCCAGATGATGAAGTCGTTCGGCAGCAAATAACCAGGGCCTCCCTCTATCTGGATGGCACAACCGCTGTTGGGCAGGATGACCTACCCCAGGCCATCAAGGTATTCCAGCAACTGTATCGGCAAGACGGTAATTATCTCGATGTTAAACAGCAACTCTTAAAAGCCTACGCGACATGGGGCGACCAACTGGCCGCCCAAGGCGACTGGTGCGCCGCCGAGGCCCAATATGTTGAGGCAATTGGGCTGCAACCCGACGAAAATCTCAGGGTAAAATCTGAGAATAGTCACGGGCGCTGTCGAGAAGAAGCGGCGACTGCGGCAACCGGCACCTCGCCGGCGGTCAAACCACCCCCAACTGCCGGCAGGTCTGCTCCCTCAGACATCGACACTTCGGTCACCGTTACCGCCACCACCCTATCAACTACCACAGTTTCTGCCGGTCAGGGCAAGATATTCTTTTCCGCCTTTAACCCTAACGAGGCGCGCTGGGAGATTCTGGCGGTGCCAGCCGCCGGTGGTTCGGCCGAAGTCGTGGCCCTCAACGGCACCATGCCCGCGTTGAGTCCCAATGGTCGCTTGTTGTTGTATCACTCCGAATTGATTGAGGCAGAGGGTTTCCACATTTTGGATCTGACCAGTGGCGAAAATAACCGGATTACTATTTTCAAACACCATATCCTGCCGCGTTGGGGGGGTGATAATGAACAATTCCTGTTTGTGGCTGAAGAGCCGGGGACGCAACGCTGGCAAATCCAGTTGGGCTTTGCCGACGGCAAGAGCGACCCTGTTGTTGTCAGAGATGGGCGCACCCCCGATTGGTCACCCGACAACAGGCTGATAGCCTACCAGGGTACCGATGCCGAAGGCAACAACCCCGGTCTCTACGTGGTCCCTTTCAACGGCGGCGAGTCGACCCAGTTGACCAACCATGAAAGTGATCGCGCCCCTGATTTTTCACCGGACGGCTCGCAACTGGCCTATATGTCAACCCGCAACGGCAATTGGGACATCTACACCATCAGCACGGTGGGCAGCGTTCCCCGCCAAATTACCACCACACCCGGCCAGGAAGGTCTGCCCACCTGGTCGCCGGATGGCTCCCAAATTGCCTATGTGTCGGATGCGAATGGCAATTGGGCAATCTATGTGGTTGATGCAGGGGGCGGCACGCCTTACCGGGTAATAGAATGGGATGGCCGCAATCGTCCGGATTGGCTCTTGGCCCAGATTTGGTGGGCGCGCTAGCTTGATTTTTAGCGCAATATAGATTATACTAATCGACAGAATGAGGACGAACCGTTTCGTCCTCATCTTTTGAAAATCACCTGTTCTTTAACTTCCTCGGGGTGTAGCTCAGCCCGGTTAGAGTGCTTGCTTTGGGAGCAAGAGGCCGGCGGTTCGAATCCGCCCACCCCGACTATAGCCAGAGTGCGGTTTTTGACGAAACAGTGATGACGAGAGAGGTTTCCCATGGCTAACCATATCGCTATCCGTATCCTTTACATCGAGGACGATCACAACTTGCAGTTATCAATGTCGCAGATGCTCAAAATTCTGGGCTATGAGGTGGTCTGCGCCGATAACGGCCGGGACGGGGTAGAAAAAGCGGAAAGCTGGAAACCGGATGTCATCTTAACCGACATGCGGATGCCGTATCTGAACGGCGATGAAGTGATCCGCACGTTGCGCGGTAAACCTGATACAACAAAAATCCCTGTTTTTGTCATTTCGGCGTATACCGATGCCAAGACCCGTAATTTGTGTAAGGAGGCCGGCGCTGATAGATTTTACGCCAAGCCGGTTGACATTTTTGAAATCAACCAAGACATCAAGGCGGTCTTGAACCATCAAGAACAAATGTGACTTTAAAAAAGGAAGCGAACTTCAGGCGGGCATAGCTTAATGGTAAAGCCCTAGCCTTCCAAGCTAGTCATGCGGGTTCGATTCCCGCTGCCCGCTCTCAGGGCCCTTAGCTCAGCGGTTAGAGCGACCGGCTCAGAGTAGATCATCTAAGTTAAGGTGAGGGTTATGTAATTCAGCATGGCAGTTGTGACATACCAGAATACACTTATCTAGCTCTGTTAGTACAGACTTCAATCCCCGATTAGACAGAGAGCGCATATCGAGCTTAAAATCTTTCTTCTCGGAGTCTGTGTGATGAAAGGCCAGAGCGGCCAAATTCTTGTCGTATCCACAGATGGAACAACGACCACCTACCGCCTTAATTAATTCAAGTTTTCTGGTAAGTCCTCTGCTTTTCTGAGCCTCATAACTCTGGTGATATTTATTCTTGCAGATAGGTGAACAAAATCTCGTCTGCTTACCTTGCAAGGGAACGCCACAGATAATGCAGTTAGATTCGTTTTTCATAACCGCATTATACACCTTAATATGATGCTCTGCAAAGGGCTACCTGGAGAGCAATTTCCAGGCGATAACCTGTCAAATTCGGGGAAGCCTACGTCGCCCGATACCCTGTATTGGCTGATAAGGTAATCCCGAGCCAAGCCTCTGTGGAGGAAGGTGTAGAGACTGGACGGCAGGCCCCCCACTTCCGGGGGTGAAGAGACAGTCCAGCCCACAAACCCGAAAGGGGCAGCCAAAGCTGTAGTGGGAAGCATAACCGGTTGGTCGCAGGTTCGAATCCTGCAGGGCCCACAAAAAATACTCGCCTTGGGGCGGGTGTTTTTTATTTGGATAAATAACAAAGGGTAAAAGTATCGGCAAAATCGCTTAGCCCCAGCCCCTTGTTTACGCCCTTTCCCCAATTGCCTCCTGGCCCAAGATGGACTATAGTATCGGGTACATCCCAACCGGCAATTCTAAAGACCCGTTTTTGCTTAGAACCTAATCGTATTGTAGAATGATAATTATTATAAAAGTATTTATAACAATTATCCTGAGAGGTCAATGTATTCATGCGCGTAATGATTATCAATCCTCGTTTCCGTCTGCCCATTGACACGCGGACCACACCTCACCTGGGGCTGGCCTATCTGGCCGCCGTTTCCGAGGAACGCGGGGATGAAGTGTTTTTGTTTGATGCTGACGTGGAAGACGAACCGATTACCGAGGCCGTGCGGCGTTTCCAGCCCCATCTGGTGGGCATCACGGCCAATACACCGCAGGTCAAATCGGCCTGGCGAACGGCCCAGGCCATTAAATCGGCCAAAGATGTGCCGGTGGTGTTGGGCGGCCCGCACGTGTCGGTGCTGCCCGCCGAAAGCGCCCAACGACCCGAAGTGGATGTGGTAATCCGCGGCGAGGGCGAGCCGGCGTGGATCAAACTGAGCGAGATTATCGAGAACGCCCAAAAGGGCAAGCCTACCTTTACCGCCCAAGACCTGCTCGACACGAAAAATGGCTTGTTGGATGGACTGCTGGGCATCAGCTACTTTACTACCACCAACGAGGAACGGCATAACCCCGACCATCCGCCCATTGCCGATCTGGACACGCTCCCTTTCCCCGCCTACCATGTCTTCAAAATGGATCGTTACACCAACCTGCAACCGGCCACCGACGCCATTGACGGCGCCAAATCATTTTCAGTTATGACCTCGCGGGGCTGCCCCTATCGTTGCACCTTTTGCTCGCAGAGCATTATGCCCATCAAGTGGCGCGCCCGCAGTCCGGAAAATGTTTTGAAGGAATGGCAGCACCTGGTTCACGAGATGGGCGCGCAGGAAATCGGCGTGCTGGACGACTCGGCCAACATCCAGGTGGATCGCCTGGAGCGGATGGCCGACCTGTTCATCGAACACAAGGTCAATCACGTCCCCTGGATTTTTGTCAACGGTATTCGCGCTAACCTGGCTACTCAAGAATTGTTAGGCAAACTGAAAAAAGCCGGCCTGAAACGCACCGCCTTTGGCGTGGAAAGCGGCGACCCTGATATTTTGCTATCCATCGACAAAAAGATCGACCACGACACCATTCGCCAGGCCTTCAAAAACGCCAAAGCCGTCGGTCTGGAAACCATTGGTTTCTTCATCATCGGCCTGCCCGGCGAAACCGAAGAGTCGATGAACCGGACCATTAAATTTGCCTGCGAAGTCGATCCGCTCATTGCCAACTTCTCCATGATGACACCCTATCCCGGCACCAAAGTGTACGAAATTGCCAAACGTCAGGGGCGGTTACTGCTGAACGACTGGGAAGATTACGTCTTTTTTGATGGCCGCGCTCGCTACGAGTTGGGCGATATGACCGCCGAACTGGTCGAACGAAAATGGAAAGAGGCGTACCGTCGCTTTTACCTGCGCCCGCATCGTATCTGGATGACTCTCACCCGCAAGGATTTCTGGCTCAACTGGCGGCGCACCTTCAAGGTGGCCTGGAAAACCATCTTTCCCAAAAAAGAGAAAACCGAACTCCGCAAATTGATGGAGGCCGGTACCTGAACGGAACCAACTCCACTATCCCATATTTTGACCAATGGTTGACGCCAACAGGGGGTAGGGCAGTCGCCATGTAGAAGAATAGGCTTACCTAAATTGTCTAAAAAGTTTCTTCTCTGGCTACTTGGTTTCATTGTCACCGGGACCATCGCCGCCTGTAACCTGCTCAATCCTGGCCCGACGCCTACGCCCACGCCCAACCTGTCGGCCAAAGAAATTGTCAGCCGTTCCAGCCAGGCCATGCTGGCGCCTAAAACGTTGCATTTTACTATAGATTTGACCGGCGCCCTCGATTATATTGACCGGCCGCCCACCACCGCCCTCAAGCACGTCAATGGCGACCTGTTACGCCCCGATAAAGTGCGCGGCCTGGTCAAGGTCAGCAGCCTGGGCGTGATCACCGAAATTGGCTTGATCAGTATCGAGGGCACTTCGTACGTTACCAATCCAGTTAATCAACAGTGGGAATTGCTACCCCCGGAGTGGGGTTGGTATTTTGACCCGCGCCTGCCTTTTGACGAGCAATACGGCATCCCGTCCATCATTCCTCATCTCACCCTGGAAAAGAAAGGCGTGGTGGAAATTGAGGGACATACCTACTATCATTTTGAAGGCATGGCCCAAGGCGAACAAATCACCTGGTGGACGGCGGGCATGGTTGCTTCAGGCGATGTGCCGGTGCAGATTTGGATTGACACCGACACATTTTTGATCCATCGCGTCCATCTGATAGAATTGTCCAGCGACCCGGAACGTCCCACCGAGTGGGATATCCAGTTCTCTGATTTCAACCAGGCACTCGAGATTCAGGCTCCGCCACTGGACGTTGAACCTTAGAGCATTTCAGCATTCAACCAAACTTCGCCATGACCGCAGCCTCTGCAACTCGCAAAAATAACATCCATCCCTATTTAGTTTTGGCCCTGGTTGCTTTTGGCGTGTTCATCGCCGCCGATGACTTAACCGTTATCTCCACCATGCTGCCCCGCATGATATTTGATTTTGAAATTCCCATGCCTTCTGGCCTGGACGACGCGGCGTGGATTGTGTCCAGTTATCTAATCACCCACGTGGTGGCCATGCCGCTATTGGGGCGGATTTCCGACATCTACGGGCGGCGGTTGGTGTTTATGGCCTGTATGTTTATTTTTGCCGTTGGTTCGTTGATGGTGGCCCAGGCCGGGAGTCTCAACTTTCTCATTTTTTCGCGGGTGGTACAGGCCCTAGGCGGTGGCGGCGTGGTGCCGGTGGCCATGGCCGTAGTCGGCGATGTATTTCCCCCCAAACGCCGGGCTTTTGCCCTGGGGCTGTTGGGCGCGGTAGATACGCTGGGTTGGATTATTGGCCCTCTCTACGGCGCGTTCTGGGTGCGCTTTTTTACCTGGCACTGGCAGTTTTACCTCAACATTCCCATTAGCCTTATCGCTATTACCGCGGCCTGGTTTTTGTTGAGCTATTCGGCCGGGCAACGTGAGCCGGTAACCTCGCTAGATTGGTCAGGGGCCGTCTTGTTGAGTATTGCCTTAACTTTCCTCAACGTTGGCCTGGCTAACAGCGGCGGGCAGGCCGCCAGCGGGCCGGTTTTTGATTTTTCTACCCAGGCAATTCGGCCCACCTGGCAAAGGATCGGGCCTTATTTTGCAGTTGGAGGGCTGGCCCTGGTAGTCTTTATTGGTATTGAACGGCGGGTTCGCCGACCATTGATTAACTTGGGGATGTTTCGCCAGCCAAACTTCACTGCTGCCTGCCTGATTAACTTTGTACTTGGACTTGTGGTGATTATTGCCATGGTCGCCGTACCGCTATTTGTCAATGCGGTGCTGGCCGAGGGCGTCACCATTGACGACATGATTAAGTCGGCCGCCGTGGAGAGCGGAAAAATTCTCTCGGCGTTGACGGTGGCCATGGCCGTGATGTCGGTGGTCGGCGGCTGGTTGTGCGGCCGGTTGGGGTATCGGCCGCCCATTATCAGCGGTCTGCTGTTAATAGCCGCCGGCTTTTTCCAGATGAACACCTGGTCGCCGACCATCACCTTTGACCGGATGGCCTGGCACCTGCTGGTCACGGGCATGGGGTTTGGCCTGGTTATTGCTCCGGTAGGCACAGCGGTCATCAATGCTGTTCAATCCCAAGAACGGGGGATTGCGTCGGGGTTGGTGCTGATTTTGCGCCTGATGGGAATGAGCGTGGGCCTGTCTGGCCTGACTGCCTGGGGACTGCATCGTTTTGAGGTGTTGAGCCGACCCTACTCTCTGGCCGAAATTGGGCAGTTCATTGGGGCCATCACCGCCCAAATTTTAAACGAAATATTTTTGGCGGCCTCGATTTTTGCGTTGTTGACCATTGGCATCAGCCTTATCTTGCGGGCAGATAAACAGGTTATGCCGGATATTGAATGTCCGTAAAAAAACGGCACCGAGGGCAACGTTATCTATGAACAAAGCCTTATTAACGCCTATACTTCTCGTTCAAATAAGGTTATATACTCAACAGCGTCATAAAATAACACAAATCCGCAGAGAATCTTGTTACTTTTTAATGCTGTTGAGTATAATAGGATGAGGTAAGCGGCTGCCTTCCGGTAGCGGAGCGTGGGTTCTGAAAAAACTGAAGCACACTATTTAACGAGGAGTTACAAAATGGACAAAAATAGAAAAACCATGATCGGCGTTGGCGTGGGTGTTTTGGTGTTGTTGGCATGTTGTGTTTGTCTGCTCCTGGGTATTGGTGTTTATGTTTATCAAGAGCAGTTGATGGCCTGGCTGGGCCTGGCCCCCTCACAAAAGGTAGCTCGAATTCTGCCGGGGGAGACCCAATTTTACGCCTCGCTTAATCCCAACGTGCAGAACGTGGCCGGTTATCAGAACTTGAAGAAATTGTATATAGATAATCCCGACGTTCAGGCAGTTTTAGATGAATTTGAAAGTGAGGTTAAAAAAGAAACCAACCTCATTTATGAAGAGGATATCAAACCCTGGTTAGGCCCGGAAGTGGTGCTGGCCTTACCGGATTTGACCCAGGCCCTGGAAGGTTCGTCTGATACTCCGCCAATTGTCCTTGCGGCGCAAACAACCGACCAGGCCGCCTCTGATAACTTTATCAAAAAAGTTCTGGCAGAAGCCGCCAAAGACAGCGAGCCTTTTACCGAAGAAGTTTACCAGGATGTCACTCTACACATTCAGGAGAATCAATTTAGCAATGACAAGCTGGTGGTGACCACGTTTGACAACTTGGTGGTCATTGCCAGCGGCGAGCAACTGGTCAGGGACATGATTGACAAGTCTAAAGGCAAGAGCGAACAAACCTCGCTGGCCGAAAACGCCCAATTCAAGAAAATTACCGGCGAATTACCGGCGAATGCCGTAGCCACAATCTATATGGACCTTTCCGGCCTGTTTGATGTTGCGCTTCAAGAAAGCGCTTTTGAATTACCGCCAGAGTCAACGCAAGACCTGGAGGCCTTTGAGGCGGTGGCTATGGCCGGCACGCTTCAACCTGATGGCGTTCAAATTGATGTTGTGGCCACCTATGATGTCGAGCAGATGAGCGAGCAGATGAAAACCTCGCTCCGGCAGTCGGCCTCAGCCAATGCAGTTCTGGACGATGTTCCGGCAGAGGCGTTGTTTGTTTACAATGGCAACAACTTGAATAATATTTGGCAACAAACCAAAAAGAGCCTGGAGTCGAATCCCGATTTTAATGAAGGGATGAAAGACCTGGAAGAGGAGTTAGGCTTTAGTTTTGAAAACGATGTTTTTGGCTGGATGACGGGCGAATTTGCCGTGGTGCTGCTCGAAGTTCCCCCGCCTGATGAATATTCACCGCCGCTGGGGGGCTATGCCCTGATTGGCGCCGATGATGTTGACAACGCCCGCAACCGCGTGGATAAAGTGATAGCGGCGTTGGAGGAACAAGGCGAGATGCCGCCCCTTGAAACGGAGACTATCGACGGGATAGAAATGAAGGTTTTCCGCAACAGTGACGACCAAATTCAAGGCGGTTACGGTTTTTACAAAAATTATTTCCTGCTGGCTTACCTGGAAGATTCCATCAAAGCGGTCACAGTAGCTTCACAAAGCCCACTGACCGGGAGTGACAACTTCAAAACGGTCCAAAACCGTCTGCCGGGCCAAAATAACGGTTATATGTACGCCGATTTCGACCGGGTACGAAGCGTGGTCGAAGACCAGTTGAGCGATTACGAGCGGGAAGATTATCAAAAGAACGTGCGCCCATTTCTGGTACCGATTCACGCTATCGGCGCGGCCAGCAGCACCGGGGGCGCCGAACAGGGCGTGAACAAGGGATCATTTTTTATTTTGATTTCTGAGTAGAACAAGTACGGAACAGACTTGATTTGAAATAAAGCTATCGCCCCAATTACCCAATTTTTGGCTTTTCGCAAGATTCATTTCCAATAGAGCGTGATGTAGTTGGAGGAAGCAAATTTGAAAGTATTACTGGCAAGTCCTGAGTCTGAAGTCTGGAACAGCCGCAAACACATTCACATGGGCCTGGGTTACCTGGCCGGATCGTTGCTGGCCCACGGTTATGAAGTTGAAATTTGGGACGCGGCGGTTGAAGAAGCCATAGAAACGCTGGATCAAAAGTTGAGCCGCGAGCACTTTGACGTGGTTGGCATTTCCGCGCCAACGCCCTTAATTACCAATGCCTGGGAAGCGGCCAAAATTGCCAAAAAGCACGGGGCCGTCACTATTTTGGGCGGCCCCCACCTCACCTTACAACCGCACGAATCCATGCAAAAACCCCAGGTTGACCTGGTGGTGCGCGGCGAAGCGGAGTATACGATAATTGAAATTTTGCAGGCGGCAGAAAAAGAACAATTAATTGTGAAGAGTGAATTGTCAATGATTAATGAGTCGGTTAACAATTCACAATTCACAATTCACAATTCACAATTATTTCATCCCGCCGCCGGTTGGGGCAACATTTTGGGTCTTTCCTGGCGCAATACCGATGGCAAAATCATACACAACCCCGACCGGGCTCTGCCCGACGACATTGACGCTATCCCCTTTCCGGCGCATCATTTGTTTAAGATTGAGCGGTATACCAACCTCAACCCCCTCACCGACGGTCTGGATATGAACGCCCGCGCCTACACCATTGTCACCTCGCGGGGTTGCCCCTACAAATGCACCTACTGCTCCAAGCCCATCACCGGCGACACCTGGCGCGGCCGTAGCATCGACAACGTGATTGCCGAGTGGCAATGGCTGGTAAAAGACCTGGGCGCCACCGAAATCGGCATTACCGACGACATTTGGAATCTGGATAAAGAGCGGGCTAAAAACCTGTGCTGGGCCTTGATTAAGGCCAAGCTCAACCACGTGCCCTGGGTCACGATTCATGGCATGAAGGTCAACAACACCGACGAAGAATTATTCAAGCTAATGAAGCAGGCCGGCTGCAAACGCGTCGGCTTTGGCGTGGAAAACGGTGACGACTGGATGCTGCGCCACGTCATCAAAAAGGGCCAAACCGTGGACATGGTGCGTCAAGCTTTCAAATGGGCCAAACAGGCCCGCCTGCAAACGATGGGCTTTTTTATTTTTGGCATGCCCGGCGAAACCGAGGAGTCGATGGAAAAAACCATCCGCCTGGCCCTAGAGATTGATCCCGATCTGGCCCACTTTATGATGGCCGCGCCTTTCCCCGGCACCGAAATGTGGGAAACACTCAAAAAGCACGGCGACGTTTTCTCCGACAGCATGGACTGGTCGCAATTGGCCATTCAGGATGATAAAGCCCACTTTGCCTTTGGCGATATGACCAAAGAGATGGTCGAGCGCAAGTGGCACGAAGCTCATCGCCGTTTTTACCTGCGACCCAAACGGATTGCCCGCATTGCGATCCGCAAAGATACCTGGCAGCGTTTCCCCTACTATGCCAAAACTGCCGCCAGTATGTTGCTTGGTTTGGGTGAAAGAAAGGCCGCGGCGGCGTAGGCTGCGGCGTAACGTTGAAACGTTCCAACGCTTAAACGTCCTATGCTCAAACTCCTGGCAAAACTTCCCCTTTATTGGTTATATCGTAAATTCGGCTGGCCAATGATGCTGCCGTTTTCCATTGTGGTGAGCGTCAGTTATCGCTGTAACAGCAAATGCCAAACCTGCGATGTATGGCGCAAGCCCAACGACGACATGTCCGTAGAAGAATGGGACAAAGTTTTTGCCAACATTGGCCGGGGGCCGCTTTATTTCACCTTTACCGGCGGCGAGCCGTTTTTGCGCTCAGACACTGTCGAAATGGCCCTGTCGGCCTACCGGCATTGCCGCCCGGCGGTCATCACCATTCCCACCAACGGGATTTTGACCAAACGCATCATCAACCAAGTTGATCGTTTGTGCGCGGGTGCGCCTAAAGCCAACATCGGTATCAACCTGTCGTTGGATGAAATTGGTACGCGTCACGACGAAATTCGCATGGTGCCCGGTAACTGGCAGAAGGCCATGCAAACCTGGGCGGAACTCAAGGCGCTGCAAAAGAAGCATCAAAACCTCATCCTCACCACCCACACGGTCATCTCTAATTTTAACATCGACCGCTTTTTTGAAATCTACGCGGGCCTTGAATTCCTGGAACCCGACAGCTACATCACCGAAATCGCCGAGGAGCGGGTTGAGTTGGACACCGTTGGCTGGCATATCACCCCTCTGGCCGAAAAATACGGTCCTGTGGCCGACTTTCTGAGCCGTAAAGCCCGCCAGCGACGGGTGAAAGGATTTGCCAAAATCACCCAGGCCTTTCGGGCCGAATACTATCAACTCGCCAAGCGCACTCTCTATGAGCATCGCCAAGTGATCCCCTGTTACGCCGGTTGGGCCAGTTGCCAGATTGCGCCCAACGGTGATGTGTGGAGTTGTTGCATCCGGGCAGAAGAGGTGGGCAACCTCCGCCAGACTAACTACAATCTCCGCCCCATCTGGCGCAGCACCGCCATGGCCCAGCTTCGCCGCAGCATTTACCTTGGCGAGTGCGACTGCCCCATGGCCAACGCGGCTTATGCCAACATGGTGTTGCATCCGCCCACCCTGGCCAAAGTTGTTGCCTCAACCGTTACCTCGACCATTGTTTCACCCTGAGTACCCTCAGTTTGCCTCATTCACA
Organism: Anaerolineae bacterium; assembly: GCA_016926805.1. Classification (GTDB taxonomy): domain Bacteria; phylum Chloroflexota; class Anaerolineae; order 4572-78; family J111; genus JAFGNV01. The sequence goes on from JAFGNV010000166.1 coordinate 16,557, forward strand.
GAAATCCTTAAGATTCAGTCAGCAAAAAGTAGGGGCATCAGAATCTCCCTGACTTATTCTTTACCCCTTTGCAAAAATGAAGGTTTTACCCAAAATGGAGTATTGTTAGAAAGCAGCTACTCCATCCAGCGAAAGTGAGGACAGGAACATGCCTGAAACGCCTGAAAAGGATCAACAGAACGAAAGTGATTACTTTAATGATCATCTCGTAGTACGACATTCCGATGGTCGGTCGGAGCGATTTCCCCTGCCGGAAGATGTTGGCACCGTAACCCGTATTGGCCGCGAATTGGACAACGACGTGGTACTGACCGATGCCCGCTCGTCGCGCTATCATGCCACCATCCGGCGTACTGCCGACGGCCTGGAAATCAAGGATTTGAACAGCGCCAATGGCACGCTTATTGGCACTACCCGTCTTGAACCGGATACCTGGCAGCGGATGACCTCGGGTCAAATTGTGCAACTGGGAGAAACTCGTATTTTCTGGGAAAAAGCAGCCTCATCCCAATCAACCGTAATGATGGCCGTGCCCAAAAAACGCGAAGATACGCTTGTCAGCCCCACCCCTCCGCCTGTAGTTGAGCGTCCCACTACCTCGCTGATACCCTGGGCCATTGGGTTGGGCGTCATTCTACTGCTGCTCCTCATTGGGGGTATTGTTCTGGCCTTTTGGGGTGGATTTGGCGGCAGCGAGGAAATTACCGCACAACCCTCCACCGAAGCGCAAACCACGGTTGTGAAACGCCCTACGGATTCCAACCTGACCCAACAAACCCCGGGCAGCCTTCCCACCAATACCCCCACCCCAGCCGGTCCGCAACTGGCCATCCCGGCTGTCGATGTTTCATCCTCGGAAGTCCGCCCAATTGTTTTAGGCGCCTTGCCCAGCACGGAAAAGGCTCTGCTGTTGGTCAACGTGCGGGTGCAGAATATTGGCAATGCGCCCTTTGTTCTTTCAACCAACAATTTTTCGGTGAGAGAACCAAACACCGGCCAGGTTCTCCCCGAGGCTGGAGGCACCACCAGTTCTGAAGGTTTAAGGCGTTTGGGCGCTATCGATCGTTTTGACAATTTGAATCTGACGGCGGGCGGCAGTGTGGCTGAAGATTTGATTTTTGAACTGGCGGCTGAAACTTATGACCTCGAACTGGTTTTTCAGGCGCCTGAACTTAACCCCATAATTTTGGGGCTGGGCAAAGTAGATGTTAAACGAGACCTGGCCATAGCTTTGGGTACGCCAGTGGCCGAAGAAACCCTGGTGGCAGCAGCAGCTACGCCCACTGCCGAGCCAACCCCAACTCCCACCCGTCCAGCGATCATCCCGGCACCACAAGTAGTCCCGCGTTCGGCGTTGGTGGGGACTATTGCCTATCCGGTCTTCAATGGAACCACGTATGACCTATACTTTGGCAAGGTCGATGGTTCGGGCAGCAGGTTGTTCCGTCCCCAGGCCAGCCAACCTGCCTTTAATCTCGACGGCAGTCGTATCGCTCTTCATTCCTGGAGCGGCGACTCCCGGGGTCTGGTCACAATGGACGTATCGGGGGCTAACCAGGTGTTGATCACAAATTTTATTGAGGACCAACTCCCCACCTGGACTGCTGACGGCAAAGACGTCATCTTGCTTACGCGTCGCAGCGGCGGTCGCCAATCGCAATTGATCAAAGTTGACAGCACCACAGAATTTGTTGAGGACGAGGGAATAGTGCTGGGTGAAGGCGAATATCCCACTGTTGGTCAAAATGGCCAACTTGTTTTTAAAGGGTGGGGAACAACAGCCTATGGCTTGCGGGTGGCCACTGCCGCTCTGGAAAATATTCAGGCCGTTACCAGCGTCGACGAAGACACTGCCCCGGCTCTCTCGCCGGACGGCCAGAAAGTAGTTTTTATGTCTCGGCGCGAGGAAAACTGGGACATCTACTTGATTAACATAGATGGCTCGGATTTGCAGCGACTCACCGATGACCCTTCCAACGATGGTCTGCCAACTTGGTCGCCAGATGGCAACGCCATTGCCTTTGTCAGTAATCGTGGCGGTTCCTGGGCTGTGTGGGCTATGACGCCCGACGGTTCCGGGAAACGCCAACTCTTCACCATGGAAGGCTCATCCGATGGCTTTGTGGGTGTCGATACTTACGCCAGTCGCGGCTGGGCCGAAGAGAGAATCAGTTGGACCGACGCCACCTTTGATTAAACGGGCAATCGACACGATACTTTTACCACAAAGTAAAAGCCCCACCGGTTTCGGTGGGGCTTTTGTGATAATCTGATACAGATAAAGAAAAATTACAGGTTTACGACAATATTGCTGAATACGTTACCAACAACCGGGCCGAGCAGGAGCAGAATAGCAATAACCACAATGGCAACCAGCACCAAAATCAATGCGTATTCTACCAAACCCTGACCTTCTTCGCGCGGAAGGAATAACATAATAAGATCTCCTTTCTTTGATAAACATTTACAAATAAACCGATATTAACCTACTACCACCATACCGGATAAACGGGTTTCTCTCAATAGTACAAGGGTACCAACTTTATAAGGTTTCTAACACTTCGATTGTAGGTTAACCCAACAACCCTAAAGACCCAGAGAATTAGCCAACCAAATCGGTCAGGTCTTTCTCACGCAGCATCCGGCGACGCCACCTGTCAATCATAGGCACAATGTAAGGCAACAGGCGTATCGAATAATAGGGCGGCAGAATGGGCACGCCCAGCAAATCGCCAAAACTAATGAGCACAAACAGGTGTTCCAGGTCGGCCCGTTGGCGGCGAAGTTCCTGTTCCATCTCAAAATAGGTCATCCCATAAATGAACCCTCGCGCCCAATCACCCACCACCCGCAGACACGCTTTTAGCCGGGCCAAGGGAGACGTAACAGGCTTTAGCTGGTTGGGTGTCACCTTAAATTTCACCTCCAATGCTTTGACATGTTCCCCACCCTTTGCTAAACTCAGTAAATCCAATTTTTGAATGGTAGCTGGCGCATCCTATGCGCTAGCGGACGGTATGGGGATACCGTCCTACGCAAATTTGGATCTACTGAACCTGGCCGCATCCGTTTATCAGCGCCAGAGGAGAGAGGAAATCATGCTAACCCCGGAATATATTGTCACCGGTTTGGGCCTGTTTCTGGTAGGATGGTATCTGGTTGCGGCCATTTATAATCGGCGTTTTGGGTTGCGGACTTATCGCTGGCTGCAACGTGGTCTGGCCGAGTTGGGTGACCCCAAAAGCGTTCAGGCCAGTTGGATTGGCTCTTCCGGTTCGGGGGCGCGGATTGGGATGCAACGAGCCAAAGCGCCTTTTCGACGTCTGGAACTGGTCTATTTGCTCGAGTCCCGTGAATTGGCCCCACTCTGGTTGGTGGATATGTTGCGGGGCAAACGCGATCAACTCATTTTGCGGGGCACCCTGCGAACAAAACCAACCGGCGAGTTAGAAGTATTACCCGACAAAATACGCACCCGCAAAGACCTGCAACAAAAAACCACCGTTTCTTGGACGGTGAAGGATGGTCCCCACAACCTGCTGATTGCCTGCCGTGGCTCAACTGAACAACAGACTCAATGGCTTACCCCTTTTCTGGAACAATACGGCCCTCATCTGAAGCATCTCTCCTGGGGACCTCAAGACCCCCACCTGCTCATTATTTTGCGACTGGCCGGCTTACCAAAACAGGAAGCAGTCATCCTATTCCGGGATATTCGCCAGGTCGCAGGGTGGCAGCCGGACAGCAGTGAGGCCGAAGATAGATAGAGGCGATTGGTTAATCGCCCCTACGAGATGCAATATTCACTTTTTTTAATGACAGCGAGCATATTTGGCTGCCGCTACTATTTCTTCAAAAGCATCGTCGGGGGCGCGCCCGCTAAACTCCAACCTTAACTGTCGCCCGGTTTGGGGACAGAAAAATTCCACGGTAACATAGGTAACCGGCCACCGTTTGATAAACCCCCGTCGCCGCCGGTTCCAGGCGACTCTGGCGGGATGTCCGGCAACGGTCAACTCGGGTACCGAAACCGTTCCCCGTGGTCGGGTTGGCAATTTGGCCGTCAGGCGCACTTCCATAGCCCAGTGCCGTTCCGGCTCGTGAAGGATGTACCAGGCGTCCCCTGCAACCACCCAGCGCCGCCCATTATGTTGGTGGCTGGCCGTAATCTCGGGGCGTCCTGCGCCCATCGAAATTTCCCAGGTGGGAGGCAGAGCCAGGGAGAGAAAGGTAGATGCGCCAAGCAAAATGTTGTTCACCGCAATTTCGTGGTGAACTAATTCAGCACCCGTCACCCTTTACCCCTGCCCAAACATCGCATCGGTGGTGCGGCTCAACATCTCTATTCCTCGCACCTCGGTATCAAAGAGCGGCACAATACCACGGACCATGCCGTTAAAAGTTTCCTCAATCTCCTTCATATAATCGTCCTGCATCTGCACCCGATTCTTGACGAACTCAACCGAGTCTTCAGCCACATTGGCTTTGTCAATAAGCATATTTACCACTACCCCACCGACCGGAATGCCAAACTCATCAAACCAATTGATAAACCGGCGAATCACGGCAATGGGCAACGCCTCCGGCAAAGTCACAAAAAAGAAGGCGGTTTTGTCCGGGTCGGTCAGTAGCTCCTTGGCCTGGTACATTCGCTCGCGGAAATTCAGCAGATAATCCATCAGGGGGTCTTTTTCTTCCTTTTTTTTGGAATAGGAGAGAAGCTCTCGCAGACTCTGCGCTTCTTTGCGACTCTCCATCATTTTGTTGACCCACATTGAATACACCGACGACATACCCAACAGCCGCCGGGCGTTGGCCGTAGGCGCGGTATCAAAAACATAAACTTCGTACTCATTCTTAAACATCAGGTCGATCATGTTCTCGAACATGGCCGATTCCTCAAAGGCCGGGTTCATGGTAGCCGATTCGACGAAGGCATCGGCTTTGGTACGGATTTCGGCAAATTTGAGGAAATAATCGATTTTTTGTTTGATTTCCACTTTGGAACGTTCGATAGTTTCACGGGTGTCAATTTCGTAGGCGCGGAGATTGGGCACGCCTGTCACCGGTGTTTCTTTGCCAAAAACATTCTGGTCTAACAATCCGCTCAAACTATGCACCGGGTTGGTCGATGCCAACAGCGTCTTTTTGCCCTGGCGGGCAAAACCAATGGCTGCAGCTCCGGCCATAACGGTTTTACCCACGCCCCCTTTCCCACCAAAGAAGGTGAACTTCAAATTGGGATTCGCTGCCAGAAATTGCTGCATGCTGATATCTATCAAGGTCATCTGTCTTCCTCCCTGGCTCAATTGGTCCCGTTGCCAAACATCACTTCGGCCATTTTTTCAATCATGGGCAGGCCGGTGATGTCGCGCTCAAACTCCGGGACCCAGGCCAACACATCTTGGCCAAACAGGTCATTGATTTTGGTGTTGTACATTTGCTGCATCTTGTAACGGTTGCGCAGGTATTCGGGGATGTTGGGTTGCTGCATCAACGCATCCGGTAACACCCGGTTGACAATGTAACCGCTCAACGGCACATCAAACTTGGCAAACAGTTCCGCCGCTTTCTGGGTGTCGATCAGAATCATTTCTTCCGGCACGCAAACAAAGAAAAAGGCGGTCCTTTCTTTGTCGGTGAGGATACTGGACGAGGTTTGAATGCGGTATTTGATGTCTTGTAGTTCTTGCAAAATGAGGTCTTCCTGGACCTCCTCGTCGCGTTTGATGCGGGCGGCCATTTGCTCGTACTCGCGCATTTCTTCGCGGAGTTTGGTAATTTTTTCAATCCATTCGTCGTACACACTGGCCATGCTCAGGTAATACAGGGCGTGTCCCAGCGGCACCAGGTCATAAATATAATAGTCAAACTCGGCGGCGACCACAATATCAACCACCTGGTCAAAGATGGCGCTCTCTTCCATGGCTGGTTCGGCGGCGGCGGCCTGAATATAGTTTTCAATTTCGTCGGGAATTTTCTCCAAACCATACATATCAAAGATTTTCTGCCGGATTTCCTCCTGGTAGGCTTTGATGCGCTGGTCGGCATCGATTTCCTGGGCAAAGAGATTGGGCATAATTTGTACCGCCCCCTTACCAAAAATATCCTGCTGAAAAATGTCCGACAGCGAGGCCTGGGGGTCTACGGAAAAGACCAGGACCCGATGGCCCTGTTGGGCCAGGTAGTAGGCCGTGGCCGCCGAGAAAGTGGTCTTGCCCAAACCGCCTTTACCACCAAACATAATGTAGCGCCGTTCGGGATGTTCTTGAAAAATTTTTACTAACGACATGTCTTTTCTCCTTAAGCCAGAGCGTCGGTGAGGTCTTTTTCGCGCAGCATGCGTCGCTTCCAGGTGGAAATCTGGGGTACCACGTAGGGCAATAGCCGCAGCGAGTAGTATGGCGGCAGAATAGGTACGCCCAACAGATCACCCATGGTGATGAGGATGAAAAGGTGTTCCATACTTCCGCGCGTCTTCAGGGCCTGGCGCGTCATTTCATGACTGGCCATGCCGTAAATGTAATCGCCCATCGCCTCTTTGGCTCGTTGCCAAAAACTTCTCTTTTGTTCTTCGGTCATGGGGGAAATTCCTCCTAAAAAGTTATTCAAGTTTTAAGCTGGTGATGAATCATTTGCGTTGAAGCTCACTTGCTCACGAATAAAGGCTTCCAACTCGCCCAGATCGTGGCCAGTGTAGGTTTCACCGCCCATAATAAACGTAGGATAAGTGCGTATCCGGTAACGAATGACCCGGCCCAACCCCGGCCATGACAGCGGCGAGATGAGCCGGATCCGCAGCCAGCGCTGAAAACGCCTTTCCAGATAAGCCAGACAACGACGCAGCCAGAGCGCCTCGTTACCATCGGCCA
>JAFGNV010000167.1 GCA_016926805.1 Anaerolineae bacterium
GAAGCCTAATTTTTTGTATGTTTTTAGTTTTTGGGCAAAGGGAACGCTGGGGCGCACCGGCGGGCCAAAGGGATCGGCGCCCTCATGAATATTCCACGGGCCAAAGGAAAAACGAAATGCGCCTTGCATGTTGACCTCCTCAAGGTTTTCTGGGTAGCTTTCCAGCAGGGTGATTTTCAGTTACCGTACGCCCAATAGCAATTCAATCAACAACTGGTCCAACTGCTCATAAGGCTGACCGCGCTGCCCCATAGCCGCCCGATCAAAGGACTGGGCCTTGAGGGCCTGGGCTTTGTCTTTGGTGTAGACTCCAAAATATTGGTTCATCGAACCGTCGTCGGCTTTGATTTGGGCCAGCAGGGTCTGGATTTCCTGATCCTGGTTGAATTGTTGGGCCTTTTCTTTCATAATGAGGTAGGTGCGCATGCAGCCTTTGGCAAATTCCTTAACGTCGTCCATGTTAGCGGTGCGGTAGGCGTGGGCGTCAAAATGGCGGCTGCCGTTGTAGCCAACGTCTTCCAGGAATTTGACCAGATAAAAGGCCGATTTAATGGACTCGGCGCCAAAGCGGAAGTCCTGGTCGTAACGGCCAAATTTCTGGTCGTTCAGGTCGATGTGGAAGAGTTTACCGGCATCCCAGGCCTGGGCCACGGCGTGCATAAAGTTTAACCCAGCCATGTGTTCGTGGGCCACCTCGGGGTTGACGCCAACCATTTCGGGATGATCCAACGTAGCAATGAAACCCAACATCGCGCCGGTGGTGGGCAGGTAGATGTCGCTGCGCGGCTCATTGGGTTTAGCTTCCAGGGCAAGTTTGTAATCGTAGCCCTGATCCAGACTGTACTCGCAGAGGAAATTGAGAGCTTCGCGGAACCATTTGCCCGCCTCCAGGGGGTCTTTACCGGCGTCAGTCTCGGTGCCTTCTCGCCCACCCCAGAAGACGTATACCTTTGCCCCTAACTCTGCCCCCAGGTCCATGGCGTTCATCGTCTTTTGCAAGGCGTAGGCCCGCACCTTGGGATCGTTGCTGGTAAAAGCGCCATCGCGAAAGACCGGATCGTAGAAGAGATTGGTGGTGGCCATAGGCACAACAATGCCGGTTTCGTCCATGGCTTTTTTGAAGTTAGCTACAATTCTATCTCTTTCGGCAGGGGTGGCGTCAATGGGCACCAGGTCGTTATCATGAAAGTTAACGCCCCAGGCGCCCACTTCGGCCAGCAGATGAACCAGGGCCACTGGCGACATCGGTTCACGAACCGGCTCGCCAAAGGGGTCACGGCCAATGTTGCCCACCGTCCAGAGACCAAAAGTAAATTTGTGTTCAGGTTTTGACTCGTACATAACATAATCCTCCCTAAAAAATAGTGAATTGTGAATGATTAATGATTTATTTAAGTCGAGCAGGACTACTCGTCTGAAGCAAACGCCGCGTCAAAAGCTACTGCCGAAGGAGCGAAATCGGTGTTGCGAATAAATTCCAGGGCATCGGGCGCGCCCCACTCCCGGTCCATGCCGCTGTCTTCCCATTCCACCGAGAGCGGGCCGTTGTAACCAATCCGGTTGAGGGCGCGGAAGATTTCCTCAAAATCAACATCGCCATGGCCGGGCGAAACAAAATCCCAGCCGCGTCGGGCGTCGCCAAAATTCAGGTGCGAACCCAGAATACTGCGGCGGCCGTTGTCAACCCGCACTTTAGAGTCTTTCACGTGAACATGATAAATACGGTCGGCAAATTCCTCAACAAAGGCGGCGGAGTCGAGCAATTGGTGCGCCAGGTGGCTGGGGTCAAAATTGATCCCGAAGGCCAGGCGACGACCTACGGCGGCCAGGGTTTTTTCGGTAGTCACAAAATCGTAGGCAATCTCGGTGGGGTGAACTTCTAGCCCAAATTTCACCCCGACTTCATCAAACACATCCAGAATGGGATTCCAGCGGTCGGCAAACTCCTGGTAGCCCGCCTCAATTTGGGCAAAGTCGTTGGGCGGGAAAGAGTAAAGTTGATGCCAGATGGGCGAGCCGGTGAAACCGTTGACAATTTTCACCCCAAAGGCCGCTGCCGCTCGCGCCGTGTTTTTGATTTCTTCCGCGCAGCGCTGGCGCACGCCTTCGGGGTTGCCGTCGCCCCATAGCCTGGGTGGGATGATGCCTTTGTGGCGCTCATCAATTGGGTCACACACACATTGGCCTACCAGATGGTTGCTGATGGCCCAGCACTGCAAATTGTATTTTTCCAGCAGGTCACGTTTTTCCCGCATATATTTGTCGCTGGCCAGGGCCTTGTCCACTTCAAAGTGGTCGCCCCAACAGGCCAATTCCAAACCATCAAACCCCCAGTCACTGACCTTCTGGGCCAGTTCGGCCAGGGACAGGTCGGCCCATTGGCCAGTGAACAAAGTGACTGGTCGTGCCATTTTCATTTTCTCCTTTGAGAAGATAGCTCGTAGTTTAAACCAAACTGTTAGATTTGTAAAACTCCATGCCAGAAGTTTGAATGGATACACTGTTTTTATTTACCAAAATTGACAATCTCTCCCCCTCTGCTTACAATTTGATGTCTTGTGTGTTCTGTCGAAACACAAGGAATGCATACTTTTGGAAGGAGATGCAATGAAATCCTATCTTATCATTTTTGCAGTATTAATTCTGAGTTTGAGTCTGATAGCTTGCGGCAGTACGGCGCCGCCTCCCAATCTTGAGGGAACCGTAGCGGCGGCGGTGGACGCAACGGTTGCCGCTCAGTTGCCTCAGCCGATGGCCGAGGTAGCTACGGCAACTCCTTACCCTACTTACACTCCCTATCCCACCTATACCCCTTACCCGACGGTTGAGGTGGTTGTGGAGGCAGCGCAGCCTACCGAAGAACCAACGAGTGAACCAACCCAGCCTGCGCCACTTCCCACGCCCACGCCGCTACCGGCGCAGCCGGTTGAGTCGGTTACCCGGGCCACAGATGGGGTGACGATGGTGTTGGTGCCTGCCGGGGAGTTCTTGCTGGGTGCCAGCGATGCCGACCTGGGGCGGGTGGGGGCGGGTGGCCCGCCCAAGCTGGCCGGAGGCGATGAGCAGCCCCAGCATCCGGTCTATGTGGACGCTTTTTATATTGACCAGACCGAAGTAACCAACGAACAATTCAGTAACTTTGTTAACCTGACCGGTTACAAAACCGTAGCCGAGCTGGAGGGATATGGTACCAGCGGCGGCGAACAAATCCAGGGCGCAACTTTTTATCATCCGCGCGGGCCGGAAACCGGAATTGACGACAAACTCAATCATCCGGTGGTCCAGGTCAGTTGGCAAGATGCCAGAACATACTGTGAATGGGCGGGCGGGCGGTTGCCTACTGAGGCCGAATGGGAAAAGGCGGCCAAGGGCGCAGCCAACGACCGTGTCTTCCCCTGGGGCAATGCTTTTCAATTGCCGGAGTTCAACCTGGCCACGGCGGCGAATTTTTGCAGCGCCAGCTGCGCGTATGAAGACGGTCGTGACCTCAATGTTGACGACGGTTTTCCCTACACGGCTCCGGTAGGCAGTTTTCCCGCCGGAGCCAGCCCGTATGGCGCGCTGGATATGGCCGGAAATGTCTGGGAATGGACGGAGAGTTCCTATTTAGGTTATCCCGGCAACTCTTACGAGCAGGCCCAAGACTTCAATGATTATTTCAAAGTCGTGCGGGGAGGGTCGTGGGATAACATCGGGCCGCATCTGCGCTCGACGTTCCGGCAGAACAACGAGCCTCGGCTGCGTAGCGATGGCACCGGTTTCCGCTGCGTTGTTTCTGCCGATGCTTTTGTCCCCGCCTCGGCTGAAGAGGTTCCAGCCACCACCGAGGTTGTGGCGCCAACGGTTGAACCTACTTCTGAGCCGACCGCCGAACCAACGGTCGAACTGACAACTGAACCAACGGCTGAACCGACCACTGAACCAACGACAGAGCCTGGTGCCGGTGGATAGAGTCTTGCAAATATTCAGGCTGGCAATCCTCAGAGGATTGCCAGCCCTGATTCTATTAGGAATGGAAACTAAATAACTTGCCTAAGATTCTCGTTTCCAAATTCAATTTGGGCCCAAACCCGGTTGGGGAACGAGAATGAGGAAGTTATTTAATCCATGGTCCTATATTGAACCATTCCTTAGTAGCCCCCAAAACAACCAAAACTCGGGGGGTTTTCTTTTCGGGTTAGTACTAATTACCTTAAGATCAGACCTCGACAATTCAACAAGGTTTTAGTATAATTACACCTGCAAGTATATTCTAATATCGTTTTATTTCCGATAGCGAAGAATTAACCCATGCTTGGTTGGAGCGAGGGATATGGTTTCGACACCTGGAAGCTTGAAGCAACTGAGTAACTCTGGCGTTATTGCGGAGTCATACCTATCGCCATCTACTACGGGGCTGATAAATTTGGATGTCCCCTCAATTCAGCGGTTCAAGGGCATTGCCGATATTATTGCCCCACCGGCCTCCCTTGATGATTTGGACATAAACCAGGGCATGGTGGTGGATATTTTGTTACGCTTGGCCTATAACGAGGGCGAAATTGTGGCCACCCATGCCGAGGAAGTGGTGAAACTGCCCTACCGCTTGATTGACGATCTGCTGGCCTGGATGCAGCAGGAACACCTGCTGGAAGTGTCTAAAGCAGTAGGCAGCCTGGGACGTCGAGGATATGTTTACAACTTAACGGATGCCGGTAGTGCCAGAGCTAAAGAGGCGTTTGAGCGTACGCAGTATGTAGGCCCGGCGCCTGTGCCACTGGAAAAATATAGTCAATCTGTTTTGATGCAGGCAACTCAACACAAATTGAGCCGGGCTGACGTTCAGCGGGCCTTGAATCATCTCATTTTGCCCCAAGATTTTGATCGCAAGATTGGCCCGGCGGTCAATGCCGGTACCTCTATCTTTATATATGGCCCGCCGGGTAATGGCAAAACAACCATTGCCGAAGCCATTGCCGGGTTATTGGGAGGTATCGATCCTGTCTGGATACCCTATGCGGTAACTGTCGGCGGCGCGATTATTCAAATTTTCGACAGCCTCATTCACAAGCTCAGTAAAGAAGAGCGGGGCAGCGCCGATAAACGATGGGGATTATTTAAGCGACCTTCGGTAATGGTTGGCGGCGAGTTGACGATGGAACATCTGGACTTGCGTTATGAGCCAGTTGCCAAATTTTACGAAGCGCCATTACAGATGAAGGCCAATACCGGCATGTTTCTGATTGACGATTTTGGTCGCCAACAAATCAGCCCTTCTCAGTTGTTGAACCGTTGGATTGTACCGCTGGAAACAGAAATCGACTTTATGCGGCTTACCTCCGGGCAAACGTTTGAAATCCCCTTCAAACAATTACTGGTATTCAGCACCAACCTGGACCCGGATGATCTGGTTGATGGCGCGTTCTTGCGACGTATTCAGCTTAAGGTGGGCGTATTTGGCCCCGACGAAAAGATGTTTTACCAGATATTTGCCAATCAAGCCCAGGTCTTAGGATTCCCCGAAATCGACCGGGCTTCTTTCCTTTACTTACTCAATGAATGGTATCGCAACACTGGTAAACCCCTGCAATCCGTTCATCCTCGCGATATTTTGAAAGCGGTCAAAGTTTTGTGTGAATATTCGGGGGAGCCGTTGCACATGTCCCCCAAACTTATTCAGGAAGCCTGTGAAGGATATTTTGTCAAGGCCAAAGATGGCCGGATTCTTTAAAGTCTTAGCCCGGTTTTCACTTTGCTCCTCAGGATGGCCCTGCTAATCAGGGCTATTTTGTTTTTTCAGCTGGCGGTGGTGACTGATGGCCGCGCTAAGATGAGCGCCCAGAAGGAGCAGCAGGCTGGCGAGGTAAATAGATAACATCAAAACGATCAATGTGGCCAGGGAACCATAGACCAGATCGTAACTGGCCAAACCGCTTCGCAAATACCAGGCAAAACCGAGTTTGGTGATTTCCCCGGCAGTGGCCGCTACCAGCGCTCCCACCATTGCATCCAGCCAACCGACTTTGGTGTTGGGTATCCAATGATACAACCCAAAACACATGGCAAAGGTAAAAAACCAGGGTACCAGATGAGAGGCAATTACCCAAGAATAGGTTTCGTACAGCAAAACATCTCCCCACAATGCGCCTCCCAAATCAAGGGTGGGTAACAATTTGAAGATAGTGGTTGATATTAGTGACAAGATTACCAGCGCGGCTAAAATGGCCACAATAATTAAGCCCCTTAACCGCCCCTGGAAAAAATTCTGTGGCCTGGCGGTATGCCAGGCTTTGTTGATGTTGCGAGTCAGGATGGCAAAAACACTTGTGGCGGCCCACAGTAACCCAATGATGGCAAAGACCCTGACGGCGCCGCGTCGAGCCAGAATTTTCTCAATATTGTCGGCGACAAGCTCCTGGGCCGTTGGCAAGGCAGTGGCCGTGAATTCAAGCACCTTTTGCGCCACCTCTTCACTTTCCAAAAAAGAACTGGCAATGGTCACCAGGAAGAGCAGGAGCGGGAAGAGCGAGAAAAGAGCGTAATAAGCAATGCTCGCCGCCGCTTCAAAGGCATTTTCTTTGCTAAAGGTTTGATACGTGCGAACCAGAATTCCCAGGACGCCCCGGCTGAAGGTGTTTGCCTGCTGGTAGTGGGTTTTTGCCTTAACTTTCAATTTCTCAATTGAGATATAATCCAACACCGTTTAGTTTTATCCTTTTAGAAGCACTTTTTCTCTGACGCCCCCCAGGAGCTTTTGCCATTGCTCCTCATCGATAATGAACTTGAAAATCTTCTTTCGTTTGTCAACGTGCACCGTTTGTTTTGCTTTTTTATCCTCGACGGCCTGTTGATAAACATCCATTAATCTTCGAGCCTGGTACAATGCATCAAAATATTTTACCTTTCTTTTGGCGGCCTCTTTGAAGCGTTGCCGAAGCACCGGGTTGTTGAGCACCTGCTCGATGGCCCGGGCCAGGGCATCACAATTATTGTCGGTTAATAGTCCCTCTTCATCGTGTTCTATCACGTCGCGGGTGCCACTGGCATCAACGGCTACCACCGGCAGTCCAGCCGCCAGGGCTTCCATGGTCACCAGCCCCTGTGTTTCGGTAACCGAAGCAAAACAGAACAGATCGGCGGCTTTCAAATAACATGGAATCTCGTCAAAAGGAATGGGGCCGCTGAATTCAACCCGCCGGGCAATCCCCATCTTTTGGGTAAGCTTTTCCAGAGATTTCTCTTCGTCACCCTGGCCAATAATGACCAGCCGCACGTCGGCATGAGTTTTCATTACCTGAGCCACGGCGGCCAGCAGAGTTTCCCAGTTCTTTTCTTTGGCCAGCCGCCCCACCGAAATCAAAACCTTATCCCGTCCCCAGCCTCGCTTGCGGCGGATCACCGAGCCCTTGGCCGTTTGAAAAGGGGCCAGGTTAATGCCGGTTGGAATGACCGTTACCCGGTCTTTGACCCCATACGCGTCGAACAACATTTGCCGGATGCTTTCACTGGGAACCACAATGTGCTGGCAATTTTGCAGATACTCGCCTACCCAGCGATCGATAGCATTTTTTACCCAATCCTGTTTCAACGACAAATAATGGCTATACTCACGGTAGCGGGTGTGGAAAGTAAAAACCAGCGGTAAACCCAATTCTTGGGCCTTGCTGGCTGCCGTACGGCCCAGCATAACCGGATGGTGGCTATGGATAACGTTGGGTTTGAGCGCAGGCAGCAACCTATCGACAAATGGCGAGATAGGAATGGTGAGGGGATAATTATGGGCTATGGGCAGGTCAATGGCCGGGTATCGAAAGATGAATGGTTCGGCGTCTTCATAGTCGCTGGCATGCTGGGCAAAAACAAAAACGTTGTGTCCCAGGTCGGTCAATGCCTGGCGGAAGGTACTCACCGAACGCACCACCCCGTTGATGACGGGCAGGTAAGTATTGGTAAAATGAGCTATATGCCACGGTTTAGACATTTAGTCTCCTCTCCTTAACCCGGCCCAAGGCCCGTTGATAAACGTAATGGGCGTAAACAACCATCCCCGCGCTCCAGGTGAGCGGGGCCTCGGAGGTGTACCAGAAGGTGGACAGGTGGTGACCGTCGGGGGCGTAAACTTCGTGTACAGTTCCGTCTCTGACAATGGCTTTGGAGATGCGGTAGAGCAATATCTCGGCTTCGGTCATGCGTTTGGTGCGGCCTAGGGCAATCACATGCCAGGCCCCCAACCACAGCCAGGCAGCATGGGTATGATAATGCGGGATTCCCCCCAGGCGATTTTCGATGGCGATGAATTTGTTGGGGTAAGGGCGATGAACAACCTGGGTGGGGATGGGGTTGGCCATACCAAACTCGTTCATTTTGTCCAGAATGGAGTGGGCCTGCTCGGGGCTGGTCATTTCCCAGGCAATGGCCAGCAAATTGCCACTACTGCTCAAATTATCAAAGATCTGGCTGGTTACAAAGTAACCCAAATCGTCTCGCCAGAAATGGTCGTTGATAGATTTTTTGACATAGTGCGCTCTGGCCGCAAAATAGTAGCGGTCCTCAAGGTAGTTGTATTCGGCGGCGGCCTCGGCCAGAGCGTGCAGCGCTTTCCAATACAGCACGTTGGTGTATAGCACGCGACCCTCTCGCGCAATGCTGTCGGCCCAATCGGCAAAGGCTTTTTGGTGGAGCAGCCCGTCGGCTTCCAGGGCATGTTTTTCCAGCCAATTGACCCCTTGTTTCAAATCCGCCCAATGAGCCTGGATAAAATCGCGGTCGTCGGCGCGAAATGCATAATTCAGGGCGGCAATAATCAGCAGGCCATTGCCGTCCAGCGAAATGGTTTTGTGGGCGGTGGTATATTTTGGTTTGAGCGGGGCATAGACGGGCTGTTCTTTTTTTAATAAGGAATGAACATAACGGTCTACCACATTGGTAGAGTGAACTTTTACCGGAAACTGGCCCGAGGGTTGTTGGTTGAGCAAAAACACTTCCAGCCCTTCGCGAGTTACCTGGAATTCGTTCAATTCCACCAGGCCAAAACTGGCAAAGCCAAAATCGCGGGCCCAGGGTTCTCTAAAATTGCGTGACCCGGCGCATAGAACAAATTTTTCTTGACCATCGGGCAAGCGGCGTTTCTCTATTCCGGCAAACAGATTCGACGAGGCAATGCGTAAGGCTCTCGTTTCGATGCTTTGATGGTTTATAGTTTCTGGCGGGGTTAATCTTGGTGATAATCGCGGTTGGTGGAACAGGCGACGCACGTACCCAAATATCTTCCAGAAAAAAAATCCAAAGATAGCAACCAGCACCGACCAGAGACCAATAAGAAGCCACGAAAGATTCTTGGGGTGGAACTGCTCTTCTTTATCAAACATTTTGGTCATTCAAATGGTCAATCGTCAAACCGGCGCCGGCCAATAAGTTCCATAAACTCGGCCCGGGTTTTGGAATCCTTTTCAAACGCGCCAGAAATGGCGCTGGTTACCATGGTGGCGTTGGCTTTTTTTATCCCCCGCATCATACTGCACATGTGCGCCCCTTCCACAACCACGGCCACGCCGTAAGGATGCAGCACCTCATCGATAAAATCGGCAATTTGTTGGGTCATTCGTTCTTGCACCTGTAAGCGCCGGGCAAACATCTCAACAATGCGGGGAATTTTGCTCAAGCCAACCACCTTGCCCCGGGGAATGTAGGCTACGTGCGCCCGGCCAAAAAAGGGCAGTAAGTGATGCTCGCACAGGCTGTAAAAATCGATATCTTTGACAATGACCATTTCCCGGTAATCCACGTCAAACAGGGCCTCGTTGATGAGTTGCACCGGGTCAGTGTGGTAACCGGACAGCAGTTCTTCGTACATTTTGGCGATCCGTTCCGGGGTGCGCCGCAAGCCCTGCCGGTCGGGGTCCTCGCCAATGCCGGTCAAGATGGTCCGCACCGCTTGTTCTATAGCCTGCCGGTCGGCTGGTTCCAGTTGATAGTGATCCGAATCAGATTGGAAAATGTCTTCCAGATGCTCCAGGTTGGTATGACCCATACTGCCCTCCTACGCTAAGGTATCTCCCTGCTGGCGGTCAACCGTAACTCCTACCGAACGGGCAAAACGGACTGCGCCTGGTTTCTCCACGGTCACCACCGCTCGCTCGACCCGCGGGTCGGCCAGACAGATTTTTACAATTTCCAGGGCCATTTTTTCAACCAGGAAGAAGTGAGAATTTTCAACCAGGTTGATGATTTGTTTGGTAATAGTGCGATAGTTAACCGTATACTTAATATCGTCCGAGGCGGCGGCAGTGTGATTGGTGTAAAGGGTGATGTTGATGACGACATCCTGTTTGTTACGCCGCTCGTCTTCGTTGATGCCGATGATGGTCCGTAACAGCAAATCTTTAATGTGAATTTGGTCGGCTGGCATATTTTTTTCCTCTGTTTGGTGGAGGATAGATGGTAAGGTCGCCCATTGAATTTTTACTTGCTTGATAATCAAGTTTACCTTTTGTTGGGTGTACGTCAAATTCTTTGGTGGTGGGGGGAAGGGAAGGGGGGATTACTCACTGGCCCGTTGCTTCAACTCGTACAACTTATTCAACGCTTCCAGCGGCGAAAGCGAGTCGACATCCAGCGTTTTGATTTCCTCGATCAGCGGGTGAGTCTCCGGCCCAAACAGCGACAATTGCACGCCCGCCATCACCTGGCGGGTTTTTTCTTGCCGCTCGTTAAAGCCAACGGTATCTTCCAGGGTTTCCAGAATTTCGTTGGCCCGGTCGATCACGGTTTTGGGAATCCCGGCTATTTGGGCCACGTGGATGCCGTAAGAACGATCCGCCGCGCCAGGGACAATTTTGTGGAGGAAAATCACCCGGTTGCCTTCCTCGGTGACGGCCACGTTGTAATTGCGCACGTGGGGCAGGTATTGGGCCACCTCGGTCAGTTCGTGATAATGGGTGGCAAACAGGGTTTTGGCCCGGATTTTGGGGTTGTTGTGAATGTACTCCACCACGGCCCGGGCAATGGCCAGACCGTCGTAAGTGCTGGTGCCCCGACCAACTTCGTCCAGGATCAGCAGGCTGCGGTGGGTGCTTTGGGAGAGGATGATGGCTGTTTCGACCATTTCCACCATAAAGGTACTTTGCCCGGCGTGAATCTCGTCTTGCGCGCCAATGCGGGTAAAAATGCGATCTACCAGGCCAATTTGCGCTGAGTCTGCCGGGACAAAACTACCGATTTGGGCCATCAGCACGCATAACGCCACCTGCCGCAAGAAGGTGGATTTGCCGCTCATGTTGGGGCCGGTGATGACGTGGATGAGTTCCTCGCCCGACATACACACGTTATTGGGCACAAAGGCGATGGTCAAACCGTCGGGATCAACCAGGGGCATGGTTTCAACCACGGGGTGGCGGCCATTGACGATTTCCAGCCGGTCATCGTCACGCAAAACAGGACGGGTGTAATTGTTTTTCAACGCCACCTCGGCCAGGGCCGCGACCACGTCCAGATAGGCCAGCGACCGGGCCGTTGTCAACAACCGCTCCGCGGCCCCGGCCAGGTGATTGCAGATTTCTTTGAACAGCCGCGTTTCCACCTCAAGTTGGCGTTCTTCGGCGTTGAGGATGAGGCTTTCGTACTCTTTGAGTTCCGGGGTGATGAAACGCTCGGCGTTGACCAGGGTTTGTTTGCGAATGTAATCGGCCGGCACCTGGTCTTTGTTGGCATGCGTTACTTCAAGGTAATAGCCAAAAACTTTGTTAAAACCCACCTTGAGCGTTTTGATGCCCGTTCGCTTCCGTTCCACGCTTTCCAGATTGGCCACCCACTCCCGGGCGTTCCGGGTGCTGTTGATAATTCCGTCCAGTTCGGCGGAGAAACCGGGGCGGATAAAGCCGCCTTTGGCAACCACGGCCGGCGGGTCGTCGACAATGGCCTGGTCAATGAGTTGGGCGATGTCGGCGCACGGGTCGATCGAAAAACCGAACGGTGAACCAGACATAGTAAAGGGTGCATCGGCCAAAATTTGCTCAATATTAGGGACAGCCTTCAAACTGCGACCAATAGCCAGCAGGTCACGGGGTTGGGCTATTCCCTGGTGGACGCGATGGGTCAGACGTTCCAGGTCGGCCACCTCTTTGAGCTGGTTGCGCAGGTCGCCCCGGGCAATGGTATGGCCGCAAAAAGTCTCCACGGTATCGAGCCGGGCATCAAGGGCGGCAACATCTAGCAAGGGCTGGTGCAGCCAGGCCCGCAACAGACGCCCGCCCATGGCGGTGATGGTTTTATCCAGCACCCCCAGTAACGAGCCTTCGACCCGGCCGGTGCGAAGGGTTTCGGTCAGCTCCAGGTTGCGGCGAGTGGCAGCGTCCAGGGTCATAAAATGATCGGTGGTATAAACGGTTAAGCGGGTGAGGTGAGCGAGGGCCTGTTTTTGGGTGTCGGCCACGTATTGAATAACGGCCCCGGCGGCCCGGATGGCCAGCGATTTGCCGCTCAAACCAAACCCGGCCAGCGTGGCCACTTCAAAGTGGCGCTGTAATTCTTGCCGGGCCGTATCGTGGTCGAACCGCCATTCTTCATAAGTGGTGCAGGCGATGTTTAGCGAGCGCAGCGGCTCAATATTGGTTGAGGGGGGCGTCAGGATTTCCGCCGGTTTGAGCCGGGTGACCTCATTATAAACCAAACGCGCAATGTCTTTGCCTTCCAATTGGGTGGCGGCAAACTCGCCGGTGGTGATGTCGAGATAAGCCACCCCGGCCCGCTCACCGTCAATCACCACCGCGGCCAGGTAGTTATTCTCCTTGTCGGTCAACAGCGGCGACTCAACAACCGTGCCGGGGGTAATCACGCGCTGAACTTCGCGCGGCATCAGACCTTTGATTGGATCGCCCACCTGTTCGCAAATGGCCACTTTGTAACCGGCCTTAATCAGCCGGGCGATGTAATTCTCGGCAGCGTGGTAGGGAATGCCGGCCAGGGGCACTCGCTGCCCCTTGGCCACGTTGCGCGAGGTCAGCACGATGTCGAGGACCCTGGAGACGAGTTTGGCGTCCTCGTCAAAGGTTTCGTAAAAATCGCCCAGGCGAAAGAAGAGGATGGCATCGGGATATTGTTTTTTGATCGATAGATATTGCTGACGAACAGGAGTGGTCATAAGTCAATGAGACAATGAACAATGGACAATGAACAATGGACAATGAACAATGAAACAATGAAACAATGAATAATGAACAACTACTCGATACCGGGCAGATTTAGATCGCGAATAACGCGAATCGCGCAAATAATTATAATACACACCTCAGCTCGATAATTGATCAAGACATGTCATTTCGAGGAGCAAAGCGACGAGAAATCCCTCGAATCTATGCTTGCAAGACCAGTTTTGAGGGATTTCTCACTCCGCTACGCTCCGTTCGAAATGACATTAATGAATTATCGAGTTCAGGTTACATAGCTTGGCTTTAAGTCGCTTCGATCACCTGAGCCTGGGTCACCCTGATCAAGTCCGGCACCGGCAGTTCCAGGTTGAGGCCTCGTTGGCCCGCGCTTACCAGGATTCGTTCCAGAGCCAGGGCGGGCCGGTCAAGATAGACGGGGAAATTTTTGTGAAGCAGGGCCAGCGCCGAGATGCCGCCGGTCTGCAAGCCGGTCAATCGTTCGGCCTCTTTATGAGGCGCCATGCGCACTTTTTTTTGCCCCGTGGCCTGGGCCAGTTTCTTTAAATCCAGTTCCCGGTGCCCGGCGATCATTACCAGCATGGGTCTACCCTGGGCGGGCAACACCACCAGCGTTTTATACACCATCTCATAGGGACGGCCCAACTGGTCGGCCATTCCCATCGCCGAGTGAATGGTGTCGGGAAACTCGTGAACCTGATAATTGACGTTTTGCTGATCCAAAATACGCATCGAGTTGAGTTTTGAGGCCATCCCGGGTTGCTCCAGATGATTGACGCCCATTATAACATCATTTTGGTCAGGCCAAAACTTGCCCGCCTCGGCAAGGCGGTTATACTCTTTGGATATTATTGAGGAGGTTTATAAAGATGACATCTCGCAGCTATAGATATTACGATTTTATTGTGGCCTTGTTTGTGGCGGTGCTGTTGATTAGCAACATCGCTTCGTCGGCCAAAATTATTGACTGGGGGGTGAGTATCCTGGGCTTGCCCCTGGCCTTTGACGCCGGGACG
The DNA here is from genome assembly GCA_016926805.1 of Anaerolineae bacterium. Lineage (GTDB taxonomy): Bacteria > Chloroflexota > Anaerolineae > 4572-78 > J111 > JAFGNV01. The sequence continues at coordinate 14,159 of JAFGNV010000167.1, forward strand.
CTGTTGTTCCCCATTAGCTACATCTTTGGCGACATTTTGACCGAGGTGTACGGCTACAAAAAATCGCGGCGGGTGATTTGGGCCGGTTTCTTCTCGGCGGGGTTGATGTCGCTGACGTTCTGGATCATCGGCCTGCTGCCGGGCGACACCACCTGGGAAGGTTACGCCGGGCAGGCCGCCTACGAGGCGATTTTGGGCGGCGTGGCCACGGGGGGAATTATTATCGCCAGCCTGGCCGCCTATTTTGCCGGGGAGTTTTCTAACAGTTACGTGTTGGCCAAGATGAAAGTGGCCACCGAAGGCCGCTGGCTGTGGACCCGTACCATCGGCAGCACCCTGGTTGGCGAGGGGGTTGACACGGTGCTGTTTGTGGTGATTGCCACTGCTCTGGGGGTATTTCCCTGGGCCATTGCCCTCACCCTGATTGTGGCCAATTACATCTTCAAGGTGGCCGTCGAGGTGGTGCTCACTCCCGTGACCTATCGCGCGGTGAATTTTTTGAAGCAGACCGAGCAGGAAGACTATTACGACCGGGAAACGAATTTTAACCCGTTCACGCTGGCGTCGTAACGATGACTCGGCCTGGATCAAATTGAGGTATAGCGAGCCAGGGAGGTTTTGGGAGGATGCAGTTGGGAGAGGTTTTCCTCAATATCCCCCTTCCAGATTTCTCTATTATTGAAGATAAATTTTCGGCTCATGCCAAGCACAAGGGCGAATGTCCAAACGCAAATAGAAAATATCAGCGTAGTCACCCTCCCCCCAACCCTCTCCCTTTGGGAGAGGGAGTAGCTTTTCCCCTCGCCCCCTGGGAGAGGGGCAGGGGTGAGGGCTAGATTACACCCTGCCCTTGTTCCAAACATGAGCCAGATTTTTTTGATCAGGAGGACTTCAATGAATACCCCCCTCAATACAACCCCGTTAAATTCACGGCCCAATACCGGCTATTACTCAAAGTGGTTTGTGTTGGTAGCCGCCATCTTTGTCACCTGTTTGATGACCGCCAACATCATTGCGGTAAAATTGATGAGCATTGCCGGATTCATTTTGCCAGCGGCGGTCATAATTTTCCCCCTCAGTTACATTGTGGGTGATGTGCTAACCGAGGTTTACGGCTACCGCCAGGCGCGACAGGTCATCTGGCTGGGATTTTTATGTAATTTGATTGCGGTCGTTGCCATCTGGTTGGGCGGCCTCCTGCCGCCAGCGCCGTTTTGGCAGGGACAGGAGGCTTACCAGATTATCTTGGGATCCACCCCCCGTCTCTTATTTGCTTCGTTCATTGCTTACCTGGCGGGCGAATTCTCCAACGCATTTGTGTTGGCTAAATTGAAAATCGCCACCCAGGGGCGCTGGTTGTGGCTGCGCACCATTAGCTCGACGCTGGTGGGACAGGGATTAGACTCGCTGGTTTTCATTACCGTCGCCTTTGTCGGTATAATTCCATTGGGTGGCCTGGTTTCGGCTATTGTGACCCAATGGTTGGCCAAATCACTCTACGAGGCCGTGGTGACTCCTCTGACCTACGTTGTGGTGAATTTCCTGAAGCGGCAAGAGGGACTGGACGTGTACGATTACGAGACCCGGTTCAATCCATTATTGGTGACGGAGTAGGGAAAAGGTGGTAAAATTAAAACGGCGTTCCAAAAAAAAGAACACTGTTTTGGTGAATTACAATCAACAGATTACGGATAAGGGGTTAATTGGTATTTGTATGCCTCACGGTGACTTTGCATAATTGGACAACAAAAAAATGGTTAGAGAATCGAGACGCCTGTTGATTATGGCCTGCTCGCAGCGCAAACGACCCGATCCAGGGTTGTTGCCCGCAATTGAGCGGTATGATGGGCTGCAATTTCGTACCTAAATTAACTTGACAAAGAGAGTTGAAAGTGTCTATTCTTGAGAGACAAATACAATTTGCATTCCTGGAAAATCCTCCGGTCTTAGAGTCTGTAGTTGGGTTTCAACCCACAGTGGTCGCGGCATATTTGGACATTGCTGCTTGGGGATTTTTGGGTCAGATAGATTTTGTTCTAGCTGATCCTTCACGGAAAAAGTATATCACTGAACTTGAAATCGCAGTCAATAGCAAGTCCAAAGTTGAGCATGTTGTAGAACAAGTTGCTCGTTATCACGAAGCAGCCCGGGTAATTTACTCACCAGATTATGTTATGTTAATTATATTGGCTTCTCACTCATCTATACAATGGCGACAGCAAATCGCTAATCAATTGCAATCAGTTGGAATAAATTATGAAATAAAGGAGTATGAATTGGCATATCTTGAGCAAGTATATCTTGAGACTATAGAACGGAATGAAGCAATCTTTGGGTTAAAGCATGAAGAAATCCGTCAGTCGGCAATTGCGTCGTTTGCTCAGCTTAACGAGATATTTGCTCAATTCAAAGAAGTCAAATCTGATAAATTGTCAATTGATGAATTGTTCAATCGTGTTTCTTGGAAAACCCATTCAAGTTATCGCGCTCGTCTCAATTATGCACAATATCTGGGCCTGGCCATTATTGATAACGCTCAAGGGGTGGTCAGTCTAACAACTTCTGGATGTAAATTTAGAGATTATACAAATTTCCCTTATCGGGAAGCTAACGGAAGATATTATGATTTGTCAGAGCCTCAGAAGCGCATTTTACGCCAGAATATAATTATTGAACTTCGTACCTCACCATCAATAAATCGGCTAATAATGCAACTTATAACTTTTCTCCAGTATCTTGTACTACTTCGTGGAAAATTCATCCCCCGTAACCCCAAAAAAGAGTTACCAGAAAGCGTTATTGCAATATTTCGGGAATTAACACAGAAACATGCTTCTTTAACCGCTAAATCAATAGTTGATATGATTTATTGGAATTCGTTGTATTGCCGAAATTTGGGATTAATTAGAGTTGTCGAAGATGGTGCCTTCAATAGAGCGTTGTTCACAGAAGAAGGAACCCATTTCTATAGGTTGATATCTGATCTTATTAACATTCGACGAGAAGAAAGCAAAGTCATAATTTTCTAGGTGGATTAATTGTGGCGGCAGCCAATCTGGTAAAGCGACAAAAAACCCATTGCCAAGAAAAACCAATGATCAAGAAAGATAGGAGGATTGACCCATGATTGAGCTGCCTGAAGCCGTTGTGATTGCCCGGCAGATTACGGAAACCGTGGGCGGCAAGCGGATTGCGGCCGCGGTGGCCAACGCGTCGTCGCACAAATTTGCCTGGTACACGGGCGATCCGGCGGAATACAACGACCGGCTCGCAGGCAAGGTGATCGGAAGGGGAACCGGGGTTGGTGGGAATATTGAGTTCGAGGCTGGGGACATGGTGCTATCTGTCAGCGCGCCGATTCGTTACCACCTTCAGGGCGAGAAGCGCCCTAAAAAGCACCAGCTCCTCTTGGAGTTTGCGGATGGAACGGCGATCAGTTCGAGCGCCCAGATGTGGGGCGGGTTCTTTTGCTTCCGGGCAGGGGAAAAGGGCGGCCTTCCCGACTATGACCTTGCCAAAACAAGGCCCTCCCCGCTGACCCCCGCTTTTGACCGGGTTTACTTTGATACGCTCTTTGATGTCGAGACACCCAAACTATCGGCCAAAGCATTTCTGGCCACAGAGCAGCGTATCCCCGGGCTGGGCAACGGGGTGCTGCAAGACATCCTCTGGACGGCGCGCATCCACCCCAGGCAGAAGATGGGCGAGTTATCAGAGCAGGCCATCCAGGCCATGTTTACGGCGGTGAAGCGCGTGCTGGCTGAAATGACGGCCCAGGGCGGGCGGGATACCGAACGCGATCTCTTTGGCCGTCCCGGTGGCTACCAGACCGTGCTGAGCAAAAACACGGTGGGTCAGCCCTGCCCGGCCTGTGGAACGAGCATCTGCAAAGAACCTTACCTGGGCGGCAGTATCTACTACTGCGCGGGCTGCCAGAGGCTGTAGAGTGAAGGCAAAAAAGCCGCATGTTGGGTGATAAGGAGAGGATCACCGTTTTTTGAAAACGGGCAAGGAGATATAAGAAATAATGGGAATGACCATATCTAATGATTTACTGGGCTTTACCGCCCGTTGGACGGCAAGCGTACGGGCGCTGGAAAGTCAGCGAGAGGGTTGCCTGTTTAATGATCCTTGGGCTGCTGCTCTGGCGGGGCAAGAGGGCGAGGCGTGGATGGAGCATCGGCCACCGGATAGCGTGATTCCGATAATCATTCGTACCCGCTATTTCGATGATTTCTTACAACGTATCACCAGCCAGGAAAAGGTTCGGCAAGTAGTGTTGATGGCGGCAGGACTGGATACGCGGGCCTTTCGGCTTAGTTGGCCTGAACAAACCCGGCTCTTTGAGTTGGATCAAGCTTCGATGCTGGCGTATAAAGACCAACTTCTCCGACCCGGCGACCATCCGAATTGCGAGCGGCAGGCAATTGGCGTGGATCTAACTGCTTCCTGGAAAGAAGCACTCCTCAAGTGCGGCTTTGATCCACACTGCAGCTCAGTCTGGCTACTTGAGGGCTTTCTCTTTTATCTCTCTAATGAGAACCTTACCCGCATCCTTGACGAGGTAACGAGCTTGACTGCACGGGGGAGTTGGTTGGGTTTTGATATCATGAACAGCGCGATGCTAACCTCCCCTCTAACGCAGAAATGGATTGAAATGCAGGCCGATGCTGGCGCACCGTGGATTGGCACAATGGATGATCCAGTGGAGTTTCTGGACATTCGTGGTTGGCAAGCCACATTGACCCAGGCCGGGGCAGATGATGCAAATTATGGTCGCTGGCCGTTTCCGGTTATCCCGGTCAATATGCCCGATATGCCGCACAACTGGTATGTGACTGCTCAGAAGGTAAAGGGTAAAGGGTGATCATTACCATTGACGGCGCGGCGGCCTCGGGGAAAAGCACCGTGGGCGCGTTGCTGGCCCAATCGTTGGGCTATTTGTATTTTGATACCGGCGTGATGTACCGGGCCGTAACCTGGGCCGCGCTGGATCGCCGGCTTGAGGCGAACAACGTTGAACAAGTTTCCCAGTTGGCGGAGACCTTGACCATTGACGTGCTGCCGGACGGCCCCAACGACGGCCGGCAATATACCGTTTTGGCCGACGGCCGGGATGTCACCTGGGCCATTCGCAGCCCGGCGGTGGAGAAATACGTCTCGCTGGTTTCGTCGTATCCCCGGGTGCGGGCGGCGCTCACCGCCCAACAACGCCGGATTGCGTCGGCTGGCCGGGTGGTGATGGTGGGCCGGGACATTGGCACGGTGGTGCTGCCGGACGCCGATTTGAAGGTATTTCTGCGGGCCTCTGCCGAGGAACGCGCCCGGCGGCGCTATCGTGATAGCCAGGCCCAGGGGCAAAACGCCGGTTACCAAGAAATTCTGGCGGCCATCCAGGAACGGGATAAACAGGATATTGAAAAACCGATTTCGCCCCTGGTCCCGGCTGAAGATGCCGTAATTATCGATACGGATAACCTGGACATCGATACAGTTGTAGCGCGGTTAAAGGAGTTGGTAACGGGCGCAGCGTAGCGGCAGCCGGCGCCTACGATTCCAGCAAAGCTTGCGCCAGTTTGTCGTCAATAATCAACACGTTGGCATATCCTGCCTGGATCGCCGCCCGGGCAATATCCCGTTTTTCGCTGCGCGAGGCAATGGCGATGACCGGCACGCCCAATTGCACCATTTCCTGCAAATCCGGCAACTCGATGGAGCAAATCAGGTTACTGATTTCCGGCACAACGGGGCGTCCCCTGGCATCGACCAGGTGATACAGGATGTCGCCGACCGCCCCCCGGTCGCGCATCATGTCCAGGCCCGGCGTGAGCGTATCGACCAAATCCCCCAGCAAATCTATGGGCGAGCGGCGGCGGCCCACCACCCCCAGCCCCATAAAGGCGATGTCTACGCTTTTAGCTTTGGCCAGGATACGCAACGTGGGCGCAAACTGCCGGATGTTGGCGGTATGCTTCCAGTCCAGGGGACTGGCGTATTGCAGGGTGTAGCCTTGCACGTTGTATCCTTCGTGCCGGTAAGCCAGTGCGCCCACCAGGCTGTTGGCGTCAATCCCAATCGCCTCAATGACCGGGCTGATGGCCAGGGGATAAACCTCAATGGAGCGACACTCCCCGCGCCGCAGCGAGTAGACCATCCGGCTGACCGAATATCCCCCGGCCAGGCCGACCTTCATCCCCTCAAATACGTGGTTCTTGAAATATTCCCGCGCCGCCTCTCCCAGAAAGATGTTGCGGATAAAGTGCGGGCCGGCTGCCAGCACCGGCACCACAATGACTTCTCTCAGGCCAAAAGTTTGTTGAACCTGCCGGGCCAGTTCGGTGTTTTGGGGAAGGTGATCGATGCGGATGATGTCGGTGTAAATCACGTCGCGCAGGTGCCGCTCCAGTTCGGCCTGGGCGTGGATTTTGAGGGCTGAAGCGATTTTTTGTAAACTCTCGCCGTTCAGCAGCCGCTGCCAGATTTCAACCCCAACGCGTTCGCCGTCGGTTTGCGCCTGCCGCCGCAGCGACCACACCTGATTGGTTTTGGACGGTACGGGTTCAAATGCCAAGCTTGTTGGGGCGTCGGTGGAATGAAGGAGCAGAAAGTCGATGCTGACTTCAAAATAGTCGGCAATGGCCGGTAGCAGGTTGATGTCCGGCCGGGTTCGCCCGGATTCCCAGCTGGCATACGCGCCAGGGGTTACGTTCAATTTTTCGGCCACTTCTCGCTGAGGAATTTTACGTCGCTCCAATTTTTGGGCCTTAGCCACGCGCAATTGTTTGAGGCGGGCGCCAAATTCAGAATCGGTCATTATGGCCTCCTAGTAAGCAAAAGGCATCTTCTCAATATTTTGGGGTAGGGACAGAATATTATTCTGTCCCTACCGGGTAAATATATGAATTCCCCCTATTTATTGAGAAGATACAGCAAAAGTTCTACAAATTGTAGAATTTACCCCTGATTTTCCGGTAAGCTTTTAAAACCTATCAATAGTAATTAATTTTTCCACCAACCATCAGTTAAATCTATTGACGCTGTGTGATTTCTCGGTTATTATACGTATAACCTCATTAAATCGCAAGGCGTGGCCGGGAGGTCCACTAATCGTGAAGAAGCCATAAAAGACCACGGGGATAATAAGCGCCAGACCCGGCTCTAAAAAGGATGAAGGCAAAAGGCCTGTCCTGAGCTTTCGAAGGGATGAAGGCGGAAAACATTCTTTCCCCCTCACCCCTTATCCTTCCGAAGACGCCGGGTGACGAGGTGCAGGTTTATCGAAATTTTCGGCGGGTGCCTGCTGGGTTACCACACCCCGAATTATCCCCCCAATTTCCTTCCCCGGGAAACTCAAACCTTTTGCCAAAATCGCCGAGCAATCGGCGGCACAGCGCAAGAGGCGGTGGCAAAGTTCATGATCCTATCAAACAAAACCGGAAACGTTTGTATGGCGTAAGGCGTATTTGCGTAAGGGCATTGGTCACAAGTTAAGCATTGGTAGAAAAAGTCAAATTGACGTTTGAACGTTAACAACCGAATAATTTGCGTTAAGGTAGCCATCAGCTAAGATGTGATGATGGCCAAACGAAAAAGCAAACCCAGTACAGTTAGACACACCCGGTCCAATCAACTGGC
>JAFGNV010000168.1 GCA_016926805.1 Anaerolineae bacterium
GCATGGGATGGGTCACATCATACGAGCCGCTTCGGTTATGTCAAAATGGGTGGGGCTGAATTGTCAACGGTTCCCGAGGGGTGTACCGCTTTGTCCTGGTCGAAGTTTACCGCACGGCGGAAGACCCGGCCCGCCACAAAGAAACTGCTCACTACCAGAAATGGCGCGACACGGTTGCGCCGATGATGGCCGAACCGCGCAGTAGCGTCAAGTATACCAATCTCTATCCCGGTGATGATGGGTGGTAACCATGCAATTTGAATTTGCCACTGCTGCCCGCATCATTTTTGGCCCGGGCGCCCTGCGCCAGGTTGCGCCCCTGGCCGCCGGGATGGGCCAACGCGCCTTTGTCGTTATCGGCAGCACCGCCAAGCGGGCCGGGCCGCTATTGGACCAATTAAACCAACAAAACATCACCCTCACCACCTTCAATGTTTCCGGCGAACCCACGACCACCCTGGTTCTGGCGGGAGTCGAGCAAGCCCGTGAAGCAGGCTGTGATCTGGTAATTGGTTTGGGCGGGGGCAGCGTGCTGGATACGGGCAAGGCCGTTGCTGCCTTGCTGGCCAATCGCGGCGATTTGTTCGACTACCTGGAAGTGATTGGCCGGGGACAGCCGCTTACCCGGGCCCCTGCGCCCTACCTTGCCATCCCGACCACGGCCGGTACCGGCACCGAGGTCACCCGCAATGCGGTGCTGGCCTCGCCGGAGCACCAGGTTAAAGTGAGCCTGCGCAGCCCGTTGATGCTGCCCCGCCTGGTGGTTATTGATCCAGAACTGACCTGCTCCATGCCGCCATCGGTTACGGCCAGCACCGGCCTGGATGCGTTGACCCAGGTGATGGAGCCTTACGTGTGCAATGCTCCCAATCCCCTTACCGACGCGATTTGCCGTGAGGGGGTGCAACGGGCCGCCCGCTCGTTACGGCGGGCTTATGAGGATGGTCGTGACATGGCCAGCCGGGAGGATATGTGCGTCACCAGTCTATGCGGTGGCCTGGCCCTGGCCAATGCCAGTTTGGGCGCGGTGCACGGTTTTGCCGGTCCGTTGGGAGGAATGTTTCCGGCCCCCCACGGCGTGATTTGCGCCCGGCTCTTGCCCCATGTGATGGCAGCCAACGTGCGCGCTTTGCATGCCCGCGCGCCCGGTTCGCCCGCCCTGGGCCGGTACGGCGAAGTCGCTCGACTGCTCACCGGCAAAACTACGGCCACGGCTGCCGACGGCGTGGCCTGGGTTCAAGAATTGTGCCGGGATTTGCAGGTGCCGCCTTTGGCCGATTATGGGTTTACCGGCGATGACGTCCCAACTGCGGTAGCCAAAGCTCAAAAAGCCAGCAGCATGAAGGGCAACCCGATTGTACTTACCGAGACTGAATTAACCAACATTCTGGCTGCGGAAATGAACAGTTAATCCCCCACTCCGTACTCCCCACTTTCTATTGCCCAACATCCCCTGCCCCATTAGCCTAATTTCCAAGCCTGTGCTAAACTTATTCTCATAAACCAAATCATCATCAACGACATTCAAGGGCGAAGCAAGCCGGAGCGATTCTGCTATCCGATAGGCTTCGCCCTTGCTATACCTTGATGGTTAAATAGAGGTAGAACCATCGATGTCAACCAACGGACGTCCCCAAACCCTCTTTGAAAAAATCTGGGCTAACCACGTGGTGGTCGCCGAACCCGGCAACCCGGCGGTGCTTTACATCGACCTGCACCTGGTGCACGAGGTTACCTCGCCCCAGGCGTTTACCGGCTTGCGCGAGAAGGGTCTCAGGGTGCGCCGTCCAGATAAAACCGTGGCCACTATGGACCACGGCATTCCCACCACCCCGCCGGACATTCCTATTTCCGATGAATTGGTCATTCGCCAGATTAGCCAACTGGAAAAGAACTGCGCCGAATTTGGCATTCCCCTGCACGGGATACACAGCCCCAACCGAGGCATTGTCCACGTGATTGGGCCGGAGTTGGGCCTGACCCAACCGGGGATGACCATTGTCTGCGGCGATAGCCACACCAGCACCCACGGTGCTTTTGGTGCGCTGGCTTTTGGCGTTGGCACCAGCGAGATCGAACACGTGTTGGCCACCCAATGCCTGTTGCAAGTCAAACCCAAAACCTACGCGGTAAAGGTGGAGGGAACTTTAAGCCGGGGCGTTTCGGCCAAAGACATTATCCTCAACCTTATCTCGCGCATCGGCATTGGCGGCGGCACCGGCCACGTGTTTGAATATAGGGGCAGCGCCATCCGCAGCCTGTCGATGGAAGAACGAATGACCATCTGTAACATGTCTATTGAAGGGGGGGCCAGGGCCGGAATGGTTGCCCCGGATGAGACCACCTTTGCCTACATCGCCGGGCGCCCGCACGCGCCCCAGGCTGAAGCCTGGGAGCAAGCCCTGGTTCACTGGCGCACCCTGCCCACCGATGAGGGCGCCACGTTTGACCAAGAAATCACCATCAACGCCAATGCCCTGGAACCGATGATTACCTACGGCACCAATCCCGGCATGGGCATGCCCATCTCCAACGCCATTCCCGACCCGATGACGATCAAGGACGTCAGTGAGCGGCAGACCCTGGAAAAAGCGTTGGCTTATATGGACTTGCAGCCCGGCCAGCAACTACTGGGCAAAAAGATCGATGTGGTCTTTTTGGGGAGTTGCACCAACTCTCGCCTCACCGATTTGCGGGTGGCGGCGTCGCTCATCAAAGGCCGCACGGTGAGTCCACACGTGCGGATGATGGTGGTCCCCGGCTCGCAGCAGGTGAAACAGCAGGCCGAAACCGAAGGTCTGGACCAAATCTTCAAAGAGGCTGGAGCCGAGTGGCGCGAGTCCGGCTGCTCGATGTGCATTGCCATGAACGGCGACGAGTTGCAACCGGGGCAGTACGCGGTGAGCACCAGCAACCGCAACTTTGAGGGGCGTCAAGGCAAAGGGGGACGGACGTTTCTGGCCAGCCCGTTGACGGCGGTAGCGGCCGCTGTAATGGGTGAAATCGCCGACGTGAGAACGATGTTGTAAATGTCACGTGCCAAGTGTCACGTTTTACGAGGATAGAAAAAGATGGAAAAATTCACCAGACTCACCGCCACCATGGTTGTTATACCCACCGAGAACATCGACACCGACCAGATCATTCCGGCCCGATTTTTGAAAGTTACGGACAAACAGGGTTTGGGCGACGCCCTCTTTTGTGATTGGCGCTATAACGCCGATGGCACGCCTAAAAAAGACTTCGTCTTAAACACCGCTCAGGGCCACAAAGCCCAAATCCTGGTAGCAGGCGATAATTTTGGCTGCGGTTCCAGCCGGGAACACGCACCCTGGGCCATTATGGGCTACGGCTTCCGGGCGGTAATCTCGACCAGTTTTGCTGATATTTTTCGCAATAATTCACTCAAGTTGGGCCTGCTGCCGGTGATTGTGGATAAACAGACGCATTGGCAGTTGCAGAGTTTGGTGGAAGAGGAGCCAAACACCCAGGTAACTATAGACCTGGAACGGCAAAAGCTGATCTTGCCCGATGGCCGCCAGGTGGGCTTTCCGCTTGACAACTTCAGCAAGACTTGCATTCTCAACGGCGTGGATCAGCTTGGCTACCTGCAAAGCCACGCTGCCGCGGTGGACGCCTATGAAGCTACCCACCCCGACCGGGTGAATACCCTGAGGCCCTAATCGGTTGTTGTTTTGCCTGTTCAATAACTTCTTGACCATTACAGAATTTTAAGATTCTTCTATTACCTATTTCTGATGGTTACAGATACATATCCGTACCCCATCCTATGCCGACTTAAGTCGGCGGAATACTCGTTACAGGGTTAACCCTGTAACGATCTAAATTTTAAGATTTTTCTATCACCTATTTTTAATAATGTCTATCAATTGTTGCTGAAAGGAAGGTTCAATTATGGCAACCGATATTGTTAAACTACTTGGCGATAAGGCCGATGATTTATTAAGCCACGTTTGTAAAGGGATACCTAAAGAGTCTATTCACGGCCCCGGCCCTGATTTTGTTGACCGCATCTGGTCGCAATCGGATCGCAACCCGCAAGTATTACGCAGCTTGCAGGCCATCTTCAACCAGGGGCGGTTGGGAGGGACGGGGCATCTGTCTATCCTGCCGGTTGACCAGGGGATTGAGCATACGGCTGGGGCTTCGTTTACTCCAAACCCGGAATATTTTGACCCCGCCAATATTGTCAAACTGGCCATAGAAGGCGGCTGCAACGCCGTCGCTTCGACGTTGGGAGTCCTGGGGTCAGTTTCTCGAATGTATGCCCACAAAATTCCCTTCCTGGTAAAAATCAACCATAATGAGCTGCTGACTTATCCGGTGAAATATGATCAGGTGATGTTTGCGGGGGTCAAACAAGCCTGGGACCTGGGGGCCGTTGCGGTGGGCGCAACCATTTATTATGGCTCGCCAGAGTCGAGTCGCCAGATTGTGGAAGTAAGTGAAGCCTTTGCCTACGCCCACGAATTGGGCATGGCGACGGTGTTGTGGTGTTATCTGCGCAATTCCGATTTTAAGAAAGATGGCGTAGATTATCACGTGGCCGCTGATGCCACCGGCCAGGCCAATCATCTGGGGGTGACTATTGAGGCCGACATCATCAAACAAAAGCTGCCCACCACCAACCAAGCCTTTAAAGCCATTAAATTTGGTAAAGCCCACGCCAACATGTACAACCTCTGCACCGACCATCCCATTGACATGGTCCGCTGGCAGGTGGCCAACAATTACATGGGCCGGGTCAGCCTGATCAACTCGGGCGGCCCTTCCGGCGAAGACGACTTTGCCGAAGCGGTTTACACGGCGGTGGTCAACAAACGCGGCGGCGGCACGGGCCTGATTTCCGGCCGCAAGGCCTTTCAGCGCCCGATGGCTGAAGGCGTGAGACTACTGAACCACATCCAGGATGTTTATCTTGACAAGAGTATTACCGCCGCCTGACCCTTGGCTCTAAATTGGGTCTGAACTCAGCTATTCAGACCCTAAAGGTCTCAGGCCAATCCGTGATTCGCACACCTTTAGGGTCTTCATACCGCAATGAAGTTACCAACTTCATTAGCAGGTTGGGCTGTGGATATAAAATAGAGGAATCTGGCAGGCCAACCACTTCCTCTATTTTTAAATGTTGGCTAACTTTAAAAAATCAAATCATTCAGGAGACATTGACATGGCAAAACTTAAAGACATACTTGCGCCAGGGGTTGTCACTGGCGACAAGGTTCAGGAACTCTTCGCCATTGCGAAGAAAAACGAATTTGCGCTGCCTGCCGCTAATGTGGTGGGGACTAACAGCGTTAACTCGGTGTTGGAATCGGCGGTAAAGGCCAATGCGCCCGTTATTATGCAGTTTTCCAACGGCGGCGCTGTTTTCTTTGCCGGCAAGGGGATGGGCAACGAAAATCAAAAAGCCGGTATCGCTGGTGGTATTTCTGGAGCGCATCACGTGCATGAAGTGGCTGCGCTCTACGGGGCGCGTGTGCTCCTGCACACCGACCATGCCGCCCGCAAACTACTGCCCTGGGTTGACGGTTTGCTGGACGCCGGGGAAGAATTCTACAAAGTACACGGCATACCGCTGTATAGTATGCACATGCTCGACCTATCTGAAGAACCCATCAAAGAAAACATCGAAACCTCCAAGCGCTATCTGGAACGCATGAGCAAGCTCAACATGACCCTGGAAATTGAACTGGGCGTGACCGGCGGCGAAGAGGATGGAGTAGACCACAGCGGCATCGACAGCGCCCGCCTCTATACCCAACCGGAAGAAGTGGCGTACGCCTACGAGGAGTTGATGAAGGTGAGTAACAGGTTCACTATTGCGGCCGCTTTTGGCAACGTCCACGGGGTGTACAAACCCGGCAACGTTCACCTGACCCCAAAAATCTTGCTCAACTCCAACAACTACGTCCAACAAAAATTCAACACCGGCCCCAAGCCCGTCAGCTTTGTATTTCATGGCGGCTCCGGTTCCAGCGCCGAAGAAATCCGCGAAGCCATTTCCTACGGCGTGGTCAAGATGAATATTGATACCGACTTGCAGTGGGCCTTCTGGGACGGCGTGCACGGTTATTACAAGGAATATAAAGATTACCTGCAAGGTCAGATTGGTAATCCCGAAGGGCCAGACAAGCCCAACAAGAAAAGATATGATCCCCGGGCCTGGTTGCGTGGGGGCGAGGATGCCTTTGTGGCCCGGATGATGAAAGCCTTTGAAGAGTTGAATGATGTCAACACTCTCGACCTTGAGGTTGGCTGATATCCGTCGTCCCAGGTTGAGACAAACTCTCGAGGATGCGAGGGGGGTGGTGGTCACATTGTAAGTGATACACCCCTACTTTTGCCCATCCCCCCTTTTTCCCCTCCCCCAAATTGGGGGAGGGGCCAGGGGTGGGGGCAAAATAAAAACATCTCATCAC
>JAFGNV010000169.1 GCA_016926805.1 Anaerolineae bacterium
CCTTTTTTTGGTGAAAATTGAGTATACCTCGAGTGGTAGCCGTTTCTTAAATCTTTACCCTTTCATTAAAAGTGTACGGTAGAGAAAACGTAGGTTAAGCGCGGCCTTGCGTTGGCCCAGCATTGTCTGATAGTCGGGCGAAATCAACGGGGGTGTGGTAAAAATAAGGGCATCTTCGCCGGTATCGTGGTAATAATGCGGACGTCGCCCGACTTCTTGAAAGGCATATTTTTGGTACAACAAGATGGCCGCCTGGTTAGAAGGACGCACTTCGAGCGTGACGACCGTGGCCCCCAGAGTTTGGGCTTTTTCTAACAAGGCCATCAACAACCACTCGCCCAATCCCAACCGACGCCAGGCAGGGTGAATGGCCAGAGTGCTGAGATGGGCTTCGCCAGCCATCAACCAGAAGCCGCCCGTTCCGACGAGAGTAAGGGGTTGGTCAGTTGGTTGTTTAGCCGGGGGTAAGGAGGTGCGCAGGACAAAGTAATGAGCTAAATAGTTTTGTTGAAGCTCGTAATAATAATCTCTGGGTGACCAGTGCCGGCTAAAGGAGATCTGTTCAAGGTTAACAACTTGAGGAATGTCGCCCGATTTCATCGGCTCAAGGTGAAAGGGCAAGATTTTATGGCTCATGGCCGGTAACTCACGGTGACGACAAATAGATCGGGGCCAGGGTATCGGGATCGTCTCTAACACCGGCCTCCAGGCGGACGGCAGCAATTTCGGCCAGGTAGCTGGCTCGCCGCACCCGGGCCGCGGGCGAAACCACTCTGGCTTTGTGCTGAGAGTTGCGGCGTAAAATCTGGGTTGCTTCCTGGTCAATCTCGCCGACACACAGAGCCGGGGTGTCGATCTTCCGGGCCAGGTCGGCAAAACTGGTCAAGCCCGGTTCATCGAGGACCTGCCAATCACCATCAACCCGGCCAAAACAGGCGGCCAGAATCCGGCCTCGTCCGGCCTGGGCAATAGCCCACACCGGCAGGCTGCTGGATCGAAACGGATAAGCCACGATTTCGAGGGTTGGCACGCCCACCACCGGCAACTTATGGGGCAGGGCCATGCCCTTGGCTGCGGCCAGGCCAATTCGCAAGCCGGTAAAAGACCCTGGCCCCAACGAGACCGCCAACGCGGTCAAATCCTGCACTTTCAGGTTGGCCAATTTTAACATCCGTTCAATTCGCGGCATCAGTTCAACGGTGTGATTGCGGCCCGAAAACCAGGTTTCTTCGGCAAAAACAGTATCTGGCTGGTAGAGGGCCAAACCGGCATATTGGGTAGCAGTATCTATGGCAAGAATCATTTCAAACACAGTTCTTTTGGGCTATTGGATTCCGGGTTCCTCAAAGTTATGATGGGTGTTGTTGGGCAAATGCCGCTGCTTTAAACTCGGCCAATAACGAAATAGAACGCTGGCTGTGAGAGCGCAAAACAATACGTCGTTTAGTTTGTTCCAGGTGATAAAGGGCCACGGTCAGGTAATCGTCGGGCAGAAACGCCTCGGCCCGGTCGGCCCATTCAATCAGGGCAACGCCGGAGCCATAGAGATAATCTTCCAGACCAAATGTCAGCACTTCGGCAGAAGTGGCAATTCGATACAGGTCAATATGAAAAACAGGTAACCGCCCTTGATACTCATTGACCAGGGTGAATGTTGGTGAGTTCACCGGCTCGCTCACGTCCAAACCCTGGCATACGCCCTGCACCCAACGGGTCTTGCCGCTGCCCAACTCGCCCATCAGGGCCAGCACATCGCCGGGTTGTAAAAATTTTGCCAGACGAGCACCCAGACGGCGAGTTTGGGTTTCACTATGGCTGATAAAGTCGAGGGTGTCTTGTCCAAAGATGGGCGACATGGTTGCGTCCTTTGTTGGGCATTATACCCTCATTGTTAGAGAGGGACAAAGCCTTTGGCAGAATTGGGTGAAGTATGGTATTATTTAACCAAAGCATATCAATAAAAGAGGTTTTGGATGCGCTATCTCCTCATTTCCGACATTCACGCGAACTTGGCTGCTTTTGAAACAGTTTTAAAGGACGCGGAGGGGTCATACGACAAAGTCTGGTGTCTGGGTGATATGGTCGGTTATGGGCCCGACCCGAATGAGTGCGTCGAACTATTGCTGACCCTGGACCATCTTTGTATTGCTGGCAACCACGATTGGGCCGTTTTAGGCAAACTTGATGTGGATGATTTTAACCCTGATGCCCGTTTTGCCACTCTGTGGACCAGAGACCAGTTGACCGATAATGTACGTGACTATCTCAATAATCTGCCCGTAGCCTCGATTGAGGAGAATCTATATACCTTGGTTCACGGCAGTCCCCGCCACCCGATTTGGGAGTATATTCTCTATCCCACCGTGGCCCAACCAAACTTTAAACAATTTAACACCCCGTACTGTTTTGTTGGACACACCCACAGCCCCATTATTTTTAAAGAGGCCGAAGACCCTGGTGACATGTGCGAGGCCGTGGTGCCCGAATACAATAACGGTATTCTGCAATTGGGTAAGCGACGTTTGATCATTAATCCTGGCAGTGTGGGCCAGCCCCGCGATGGCGATGCCAGAGCCGCCTACGGCATTCTGGATGTTGAGGCCAACACCTTTGAACACCGCCGCATCAGCTACCCGGTGAGCGTTACCCAGGAAAAACTAAAAGGCTACGATTTTCCCGAACGTCTTTGGAAGCGATTAGCCTTTGGCTGGTAGAAATGGCAAACTTTCACCCTAGAGTAGGGGGAAGTTTGTTGTTTGGAGGAAAACATGAAGATTTTAACCAACTTTTTTTGCCCTTGTCTGCGCTGGTCAAGACGCTTGTTGATTTTGGTCATTCTCCCCGGCTTAACCGTTGCGTGTGGGGCAATGAGAGCGTCTACGCCGGTATACGACTCTGTGGCCAATGCGCCAGCAATGGCCCCGCCACCGCAAGCCCAAGAAGTTGTGGTCAGTGAGGTAGAAGTGGAGTATGCCGCCGATTCAGGCGGCGCAGGTTATGATGGTAGTGCGGCCATTAATGCTGCTCTGGCCAATGCCACCGCCCAGGCCCAAACCCAAACGCGGGTAATTATTTACACTGGCGATATGGCCCTGGTAGTCAAAGATACGCGGGAGGCCATTGCCGCCATCACCCAACTGGTCGAGGAAAAAGGTGGTTACGTTTCCGGCTCAAACATTTACCAATCCGGCGATGTACCGCGCGGTAGCATTACCATTCGGTTTCCGGCGGAGCTTTACCAGGAAATGCTGGTCGATTTACGCGGCCTGGCCATTCGGGTGGAACGGGAGAGCTCCAATACCCAAGATGTCACCGAAGAGTATACCGATTTGCAGGCTCGCAAGACCAATTTGGAATACACCGAAAAGGCCTTGCAGGAATTACTCGACGAGCGCAAGCGCACCGGCAGCACCAATGATATTTTGGAAGTGTACCGCGAATTGACCAATATCCGCGGCCAAATCGAGCAAATCGAAGGGCGATTGCGTTATCTGACCAATCAGGCGGCGCTATCTACCATCAGTATCGAACTCATCCCTGACGTGTTGTACCAACCCGTCAGTGTGGCCGGGTGGGAACCACAGGGTGTGGCCAAAGAGGCCCTGCAAACTCTGGTTGTTGCTCTGCAAGGGCTGGTCAATTTGACAATCTGGCTGGTTATCCTGATATTGCCTCTGCTCATTATTGTTTTAATCCCGGTGGTTGTGGTAGTGATGATTATCCGCTGGTGGTGGAAACGACGTAAAGCAAAAAAACAATCGCCGGTGAAGAAAGAAGACGAATAACTCAGGTTAATACCGGATTGCCTCAAAGATCAAAAAGGGGATGTTCAATCAACGAACATCCCCTTGTGTTTGGGAGTCCGAAAATTTCGGACAGACCCCTTGTGTCTGGTGATGGTGATCTTGCCAAGCAGGGTTTGCCCTAACCGGTTTCTTTATTCTGCTGGCCCAATCGAATAATTCCCCGCTCGCTGGCTTTTTCAAGTAAGTATTGATACTCGGCAAACACCTTCAACAAGTCGCGGGTGGTAGCATCTCGCCTTTCTTCACGCTCACGCTGCTGAACCCGAACCATGCGATTGAAAATCTCTTGCTGGACGGCACTGGGCTTGAAAACCTGGCGAAAGGTGAACGTGCCCATGGTTCCGGCTGTTTCAATGACAACGCTGCCCATATTTAGCACAGCGCTGAGGAGGTTGGGAATCTCGTAGGTAATGTTCTGGATGTCATCAAGATTACCTTCACTGCGCACCTCGCCACTCACCCCAAAAGGGCTGCTGGTAACGTCGATGATACGGTTCTGGGTAACCTGGTAAATGTCTCTACGCCAGCCATCGTAACACCACAGATACCAGAAGATACTGGCCACTGTAATGCCAATGAATAAAAACCACACGAAGGCACTTGTCGAAGGTTGGACAAAGGGAAAGAGGCCGAAACCCGCGGCCAATAAAAGGTAAAAGGAACCCCATAGGGCTAACACAGGCAACCCCACCGCGCCCAACAACACCCAGTAATGTTTACGCCAGGTAATCGTCGTTCCGTCAGGCTCAATATCTTGCACCCGAGGCCAGAAATAACGGATGAAATTTGGCAGGCGATGTGGTTGGCGCCGGGTGGTCATACCTCCTTCTTCTTCGGCAATGGCCAGGATCGTTTCTTCCAGGGTATCCTGCCAATCCAATTCTTTGGCCAATAGTTGCCGGACAGCCGCCACA
Source organism: Anaerolineae bacterium (assembly GCA_016926805.1). Classification (GTDB taxonomy): domain Bacteria; phylum Chloroflexota; class Anaerolineae; order 4572-78; family J111; genus JAFGNV01. Next base: position 4,721 of record JAFGNV010000169.1, read on the forward strand.
TTGGCCGCCTGGACTCGTTCCATAGCCCGTTCTTTCTCCCGAAAAATCTGGTCTTTCATTTGTTGGGCTTTGGTGATGCCCTTAATCCTGATGTCACCCGCTCCGGCTGTTTTGACGCGTAAATGGTAATAATCAAAGCGGTCCAGAAAGCCAGGATAAGCCAGCCAGACATCCTGGATGCGGGTTAAGGGCGATTCATCTCGCTGTTCACCAAAGAGTAATTTTCGCTCAATATGAATAAACCGTTTGGTGGTGAGAATAAAATCGTCGTTGCGCCAGTCTATGTAATGGTAAATGATAAGAAATATAGCCAGGATGACAAAGGGAAAAACGGCCAGAACTTCTAATATTTGATTACTTGGCGTATCGGCAAAAATGTTTATACCCAGCACATTAAAGATGATCAACAGCAAAATAGGGAAAATCAACAGGGTGAGGGGAAAAGAGAGTTTGGCCATTAAGACCAAAATATGCCGTTTGGTCGACATAACCACAACCTCATCCCACTGCCGTCCTGGAAACTCAGTGGTAGATCGCTGTTCGAATTCGCGTTCCAGGTCTTGAAAGTAAGTGATGATTCTGGGGTAACGATGAATCAGCCAATCCCAATCACTCCGGTCAAAAATGGCGACGCGGGTATCGATGATCGCCTCGACGGTGGCTGCCCGGGGCAGGTTATTGAGCAAGGCCCGCACCCCAACAATATGCCCCCGATCATGATAATTCAAAAGGTGGGGAGGGGTGTAATTCATGTCCAGAACGCGGAGCTGCCCCTCTAAAACTACATAAAAGTCATTCCCCGGCTCGCCTTGTCTGATAAGGAGAGAGCCTTGCTCGCAAAAACGAAATTCGGCGGCATCGGCAAATTGGACAATTTCCTCCACGGTCAAATCCGTAAATGCTTCGTGTTCCCGTAGAAGGGGGATTAACATTTGTAGATATGCGGTACGGTCTAAATCTGGCATGGCTCAACCTATATAATAATTAACAAAACCAAAAATTTGGCTGCTGATATTTTACCACACAATCTTAAAAATGGGAACAGGTGAGCTATTGACATAAAAATTATCCGCTACGCAGTAAAAACTGGCAAACGGCGACGATGAACGCCGATAGGCACAGTCAGTTACAAACCACAGGCAATCGGCGCGTAGCATTTCAGATTGGCCTTCATCCCCGGTGGGCATGGTTTATTTTCTCCGGCCAAACAGGCAGGAACTGGCATTTGGGTGGTCATCAAAAATTCAATGGCGGGGAACGTTGGCGGGCTGCTGCCAGAAAAGACCTACACGTTTGAGGTAAAGAGGTTCCTCAAGGTTATCCTGGTCGTTCGTACAACTCAATCAACACCCCGTGCGCCGACTTGGGATGCATAAACACGTACTTGTCGCCGCGTTGGTTAACCCGGGATTCGCCCAAAATTTGCAGGCCGCGCGCCTGCATGGCCTGAATGGCCACGTCAACACTGTCTACTTCGAGGCAAACGTGATGGATACCCTCGCCGCGTTTGGCTAAGAACTTGGCCACCCCGGAGTCGGGCGTGGTTGGTTGGATGAGTTCGATTTCACTGTTGGCGGTGGGCAAAAACGCCACCCGTACCTGCTCGGCCGGCTCCTCGGTAATGTGGTCCAACGGCAGACCAAGCGCATCTCGATAAACGGCCAGCGCCTTTTCAATATCTTCGACAACAATAGCAATATGGTTGATAGTGATGGTCACAGTAGCATCCTTTCTGCTGGTATAACTTGGATTCGCCTAAAGTAGCAGGGGAGTCTGTCCGAAATTTTAGAACAGAGGGGGGCACGAATCTATGCTATGCACAGACGGTATCCCCCGGTTTTTGTCATACAATCACCGGTGGCCGATACTCGCCCCAAACCCGGCGCAGGGTATGGCAGATTTCGCCGGTGGTGGCATAAACCTCAACCGCGGCCAGAATGTGGGGCATCAGATTCTCGGTGCCGTGGGCCGCACGTTCCAGAACCGACAACGCTTGTTCCACCGCCCCCTGATTGCGCCGCCGACGCAACGCGGCCAATTGCGCTCGCTGTTGTTGGGCCACGCACTCGTCCACGCGCAGAATGTCGGGCCGGGTTTCCTCTTCTGCCGCAAATTGGTTTACGCCAACCACAATGCGCTCACCGCGTTCGATTTCGCGTTGGTAACGATAGGCCGCCTCTTGAATTTCTCGTTGAATGTAGCCCTGCTCGATGGCAGCCAACGCGCCGCCCAACTCGTCGATTTTTTCAATGTAGGCCCTGGCTTTGGTTTCTAACTGGTCGGTCAGACTTTCCAAAAAATAACTTCCCGCCAACGGGTCTACGGTGTCGGCCGCGCCGCTTTCGTGGGCAATGAGTTGCTGGGTGCGCAAAGCCACCTGCACCGCCTCTTCGGTGGGCAGGGCCAGCGCCTCGTCCATCGAGTTGGTATGCAGCGATTGCGTGCCGCCCAACACCGCCGCCAGCGCCTGAATGGTAACGCGCACAATATTGTTCAGTGGCTGCTGGGCGGTAAGAGTACTGCCGCCGGTTTGGGTATGAAAGCGCAGCATCCACGATTTTTTGTCTTTGGCTCCAAATCGTTCCCGCATAATGGCGGCCCACAATCGCCGGGCGGCTCTGAATTTGGCCACTTCTTCCAACAGATTGTTGTGGGCGTTAAAGAAAAAGGAGAGATTCGCGCCAAATTCATCCACGTTCAGCCCGGCCTGCAAAGCCGCCTGCACATAGGCAATGCCGTTGGCCAGGGTAAAGGCAATTTCCTGGGCCGCGCTGCTGCCCGCCTCGCGGATGTGGTAGCCACTGATGGAGATGGTATTCCAGCGCGGCAGGTGATCTTTACCATAAGCCATAATATCGGTGATCAGCCGCATGGATGGCGTGGGGGCATAAATATACGTACCACGGGCGACATACTCTTTGAGGATGTCGTTTTGCACCGTGCCGCGCAGTTGGGCCGGGGCCACCCCCTGCTTTTTAGCCACGGCTACATACATCGCCAGCAACACCGCGGCCGGAGCGTTAATGGTCATGCTGGTAGATACCTTATCCAGCGGAATGCCATCAAACAGCGTTTCCATATCTTCCAGCGACGAAATGGAAACGCCAACCTTGCCAACTTCGCCCTCGGCAATAGGATCATCCGCATCGTAACCAATTTGGGTGGGCAAATCAAACGCCACACTCAGGCCGGTTTGCCCCTGCGCCAGCAGGTATTTGAACCGCCGGTTGGTTTCCTCGGCGCTGCCAAACCCGGCGTATTGGCGCATTGTCCACAACCGGCCCCGGTACATGGTTGGCTGCACGCCACGGGTGAAAGGGTATTCGCCGGGGAAGCCCAACGCGGCCACGTAATCGCCCTCAGTGGGCAGGTACACCCGCTCGATCTCGATATCGGAGTGGGTTTTAAATTGCTCTCTGCGTTCAGGGAAGCGATTTAAAACCGGTTGCAAGGTTTGTTCTTCCCAGTTCTTTTTGGCCGTGGTCAGATCATCTTTCATTATAGGAAAGTCCTTTTCGACAGATTTATCCATTATAATCGCTTGCCCAATTTCCACCAAATATAAAATTTTGGGAGAATAGGTTCGGGGATTAGCCAAAGTTGGTGTAAAATAGGTTGACTACGACAACAGAAAGACCAGGCAACCCGGAGGAAACAGGCCATTATGACCACCATGCAAAATCTGATTGGACAAACTCTAGGATCATACCAGATTATCGAGCAGATTGGCGAAGGCGGCATGGCGACGGTATTCAAAGCGTACCAACCCGCGCTCAAGCGAGAGGTGGCGCTCAAAGTGCTGCCGCCCTATGTGGCCACAAAAGAGGGTTTTGCCGAACGCTTTACCCGCGAGGCTCAGGCCATTGGCAACCTGCACCATCCCAACATCCTGCCCGTCCACGATTTTGGCCAGGATAAAGGTTACGGTTACATTGTGATGCGTTACATCCCTCAAGCCAAAACCCTGGCCGATGTGATGAAGCAACCACTGGATTCCGGGCAAATTATTCATCTAACCCGGCAAATTGCCGATGCCCTGGACCATGCTCACCAGGCCGGGATTGTGCACCGGGACATCAAGCCCAGCAATATTTTGCTGGACGGCGATTGGGTGTTATTGAGCGATTTTGGCCTGGCCAAAATGATCGAAACCCCCTCGGAAATCACCGGCGCCGGCGTGGGGATCGGCACTCCGGCTTACATGTCGCCGGAACAGGCCAAAGGAGAAAAAGTTGACCATCACACCGACATCTACTCGCTGGGGATCATTCTGTTTGAAATGCTCACCGGCCAGGTACCCCACAGGGCCGAAACCCCGCTGGCCACGGTCATGAAACGCATCAGCGAGCCGCTACCGTCACCCCGCAGTCTTAATCCGGCTATCCCTGACGATGTGGAAGCGGTGCTGTTCAAAGCTCTGGCCACCAATCCAGCCCAACGGTTTGATCGCGCCAAAGACTTGGTTGAGGCGCTGCAAGCAGCTTTTACAGCCAGGCCGGACACCAGTGCAGACAAAACCCTCCTTTCCCCTGGCCCGGCGGAGGTTCAAAGCAAAGGGCAAGTGACCCCGTCAACGGGCAAAGCAGCTCAATCCCCCCTAAAAACACGCCTGCCATTTGTCATTGAAATCGTCTCGTTGAGCACGCTGAGTATTTTTAGTCTGTGCGGCTTTGGTGGGGTTCTCATGTCTTTGGTACCTGATGCTACCGGGCAAATATCGTTGGGAGCTTTGTTTGGCTTTCTGGGAATAGTTTTGGCCGGATTGAGCGGTATGGCCATGATCCGGCTCTGGCATAAAAGTAAATCGTCTTTAGTGTGGCCGGTTCTGGGCGTGCCGCTCTGGTACGTGGGAGTCATCATTTTGGGCTGGGGAATTCCGGCTGCCTTGAATCCCGGCGACATAAGCGCCGCCGAAAATCTGGGATGGGCCACCGTTTTCTTTTTTGGGCCGGGTGGTTTTTTGGCCCTGTTGGGGGCAATTCTTTATGGCTACGGTTTTCGCCGAGGGCGGGTGGCGGCGCGCCAGGCTGCTTTTCAGGTGGAAGGGTCAACCGAAAAAGCCAACGCCCGGGCCGGCCAATTGCACCGGGCCGCCGATTATCGCCATCATATTGTCAATTTACTCAAACAATTAAAAAAATCCCCCCTGGCCAATCAGTTGACCCCGATGCGCGCCAAATTGAACCAATGGGAAGAACATCTGCGCCAGCTGGTCAACCGGTTGAATGAATTCGAGTCGAACCAGATCATCCAGCGGGATTTGCATGAAGTCCCCAGCGCCATCACCCAATTACAGCAGCGCTTGAAAACCGAAACCAATCTGCAAATTCGAGCGCAAATGGAAGAAACCCTATCCAGCTACCGGGAACACCAACGCCAACTCGAAGCGTTGGCGGCCATGATACGCCGCACCGAGTTGGAAATTGACGAGACTCTGGCCGAGATTGGCGCAATTTATTCCCGGTTGCAGTTGCTCGACGCCAAAGATATCGACAGCAAACGGGCCGGCCGTCTTTCTGAGGATATTCAGGAGCAAGCCGATCGGCTGAGCGACTTGTTAGAGGCAATGGACGAAGTGTACGAGAGTTCGGTGGGCGGCGGGCGTTGAAATCACTGCGCCTCGCCTGTCTTAACCTGTTGTTGTTTGCGTTGCCGCCGGGCGATGATGATGGGGCCAAACAGCGGGATTCCAAACACCCAGGGTACGGTCAGGGTGTGCATCACCGGCCAGTAGGCGTAATTGGCCGGGAAGCCCAGTTTTTCCCACGCCACCTCTCGCAGCCACCAGCGCCAGACCACAAAGTAGTTGATAATGGATAACTCGGCGGTGAGGCCAAAGAGCAAGGTGCGCCAGAAAGTGGCCGGGGTGAGTTGAAGGGCGGCCAGCGGAACCAGCCACATGGGATACCAAACCCGAAACGTGCGGCCCAGCATCAATTGGCTGAAATAGGCCAAAAACCCGGCGGTGACCAAGTTCAGCCGTTTGCGCCACAATTCTATCAGCAGCCAACCGTAAAACAGAATGAAGATGTACTGGCCCGTGTTGCGGGGGAGCGTTTCGGCCACCGGCCAGGAGATGACTTCGCGCAAAATCATCCGCAGTCCGGAGGCGATGGCAAAACCGCGCCGGGTCGTCAGCATCGCGCCCAGGCCGGGCGGCGTGTCCGTGGCCGGGGGCGCAAAACCAAGTTTTGCCGTCAGCCACAGCCAGCCAGCGTTCAGGCTTTCCGAAGCAGACAGCACAAGGTCGAGCCGTTGGGTCAGGGTATTCCACACATCCTGAAAAACCTGGTTCAACGGGCCAAGGGCAGCGTAAATCAGCAAAGTTGTTGCAATACCAATAAAGGCCGCGCCCAACCCTTTGCCAATCCGTTGCCGCCAGGTTGGTTCATTCCGCAGAAGCACCACCGCAAAGAGGGGCAACATCAACAGGGCCGGAATTTTGGCAACCGCGGCCAGGGTCAGGGCCAGCCCGGCGGCCCACCATATTCTGCGCTGCCAAAAGGCTATGCCCAAAACCAGCAGGGCCATAAAAACCATATCGTTGTGGCCGTTGCCCATGCCTTGCATCAGGACGAGGGGATTCCAGGCAAAAAAGGTCAGGGCGGTGAGGGCTGTTCCCCTTTGGGGGGTCGCCATCCAGCCGATGAGCACGGCGCAGACCAGATAGCACAGCCACACAATCAGCTTGAGGCTGATACTACCGGAAATCATGCCCACCGCTCCCAGGCGTAGCGGAACTTGGGCCAAAATTTCCCACAATGCCCCATAGCCCGATACCCAATGACCAAATTCACCGGCAAAGGGCAGATAGGGGTCATTGGGGAAGGCATCGGGCGGCACCAGCATGGGGCTTTCGCCGTAAACGGTCCAAATTCGCGCCCGTAGCACGTAGCGAAACAGATCGTTGGCCGTGATGGGGTAAAGCCAGACCAACGTAAAGCCAAAGACAAGGCCAAAAACAAGCACCAGCAGTCGGGGATCATTAAACGTGAAACGCAGGCCGGATAGCAAACCACCTGGCTTTTGGCTCCCACCTTCTGCCTCCTGATCCCCAACCTCTGACACAATCTTCACGGCTTGCCAGAACAGAAAATAAAGCAAAAAAATACCGGCAGTGTAAAAAGGCGCAAACCAGCGATAGTCACGCATCAGGATTTCCAGGTCGGCTGCCGGGCCGCCCTTTTGGGTGTTGGCAATGAGCGGAAAGGCAATGATGTAGATAAGATAAATGATTTGTGTGGCCAGGCCGATAAAAACCAGTTTAACCAGAGAACGCCAATCAGACCCGGAGGTTAACAAAGCGGACGATCCAGGCTCGGTATTCTTGGCAGGCTGAGGTGTGGCCAAACTCATAGGGCGTTTTTATCCTCCCCCAACCCCGGATGATAATTGCAGGAAAAGGTCTCTGCTGTCGATTATATCGGATTCGGTCATTATTTCAATTACTCATGGGTACTTGCTGGGCTGGGCGGGGTCCTTGCATCCCCGGTCAAAGGTTCGGCTGCCTCTCCCTCTTGGGGAGCTATCTTCATTTTTACCAGCGCCAGACAGATAACCCCCCCCACAATGAAGCTATCGGCCAGGTTGAAGGCCGGCCAGCGCCACGCGCCCAGACCCAGGTCGATAAAATCAGTCACCCGGCCATCCAGCAGCCGGTCGATGAAGTTGGCCACGGCCCCGCCCAGAATCAACCCCACCAGCCAGACAGCCCGGGCGGGAAGTTCGCCCTGGCGCAACGCCCTAACCGACCAGACGGTCAATCCCACAATAACTACGCCCGTGAGGATGAGGGGCCACCCGCCGCTATTGGTAAATATACTAAAGGCCACACCGGTGTTGAACCCGAGCGTCCACCGGAAAAACTGCCCTATAAACGGCACTGGTTGGTATGGCTCAAGCGTTTGCATGGCCCAAACTTTGCTTAGCCCATCCAAAATCAGGACAGAAAAGAAGGCGATGAAAAGTTTCGGGAATATTTTCACTAACCTGTCTCCAATCAACTACAAGAGGCTGATATGTTAACTTAGCAGGTTGGAGGTTGTCAAATTTGGCCATCCTGAGAATTGACAGACCTGGACTATTTTGACAAATCGCCGCGACGCAATAAAATACTGTTGCGAATATTCGCAATAACAATATATTGCAAAAAAATTACACCAACAAACTGACAAGGAGACAAAAATGTTACTCTCACCGATTATCCCATTTGTACCGGAGTACCTGCCTCCGGCGATGCACATTCCCGATGGTTTTTTGAGTCTGGTCATCTCGGTAATTCTTTGGATTGTAACTATTGCGTTGCTGGTAGTTGCCACCCGTCGTACCCAAAATGCGCTAGGCGAGCGGCAGATTCCCCTGATGGGCATTATGGCCGCCTTTATTTTTGCCGCGCAGATGATCAATTTCCCCGTTGCCGGAGGAACCTCGGGGCATATGCTCGGCGGGGCGCTGGCCGGGATTGTGTTGGGTCCCTGGGCCGGGATGCTGGTGATGGCCAGCGTGATTGCGCTGCAAGCGCTGTTGTTTCAAGATGGCGGTCTGCTGGTGATGGGCGCAAACATCTTTAATATGGGCCTGCTGACCGCTTTGATTGGTTATGGCCTCTATCGCAGTGTCATTAAACAAAGCCAGGGTATACGGCTGGGTACAGCCGGGATAGCGGCCTGGCTGGCAGTGATGACTGCGGCCCTGGCTACTTCTTTACAATTGTGGCTCAGCGGTACGTCACCGCTGCGCATTGTAATGCCCGCCATGTTGGGTGTCCACGCTCTCATCGGCATCGGCGAGGCTTTGATTACGGTAGCCGCTTTGGCTTTTATCATGCGGGTTCGCCCCGATTTGTTGGAAACCGAAGCCGTTGCCGCTCGCGGCGGGCGGGGCTGGATTGTGGGGGGTGTGGTAGTCGCCCTGATTGTGGTGCTGTTCGCCCCCTGGGCTTCGGCTGACCCGGACGGGTTGGAGCGGGTGGCCGAAAAACTGGGTTTTATTGGGCAAGGACTTGATGCGCCGTATCAGATTTTGCCAGACTACACCATTCCTTTTTTGGGTGAAACCGGTTTGTCTACCATTATTGCCGGCATCATTGGGGCGCTGGTGGTGGCCGCTGTAGCCGTGGGGATTGGACGGCTGCTGCGGCGTTCGCCCAAAACAGCCCCCGAGTCTGGTTGATGTATTAGAATCATCTCCACCTAAAAACCATGCACTTCAGTACCTTTGACCGTTACGTAACTCAAGAGAGTCTGATCCATCGCCTGGACCCACGGGTCAAGGTGGTGGTGACGCTTCTCTTTATCATTTCTAACGTGCTGCTGCCCGATGGGGCCTGGCTGGCGTTCTTGCTGGCCTGGGGCTTGATGGTGGGGGTCAATTGGCTGGCCCGGTTACCGCCGACTTACACGCTGAAACGTTCGTTTATTGCCATTCCCTTTGCCCTGGCTGCGGTGACCGTCGTCTTCACCTTGCCGGGACAGCCGTTGTTCACCTTGAGCCTGGGTTCCTGGGAGGCCGTGGCCACCGATGCCGGGCTGGTTCGTTTTGTCAGTATTGTCGTCCGTAGTTGGCTCTCGGTGCAGATGGCCATCCTGCTGGTGGCAACCACCCAATTTCCCGATTTGATGCACGCCCTGCGCCACTTGCGATTTCCGTATTTGCTGGTTGCCGTTATCTCTTTCACCTACCGTTACTTGTTTGTGCTGGTCGACGAGGCAATGCGTTTGATGCGCGCTCGCGAAGCGCGAAGCGCCCGTTTAGCCGGTAAACGCGGCGGCGGTTCAATTTTCTGGCAGGCGCAAATTGCCGGGAATATGGCCGGGCAACTGTTTTTGCGCAGTTATGAACGCAGCGAACGGGTCTATAACGCCATGCTTGCTCGCGGCTACCAGGGCCATTTTCAGACGCTCAACCCTCACCAGATGCAGCCCGGCGATTGGGTGGCGGGAACCGTGGCCCTGACCGTTCTGCTCTTGTTGCAGGTGGTTGGCCGGATGCCCCAACCATAACCCAACGGATCGGGATATAGGGAACACAAACCACGTCATACGCCAGTGACCTAAAACGAATTTTGGGGATGACACCTATGCCAATTGTTCACAACTCAAACTTGCCGGTGCAGACTTCACCGCAAATATTGGCCAGGCCCGACGGCCGACCAACCCTGTTGGTTGAGAGATTGCATTTTACGTATCCCGATGGGCGGGTGGCGTTGCGCGGAGTCTCATTGCAAATTGGCCGTGGAGAGAAGGTGGCCCTGGTGGGGCCAAATGGGGCGGGCAAAAGCACGCTTATGCTTCATCTCAACGGCATTTTGAACGGTGAGGGACGGATCACGGTGGCCGGTTTGCCCGTGATCAAACAGAATTTGCCCGTCATCCGGGCCAGAGTGGGCCTGGTGTTTCAAAATCCGGACGACCAGCTTTTCTCGCCTACGGTTTTTGAGGATGTGGCTTTTGGCCCGCTCCACATGGGCCTGCCCGAAGCCGACGTCCGCGCTCGTGTAACCGAGGCCCTGGAACAGGTGGCTATGCTCGATTACGCCGACCGGCTATCGCATCACCTCAGTATGGGGGAGAAGAAGCGCATTGCCATTGCCACCGTCCTCTCAATGAGGCCGGAGATTTTAATCCTCGATGAGCCATCGGCCGGTTTAGACCCGCGCGCCCGGCGGGCGCTCATCAACCTCCTGCGGGAGTTGCCGCTGACCATGCTTGTTTCTACGCACGATATGCTGATGGTGCGTGAACTTTTCTCCCGGATGATGATCATGGACGAGGGTCAGATTGTCGCCGACGGCCCCACCGAGAGATTGCTGGAGGATGAATCGCTCCTGGACGCGCATGGCCTGGAACGTCCCTGAAGGACTCCCGATGACCGGCGGCTGACCGCAAAAATAGTTCTGACCAGATTCTAAATTTTTTCCAAGATTGGGCCTGGAAAACGAGGTAGCAAGCAGGGCCGCAGGCCCCAATTTGCCTGCCGCCTTTATCCCTGGTACTCCCCCCTTGATGAGCACCAATACCATCAGCCCCAACCGCTTGGCTTATGGTCAGGTTAAAGTGGGCGATTTGCCCGAGACGGAAACCAACAATTTCCGATGGCAACCAAATGGCGTTGGTTCTCATCCTTCGACCCAACCTGCCCGGCTGCCTGATCAGCTACACTATTCTACGGCTGTCTACAATTTGGTAAAACGCAACCGTCTAAACTATAATAAATTGAAACCGCATTAAATTTAGAGGTGCCAACTATGCTGGAAGGTGTTCAAGTTACAAAAAAAGGCTTGTTCATTCCCCGCGATACCTATCAAGATTTTGGGGAGATTGATATTGTGTTTGGTCAAGACTACATCCTGATCAAGCCCAAAAATGCGACCCTCCAATTTAGTGGTTTCATTCATCCCCCGCTTAAGGTTGAGGAGATCGAAGAAGATTATGAGCTTTCTCTCCTGGCGGGAGAGGCCTGATGGAATTGTCCCGCTTTGCCGCCGATACAGAAATCTTTATTGATGCTAACATTTTTACTTACTTTGCGCTGCAAAACCCCATCTATCAGGCAGCTTGTACTGCTTTTCTCTCGCGGGTCGAGACTGGCGAGGTGCGAGCTATTGCTTCTGTTTTTTCTCTTAACGAAGCCTTTTACACCATGTTGATTGGCAAAGGTTCGGAACTACTCAACTCGACCAAGATCAAACAGATCAAGGCCAAATTGGCCGCTGACCCCACCTTTGCTACGGCTTGCTACCAGGCTTGTCTGGACTTCAGCCGGTATGTGACCATCCTCCGCGCTACCGGCCTGCGCCTGGTTGAGGTGGATTACGACTTACAGGTGAAGGCTTTACCCCTGGGGCACAAATATTGTCTTTTGCCTACAGATGCTCTCCACGTCGCCACCTGTCAGCATTACGGTATCTTGCACATCGCCACCACAGATAGCCACTTTGAACAGGTTGAGCTGTTGACCGTGTGGAAGCCTGCTCCGGTTTGATGGTGCTGCGGGCAGGGGATGTTGGCCCACGTAAAGAAAAGCCGCACATCATCCAGGCCAAGCTGGCTTGGCCCATAATGCCCGGCGGTGGTTGACTGCGGATATTGACACCGCAACCATTGGTTGAATTTTGTTACTTCAGGGCACATTGTTTCCTCCTGGTAGGTAGAATTTGTTGATAGCGTTATTCTACCCCCAAGAGGTTTTTGAGGCGGAGCGGTTCTTCCCGGCTGAACAATCCACTGTCCCCACTCCCCCAACACATACAGAACCCCTTAATCCTTTTGGCGATGTCTTCTAGGATCATTTTCATACCACCATACGTTTACTAGATAGGACAACATAAATAATATTAAAAAGAAACCTGGACAAGAAATCAACATCATAGAAAGCAAAATCCAACTTTCAAATGTCGCATTCTTCTGAAGAAAAACACTTGGAAGAAACATAAGGGCTACCCCAATACCCAAAATAAGATTAGTTACTGCAAGTGCTATCAAAGGATGAACATATTTTTCCTTTCGCGTTAGATGTTGTCCCGTTGGGGAGTTTACCTTTCGAGTGTAAAACCAACCTACAACAACTGATAATAGCGTGCCTCCTAATCCGATAATTGCTCCTATGATGGGTACAATATCTGTAAACATTGTTATCACCTTTGCTTAATACGCTATGTCTCAACTATGTCCTTTGAGTAAACAATCAGGGTGTATAGAAAATGAAGGCAGTACGTAGTCCAGGGTAGCCAGGATAAAATCCGACAGCTATTTTAGTTGGTTCTTTCCCAAAGAAACGCCTCGCGTCATACCGAGCTTGATACAATGAAGTCGTCGTGTCCAGGGCCTGTCCTGCAACGATACCTCCTAGCGCCCAGCCTAGATTACCAGTAGCAACCCCTCCGGTTGTGAGTGCCCACTTTCCAATAGAACCTACCGCTGTTTCGGCTGAAGCAACAAGAAAATCTTGTCCCAAGACAGCCATCGTGGGAAGATCAGGATGAGGCTTGCCAAGATAAGTCTCACCTCCAGCAATACTTCCTAAACCTGCTACACTCAAATCGGCTCCAGCAGCCAACTCTGCCGAAGGACCAACAGGAATTACAAACTTAAATGCTTCATAAACATCACCGACAGCCCCAATCGCGGTGAAGACTTGACTGGCAGATTTATTGTAGACTCCTCCAACCGCCCCTTATGGTAAACCTTCTGGTCTGCCATAAGGGAATATGACTATATCAACAGGTGCTGCGGGGTCAAAGCTATATACAATCACCGATCTCGTATGTGGTGGTCCCGGCCTTGAGCAATCATTTGGGGGTAGCGGAGGTTGTGGGTTTCCGGCGGAAGGAGGCCTTCCTGCGGAAGGAACTTTCGAAGTAGAAGACGGTATTGGTGTTGTCAGAAAACCCTTGAGCCAAGAGGCGGGGAGATAAATGTTACCGGCTGGATTATAAAGGCTACAAGCCAGACAATTCCAGGCCAAGTCGGAATGGAGATGTGGGTTCAAATCCCACATTTGAGGAACCATTACTCGGTTAATGTGTTGATTAATCGCCGGATTTTCTCGGTTGTAAGCGTCGGGGTTGCCATTGAGATACAATATCTCTCTGGCAATACCCCAGATTGTGTTACCAGATTCAAGCATACAAGTCCCGACATCTATCCCTATAATACACGATACCCAATCGATGTAACCTGATGGATCAACTCGATTAATAGGATTACTGCTAGCATAGGCGTATGCGGGCATACTGGATAAGGGGTCTTGGTTCAAGAAACGGCCTGTCTCTGGATCATACCAACGAGCGCGTAAGTTCAACAATCCAACCTCGTCCTCCCACCACTCTCCTGTAAACCCATACGGCTCGCCACCCTCATTATCCACCGGATTACCATACGGGTCAAACTCGTAGGAGGCCACCACCTCCCCGGCCTCATCCACCGCCTGCCGCACCGACCCCAGGCCATCGCTCAACAAGTAGCGCAGCTCGCCCCCCGCCCCACTCGACCACCGTTCCTGGCCGTAGGGTAAGTACCTCACCTCCGAGACCACCGCGCCCGTGTCATCGGTGGTTAAAGAGGTGCTGTCCAAGTGGTCGCCGCTGAGGTAGTATACCTTATCGCCGCGGCGCATGACAATCCGCCGGGAGCCAAACATATAGTACCTGGTGACAGCGGCGACTGGCGCGGTTCCCGATTCCACCCAGTTAAGGGTGGTATTGCTCACGTTGTCGATGGTATTTGGTCAAGGGTGCTTGTGCCTCACGCAAAAGAATAAGAGGTCATCAACAGAATTTGATGACCTCCTCGATGGCGGTTATGGGACAGTTGTTATTACCGAATTTCCACCGTCGGCACCGGCGGGGTTGGGGTGGGTATCCGCTCGTTGCCCCGGTAGGGGCGCTCGTCCTGCGGCGGAGGCAGCGCATCTTCCAGGCGAGGCTGGCGCCCCTCGGTTTGCCACACGGCATCGGCCAGGGTTTGCTGGTAGCGTTGCATCAGGTCAACGTCTTCGCGCATCTGGGGATCATTGGTCAAGCGAGCCACCTCGTCAAGTTGCCGCTCCAATTCCACGGCCAGCCGCCAGGCCGTTTCATACTGGCCAGCCTGAAAGAGCCGGTCAATCTCGCGCATGCCCTCGGCGGTGCGTTGGACGGCGACGTTGCGCAAAATTTCTAAATCCCAGGTGGGATCGTAGCCGGTTATGTTGTTCACCATCTCTACCGTAGCTCCTTGCTCCATCGTGACCGGCCGTTGGGCGAACTCGTCAAAGTAGCGTAGTTCGACCCGCGCCAGAGGCCGGGCAATTGCGGCGGGAGAAGCATCCACCTGCAACTGGGCCAGGAGCACGGCGCTGCTTCCTGTGCCCAGCGGCGGCAGAGGGATGTTGGCGCCTTCCGGCGGGGGCGTCCCATCCAGGCCGGTCAGGCTGACCAGCCGCACGCCGGGTTCGGGGATGAGGGTCAGGCTGATGTCGCTGGCCGCGCGCTGCTTCAACCCAGCCACGTGTTCTCGAAAGACGCGATCCATCTCTTGGGCCGAGTCGACAAAACTGTAACCGCCCTTGCCCTGCCGGGCCAGTTCGCTGAGCAACGCATCATTAAATTCCAACCCCAGACCAATCGTACTCAAGTAGATGCCTCGTTCGTTGTAAGCCAGAGCGTCAGCAGCGATTTGGGCAGGATCGGTTACCCCCCGGTTGGCAATGCCGTCGGTAAGCAGGATGACGCGGTTGTTGCGGCGGATGTCGAAATTCTTATCAACTTCTTGCAAACCCAGCATCATCCCGGCGTGCAGGTTGGTATTACCACCCGCCCAGATGCCGTCAATCACCGCCTGGACCCAACGGCCGTCGCCTACAGGCCGGACGGGCAGCGCCAGTTCGGCGTTGTCGCTGTAGGTCACAATAGACACCATGTCGTCGGGGTTCAGGCTCTCCAAAAAGATGCGCAGCGATTGTTTGAGGTAGGGCATTTTGTCCAGTTGGTTCATGCTGCCGCTGCGATCGATTACAATCGCCAGATTCAGCGGCGCGACCATTTCTGTTTCGTCGGACCTGGCCTGCAGCCCCAGTTGCAGCCAGGCGATGCCGCCCTGCGCGGGCATGCGGCTGTTGCCCAGGCGCAAGTCCAGATTAACCGCGTCGTGTTCCGGCTCGGAAAAATGCTGCTCGTAATATTGCAAATATTCGGCCACCCGGATTTCGTCGGCGGGCACAATAGCCCCGGCATTAATCACCGCCCGGCTGCGGGCTTTGCTGGCTTCGGGGGCCTGGCCGCCACAGGCCGTCAGGCCAATCACCAGAATGAAAAAGATAACGATGAACATTTTAATCTGAAAATTCTGTGGGATCATCATTTTTGGTTTTGCTCCTTTCCGTGAATGATGGGTAATAATCACTCTCACGATAAGGCCGATGCTGTTACACTTCAAGACGCAATTGGGTAACATTTGAATGTTGCACTGGATGTAACAAAAAAGGAACGCAGATACCAATCTGCGCTCCTTTCTGGGGGTCGGCCATCAGCCGCTTGCCCTGAACTTGTCGAAGAGGGCGGCGATTATTACGATGACGGCGGCAGCGGTTGGCCCCCGCCCAATCGCCGGGCCAGCCAGAAGACCGTCCAGGTTATGACCGCGATGGGTAAAGTGAAGGGCAAAATCACAATCACTACCCAAATAATTAGGTCAACCGTTGTCTGGAACAGACTGCGGGCGGCATTGTTGGTGACGGTGGTGGCATTGTTAAAGGTGCGACCGGCGCTCCACGGTTCCGGCGTGGGCGTTGGCGTGGGGCTGGGCGTGGGCGTTGGGGCGGGTGGATCGGGTAGCTTGGGCGAGATTTGCAGGGTGATGGTGGAAAAAGCGGCCCGCTCTTTCAGGTAAGCCATCCGGCCCTTGACCTGCTCGATTTGCGCCTCAATCTCCGACAATTGGGCGCTGACCTCTAACGATTCTTTCACCGTTTGGGTTTGCTCCAAAAACGTGCGAATGCGGTCGGCGGTGGCTTCCAGGTTGGTCAGGCGAGACCGCAAATCAACATATTCGTCGGTCACATCCTGGCCGGAGACGGACTCGTTGGTGACGCTGATGGCCAAATCTTTGAGGCGACGCAGCATCTCTTCAAAATTCTCCGAGGGCACGCCGATGGTCAACGTGGCGTACTTGTACTCATCCTGAAACCAGGTGCGGTTGCTGACCACGTAGCCGCCGTACTCGGCCACAATGCCCAGGCTGCGATTGATGGCCGTGTCGGTGCTTTTGACCAGCAGTTCCAGGTTAGCGTCTTTGATAATAAGCCGGTCGTAAACGTTGGGCCGGTTCGACACGGGGCTGAGGCCGGTGTTCTGGGTGGAAGTATCAGCCTCGGCGGCAACCTGCGTTGCTGCCAGGGGCGGTTGAGCCGGAGCCTCTATAGCCGGTTCTTCCGGCGGGGCTTCCCCCATCTTTTCGGCTTCTGGTTCCACGGCCATATCTTGGGCCATCAGTTGGGATGCTGGCGCCGCCGTTGGCTGTGCCCCGCTGCATGCCGTTGCACTAACTAAAATAGCCAACAATAAGAGTTTCACAATATAATGCATTTTATTTTGGGTGAACAGTGGGTGAGACATTTTCGTTTCTCCTTTATAGTGAGTTTGGGTTGATTGGTTGAGATGTAGACGTTGGAACGTCTGGATAAGTTCCAGCGTCTTTTTCCCACTCTAACCCTGGCGGTGTTGCAAGGCAAGGGCCAAAAACGTAACACTTGATTGTTACATTGAATGTAACCGGATAAAGGCGCAATGCGTCGTAAAATTTGGGACGCACCCCCAGACAAATTGCAGATTGAAATTTTGAGTGAGCATCGGTATAATGAAACTGTGATGGAAGACTTCAACCAACTACTCAACCAATATATCCTCCGCTCCGGCATCAGCGATGCCGAACTGGCCCGGACGATTGGGGTCAGCCGGCAGACCATCTTTCGCTGGCGGGAGGGGACCACAGCCCGGCCCCGCTACCGGGACGACGTGCTGGTTATTACCCGCAAATTGCGCCTCACGCCGGAGGAGCGGGATCGCTTGTTGTTGGCGGCGGGATTTCGACCGGAGGATACGGAGGAGAAAGAGGCGAAAGCGAAGGAGCAGGGGGACGAGGAAGACGCAGAAAAGCGCGATGAGGATAGGGAACAAGTAACGGCGGAAACGGTTATCGTCAATTCCTGGCCGTTGATTTTTCATCGGCGCCGGTGGCTAATGGCCGGAACAGTCGCCTTTTTCCTGATGCTGTTAGGGGCGGTATGGTGGTGGTTTAGCCAAACACAGCCGGAGGAGGTCAAAGATCGGTCTATGATGGCGCAAGTGCCCGGGATGAGCATGTTTTCGGCAGGTGAAAGCAGGGCCGCTATTGCTCCTGCCGCGCCCGGCGAAACGTTGGTGCTGGTGACCCACTTTGCCAATTATGCCGGTGGTCAGGTGGGTTATAACGTGGCCGGGCGTCTGACCCAGGCGCTACAGCGCGAGATCGAGCACACCCGCGTAGAAAATATTCGGCTGGCCATCTGGCCCGAGGTGGTTGAAACGCGAGCGCAGGCACTGCAAATTGGTCAGACGGTCAGCGCGACACTGGTGATTTACGGCGAGTACGACGTGGGCCGGGTGATGGTCGAGTTTGCCCATCCCACCGACCAAAATGTGTTTACCGACCCGGCAGTGCAGCAATACGTTACGGGCGTACCGGAATTGTCGGCCATTATCAACACCGACCTGCCTCAACAGGTGCGCTCGTTGGCGCTGATAGCCCTGGGCCAAATCTACCTCACCCGGCAGGATGCCGACCAGGCCTGTCCCCTGTTGGGGCAGGCTCGCGAGAATTTACAGAATGCCCCCAATGTGGATGAAAAAACCTGGGGCCTGGTGAATTTTTACCTGGGCCTGGCCTTACACAAAAGTCATCCACCTGATTTGGACGAGGCGATCACCGCCTACACCAAATCCATCGAAACCTGGCCCACCATGCTTTCTTCCCGGCTCAATCGTAGTGCGGCCTACGCCGCCCGCGACCTTCCCGGCGACTGGGCGCAAGCCGTAGCCGATATGGACGCCATCATTGCGACCAAGCCGGATTGGTCCCTGGCTTACAGCAATCGCGCCTCCCTTCGCCTCAACATGGGCGGCGACGAAAATCTGGCCCTGGCTCAGGCAGACATCGACCAGGCCCTGGCGCTGGACCCCAACCTGCCCGGTCCGTACCTCAATCGGGCTTACCTGGCCTACCGGCAAGACCGGCCTATGGCCGAACTTCTCCCCGACCTGGAAAAGACCCTGAGCCTGCGCCCCGACGACACTTCTGCTCTCAACCTGTTTTGTTGGGGATACACTGTGGAACAGCAACCAGAAAAGGCAATGCCGTATTGCCAGCGGGCGGTGGAACTCGATCCCGAACCCATTTTTAGAGACAGTCGTGGCATAGCCTACGTCCTCTCGGGTAATTACGAAGCCGCCATCGCCGACTTTGAAGCCTTTGTCGCCTGGCTGGCCACACAACCCAACCCGGCCTGGCAACAGCCGTTAGCCCGCCGTCAAGCCTGGCTGGCGGCCCTCAAGGCTGGTCAAAATCCCCTCACGCCGGAAGTTCTGGCCGACATTCGGCACGAGTACGGCAAGTAGTTGACATTGTCTTGCCCCATCAGTATATTACTCCAAACGTAAAATTATCCTGACATTTCAACCCCAAAGCAACTTTTCATCGAATGGGTTCTGACGTATGAGCCAACTCAGCCAGGTTATCAATCTGAAAACTCTCAAATCTAACCGCCTTTGGTTACCCATCTCCGTTGTGGCCATTAGCGGTGGCCTGTTGGTGATGTTGGTTTTTGTTATTCTGGCTTATCAGGTGTTGTATCTCAACCGAATCTATCCCGGGGTGGCGGTGGCGGGGATTAAGGCCGGTGGCCTGACCGAGGCCGAACTCACCACGGCAATCACGGCGCGGGCGGCGGAATATCTGGCGCATCCTATCACCATCCAAGCCAATGGCGAATCCTGGACTTTTACCGGCCAGGAACTGGGAATGCGGGTTGACGTGGCCGCCACGGTCGGCCAAGCGTATGCCGTGGGGCGCCGGGGCAATCTGTTGGCCGATATGCTCACCCAGTTGAGGCTACTGGGCACGCCACGCCAGCTTGAGCCAGTGATTGTGTACGATACCGGACCATCGAACCAGGTGCTCCAACGGTTGACCGAAGAGATCAATTATCCCCCCCGGGATGCCCAACTGATTATTCACCCGGATGCCAGCCTGGAGATCATTCCGGCCCAACGGGGGCGACAACTGCACCTTGAGTCCACTCGCAGTTTGCTGGAAGAAGCTCTTTTCAGCAAAAATCCCCAACCCGTACAGGCCGTAACGCAAGAGATTCTCCCTGCCATCCCTGATGTAGCCACAGCTCGCCAACAAGCTGAAAATCTCTTGCGCAATCCCATTCGCTTTAAGTTTGATGCCGATACTAACCACATCGAATGGCGCATGGAGCCGCAGATTGTGGCCGGTCTACTGGAGGTTGCCAAGGAGGTAGACGCCAACGGGAAAACCCAGATTGTGGTTGAGCCAAATGTGGCCGCGTTTGCGCCGTACCTTGAGAATTTTGTCCAGGCCATCAACCGGGAGCCACTAGACGCCCAACTGGCCTGGGACGATGAGGCTCATGAGTTGGTGGTGCTGCAAGAAAGCCAGGATGGTCGCCGCCTGGACCTCGAGGCGGTGAACCAACAACTGTTGAAACTCAACCAGAAATCCGAGCCGGTGGTCCAGTTGCCCATTTCGGTCATCCCGCCAGCGGTATCCAGCCAGAACCCCAACAGTTTGGGCATCAAAGAACTGGTTAGCGAATCAACCTCATACTTCAAAGGGTCCAGCCCGGAGCGAATGCACAATATTGCCCTGGCCACATCCAAATTTCATGGGGTTGTCATCCCACCGGGCCAGGTTTTTTCGTTCAATCGGTATCTGGGTGAAGTGAACAAAGAAGACGGCTTTTACGACTCGCTCATCATCTACGGCGACCGAACCGCCGTAGGTATTGGCGGCGGCGTGTGCCAGGTGAGCACCACTGCCTTCAGGACCGCCTTTTTTGGCGGCTTTGAAATTTTAGAACGCTGGGCCCACGGCTATCGGGTCAGTTGGTACGAAATCAACTCTCAGCCGGGGCTGGATGCCACTGTTTACACCCCTCATGTTGACTTCAAATTCCGCAATGATACCGGTCATTTTCTCCTCATCCAAACCGAAACCGACCTGGAGGCCGGCACGGCCACATTCCGTTTTTACGGAACCAAACCCGAACGGGAAGTTCTGGTAAGCGAGCCGGAAATCACCAATATCGTCAAATACGGCCCCCCTGTTTATGAAAAAGACCCCAGCTTGCCGCAAGGCGTCACCAAACAGGTTGACTGGCCCAAAGACGGCATGGATGTCACCGTCACGCGCACCGTAAAAATAAGCGATACCATTATTTACCAGGATGTGGTGGTCAGTCAATATCGCCCCTGGCAGGCAGTTTACAAAGTTGGTACGGGCGGCGGAGTGCAACCGGCTGTCGGCCGACCGTAGCCGCCAGTTTCAATCTACCCTTCACCACCCATTTTCCTACTTTACAAATTATGCCTCTGGCCTTATCATGGGGTTGTATGGTTTGAGCCTAAAGGAGATGCGTTGTGGCCGGAGAAACCGTTTTAGCGGTTGACGACCGAGAAGACAGTTTAAGATTTTTGCAGGAATATGTTCTGGAGCCAAACGGTTATCGCACGCTTGAAGCCCGAAACGGGGTTCAGGCGTTGGATCTTATTCAAGAGCAACCCGTCGACCTGATCATCTCAGACCTGGTGATGCCCCAGATGGGTGGCCTGGAACTGCTGGAAAGCCTGCGTGAAAAAGGTTTGGATATTCCTGCCATTTTGATGACCTTTCATGGCTCGGAAGGCACGGCGGTGCGGGCGTTTCGCCTGGGGGCGCGGGATTATATTATCAAACCTTTTGCCATCGACGAAATGCTCAGCGCCATCGACCGGGCCTTGACCGAGGGCCGGCTACGGCAGGAGCGCGACCGCCTGACCCAGACGGTGCTCAAAGTTAACCAGCAGCTCGAGAGTCGGGTGCAAGAATTGCGTTTTCTGTACGGTATTGGCCGCTCGGTCACTTCGCTCAGAAATGTGGAAGAAATCTTAAATCGTATTGTTGAGGCGGCAGTTTATATGACCGAGGCCGACGAAGGTTCGTTGATGCTGGTCGATCCCTCGTCCGGGGAGTTGTATCTTCGCGCCGCGCGGGGCATGGGCGATAAAAGCTCCAAAACCTTCCGCATGAAAATCGACGACAGTATGGCCGGACAGGTGGTGCGCACGGGACGGCCGGTGATGATTGGCGGTATCAACGAAGATGATTCCTTTAAGCTCACTACCGGTTACTTTGTCAAAGCTCTGCTGAATGTCCCCTTAAAAACGGCTAATAAGGTAATTGGCGTGTTGGCAGTTAACAACAAAACCACCTTGCAAGCCTTCACCGACCGGCACCTGAACCTGCTGATGGCCCTGGCCGATTATGCCAGCATTGCCATCCAAAATGCTCAATTCTATGCCAAACTCAGTTCCGATGTAGACCGCGCCGAACAATCGAGCCGTGAGTTTGAAAAATTGGTTCAGGCCCGAACCGTCGAATTGGAAGAAGCCAACCGGCAACTGCTGCGCACCGAAAAGTTGACCGCCCTGGGTTATATGGCTACCGGCGTGGCCAAAGAAATTGAAACGCCCATCAACACCATTCTGGATAATTTGCACCAGTTCGCCCACCGGGTAGAGCGCACCGAGGATAATCGCCGTTTGCTCCTATCTCTGGAGAAACAGGCCCGGCATTGCCAGCAAATTACGCAGAGCCTGCTCGACTTTGCCGGGCAACGGCAATATGAACTTGAAGAAGCCAACCTGAACGACATCATTGAAACCGCCTGGGCCAAATATGGCGAAATCCAGAGCAATGACCAGATTGAGTTGGTGCGGGGATTTGACCCACAACTGCCCATGGTTTCGGTGGACGGCAAGCAGATGGAACAGGCGTTGTTTTACCTTATCCGTAACGCCTGCCAGGCCATGCCGTCAGGGGGCACCTTGCGTATCACCAGCCGGGCCGTTGGCTCCGAAGTTCAAATTATTGTCAGTGATACCGGTGAGGGGATCTCGCAAGACGATTTGCGCCATATCTTTGACCCATTTTACAAGACCAATCGCCAGACCTATGGCCTGGAACTCTCCATTACTTACGCCATCATCAAACGTCACCAGGGTACCATCGAGGTTGAAAGCGCAACAGGTCAGGGCACCACGTTTACCATCCACTTGCCCAAATAACCTCAGGAAATATTGAAAAAATACCTGTCCAATTTGACTCTCTCGTTATCTGCGGTATATTTCAGCCTGACGAACACGCGCTCCGGGTAACTGACGAGACCCGTGGGTTGAACCACAAGGAAACCTGGAGTGGCCCATGTTAGCCGCTCGTCTGGGCTGGGCACCGTGCGATTTGCCGGTGCTTTTTTGTTAGCCTGAATCGGGCCTAGTGCAGTTGGGCGTAAATACCCCCATAGTAATCCCAAGTTTCAACGCCCAACTGCCAAAGCGTTTCGCGGCAGATTAGCATCATAATAGGCGCTTAACGTTGATAATCGGCAATCCTTAACTGTAGGCTTAATTACGCCGCGAAACACTAGAAAGAGAGAATGTACAATGCCGGATATTGTTTTTGAGCTGATCAAAGAAGAAGAACAGCGTCAAAAAGAAAAAGTTGGTTTGATCCCTTCGGAAAATAACATTTCGCCCGATGTGTCGGCAGTGTTATCTTCCTGTTTGTCCAGCAAATATTCCGAAGGTTACCCGGGGCGGCGTTATTACGAGGGGAACCAGATTGTGGACAAACTGGAGAACCTGGCCATTGATCGCCTGAAGGAGTTATTTCAGGTACCTCACGCCAATGTGCAAGCCTATTCCGGGTCTCCGGCCAATGCCGCCATCATGTTCGCCTTATTGGAGCCGGGCGAAACCTTGATGGGGTTACAACTTGGCGCTGGTGGACACCTGACTCACGGCCATCCCAAGGTGACTTTTTCCGGCAAATACTTCAAATCCGTGCAACACGGCCTGGACGCCGACGACCGGATTGATTTTGAGGAGATGCTGGCCCTGGCCTATGAACACCGGCCCAAAATGATCATTACCGGAACCACTTCTTACCCCTTCATCCTCGACTTTGCCAGGTTCCAAGAAGTAGCCGATGCGGTGGGAGCGTGGCTGGTAGCCGATATTTCGCACATTACCGGCCTGATCATCGGCGGCGAACATCCTTCGCCGGTGCCCTACGTCGATGTAATTATGTCCACCACTCACAAAACCTTTCGCGGTCCGCGGGGGGCCATGATCCTGGCGACGGATCGGGGCCTGGCCAAAGACCCTCAACTGGGCAGCAAAATTGACAAGGCCATTATCCCCGGCCTGCAAGGCGGCCCACACGATGCCACCACCGCAGGCATTGCCCTGGCCGCGGAGGAAGCCACCCGGCCGGAATTCAAAACGTATGTCCGCCAGATTAGAAAAAATGCAGACACTCTGGCCGCTACCCTGATGGCTGAAGGCATCAAACTGGTGGGCAACGGCACCGAAAATCACCTGATGGTGGTCGATTTGACCCCCTTCAGCGAAGGATTGGGCACCCAGGCAGCTTTTGCGATGGACATTGCCGGGATTTATGCCAATCGCAATGTTATCCCTAACGAACCCTGCTCGCCGTTCTACCCGTCCGGTCTGCGGCTGGGCACGCCGCTGGTTACCACCCGAGGGATGAAAGAGGCTGAGATGGAAAAGGTTGGCCGGTGGATCGCCCGCGTCATTGATATTGTCAAAGGCGAAACCCTGCCTATTGATAAAAAGGAGCGCGGGCCATTTATTAAAACCTTCAAACAAAAGGCCGTAACCAATCCCGAATTACTGGCCATCAGCGAGGAAGTGAAAGCGATGGCCAGTCAATTTCCGCTGTTTACGTGGGGTGGGGAGTAGTGATAGGAGGTTTGTGGTCAGAGAAAGTAAGTTTTGGCAGATAGGACCTTCCCCGTCTTTGACCTGCAAAATCATATGCAAATGAAATTGTCCCGCTATTGGGCTATTCGCCCGCCCTATGGTAGAATTTCCTATCTGAGATGGAAAAATCAACCAGCACTCAAATTCAAGTAATCGGGCACCAGTGGGCCGTTGACTTGCTCACCCGACAGGCCACCACCGAGCGTCTGCCCCAGGCGTTGCTCCTGACCGGGCCGGGCAACGTGGGCAAGAGTACGGTAGCTCGCTATTTTGCCCAATTCCTCAACTGCCGGGAAGATGATAAACCTTGCGGCAAATGTGGGTCTTGTCGCAAATTGGTCAGCGGCAACCATCCCGACGTGCGGATTTGGGATGATGAGGGTGAAGCCATCAAAATCGACCAGATTCGAGAGTTGCAGCGGGAACTGGCTCTATCGCCCTACGAGGGGCAATACCGGGTAGTTCTATTATGTAATTTTGAGCGGGCCACGCTCAGCGCGGCCAATGCTTTGCTCAAAACGCTGGAGGAACCCAACCCGCAAGTGGTGCTCATCCTCACTGCTGCCGATTCGGGGGCCCTGCTGCCAACAATTGTGTCTCGCTGCCAGGGATTAGCCCTGCGGCCATTGCCCGCTTCAGAGATGGTGGCCGCCTTACAAAAGCGCTGGCACATTTCGCCGGAGCAGGCGGAATTACTGACCCGGTTGGCCGCCGGTCGATTGGGCTGGGTGATTCGCGCTCTGGAAGATGAGAACCTGTTGGCGCGGCGAGAGCGATTTTTTCACGATCTCCTTGATCTCCTGGCGATGGATCGGGCCGGACGGCTGGCGTATGCTTCCGACCTCAGCCACGATTCCTCCCTGGTCAAAGAAACCCTGGTTTCGTGGCTGACCGTCTGGCGCGACTTGTTGTTGTTACTCAGTGACAGCCAGACCAAGATTCTGAATCTGGATTGGCAGGAGACGTTGCAGAGTCTGGCCAATCAAAGTACCTTGATCCAGGCGCAACAGATGGTTGTCAGATTGCGCGCGGCGTTGGCAAATCTGGAATATAATGTTAACCCCAGGCTCAACCTGGAGGCTGTTTTACTAAAAATGCCAAAATATTGAATCTAGAATATTCGGGGTTTTCTCGTTTCCAAACCGGGTTTGGGTCCAAACTGAGTTTGGGAACGAGAAAAACATCCGAACGTTTTGAAGTGAGAAAAACTATGCCCAAAGTTGTTGGCGTAAGATTTCAACCGACTACCAAAATCTATTTTTTTGATCCCGCTCAGGATGAGGACCTGCAAGTGAATGACCGCCTTGTGGTGGAAACAGCACGCGGCACCGAGATGGGGATGGTGGCGATGCCGGTCCACGAGGTGTCTCAAGACGAGATCAAGGGCAAGCTCAAACAAGTGGTTCGCAAAGCTACCCCCGTGGACTTGATAGAGGCCGAAAAATATAGGATGGAAGAGCCAGCGGCTCTGGAAAAATGCAAGGAACTGGCCGGCAAATTGAATGTGCCGATTAAAGCTTTGCAGGCTGATTACAATTTTGATGGTTCTCGGTTGGTGTTTTCCTTTGTCGCCGAACAGCGGGTTGATTTTAGGGAATTAGCCAAAGAATTGGCCCGATCTCTACGCACCCGCATTGAAATGAAGCAGGTAGGGGCGCGGGATGAGACCAAAATCATCGATGGTTATGGTCGCTGCGGCCGCCAGTTGTGTTGCTCAAGCTGGCTCACCG
The DNA here is from genome assembly GCA_016926805.1 of Anaerolineae bacterium. Classification (GTDB taxonomy): domain Bacteria; phylum Chloroflexota; class Anaerolineae; order 4572-78; family J111; genus JAFGNV01. The sequence goes on from JAFGNV010000169.1 coordinate 31,031, forward strand.
ATTTCCATCCCGTATCCATCCGGATGGCCAAGCGGCAGAGCCTGCCCCTGGCCCCCTCAGAAATCTCCGGGATTTGTGGTCGCCTGCTGTGCTGCCTGGCCTACGAGGACGAGTTCTACGCGGAAGTAATGGGCCGGATGCCCAAAATCAACAGTCAGGTCATAACCCCTCAGGGAGTCACGGCCAAGGTTCGGGGAATAAACGCCCTCAAAGAAACGCTACTCCTGGAGGTAGAAACAGAAGAAGGCTCAACCTATCTTGAAATCGAGGCCAGCGAAGTTGAACTTGTAACCGATAAGACCAGAAAACCGAGACGTAAACCGGACCGGGGCAGATAATTGCAGCGGCCGTTCAGTTTACGGCTAACTTGGCCACGGTCACTCCCTCACCGCCCTCGCCTTCCTCGCCGGAGCGATACGAAGAAACTTGCGGATGATCGCTCAATTTTTGGCGCACCACCTGGCGTAGCACCCCACTGCCCTTACCATGAATGAGCCGCACCCACGGCAACTGGGCCGAGAAGGCCTGGTCCAAATATTTGTCCAGTTGTAGCAAGGCTTCTTCGGCCACCAATCCTCGCAAATCCAATTCCAGGCCCGGCGATTCGGCCGGGGGAACTTTTATGTTGCGTTCAACCACTTCCGGCGTGGTAATGGCGGCCTTCTGCCGCAGTTCCACCTCGGCCAACGGCACGGTGGTACGGAAGCGGCCCAACTGGACTTCAACCTGTTTGTTTTGCACAGCCACAACCTGGCCGCTGGTGTTGAACTGCCGCACAAATACTTTATCGCCAGGTTCAATGTCTCCTCGTTTCCCGCGCTTTTTCGGCGGGAGTGGCGCCGGCGGGGTCTCCGGAACTTGGCCGGCCTCGAGGCCGGCCAACCGTTCTTCAATTTCCTCAACCGCATCGGTTTCAGGGTGAGGCAGCGCATCCTGGTTGGCCTCTGCTACAGGCAGAACTTGCGGTAGCAATTCTTGGGCTTGCTCTTTTAAACGCCTGATTTCCTCGCGTACCGCTTTGATTTCGCCACGAGCATCGGCCCGCGCCGCGTTGAGAATCTCGCGGCGTTCGGCATCGATCTCTTCCAGGCGACGGCGAAGCTCCTGGTTATAAGCCTCGGCTTGTTCTTGTTCCTTTTGGGCCAGGTGATGGGCCTGACGCGCCGCTTCGGTTTGCGCCTTGATTTCCGCCAGCATGGCCTCAACCTGTTGCGCGTCTTCGCCCACCAATCCCTGCGCTCGATTGATGATCTCTGGTAACAATCCCAACCGTTGGGCAATAGCAAACGCATTGGAGGCTCCCGGCAGGCCAATGAGCAGGTGGTAGGTTGGGGCCAGGGTTTTCAGGTCAAACTCCAGGCTGGCGTTGGTTACGCCAGGGGTGGTATGCGCGTAAGCCTTTAGTTCGGAGTAGTGAGTGGCCACAAAGGTGGTAACCTGTTGTTCTAGCAGATGAGACAGGATGGAACGGGCCAGGGCCGAACCTTCTATCGGATCGGTGCCTGCTCCCAATTCATCCAAAATTACCAGGGAATGTTGGTCACACTGCTTCAAAATTTGCACAATGTTGGTCATGTGAGAGGAAAAGGTCGACAGACTTTGCTCAATAGATTGCTCATCGCCAATATCGGCAAAGATGTGATTGAATACCGGCAGGATAGACCCCTTATTGGCAGGAATCCGTAAACCGGCCTGGGCCATGATGGCCAGCAAGCCAACGGTTTTGAGCGAAACGGTTTTGCCCCCCGTGTTGGGGCCGGTGATGACCAAAATCTGGGTATCGTTGGGCAAGGTCACATCAATGGGCACAACAGTGACAGGATCGAGGAGGGGATGTCGAGCGGCGATCAGGTCGAAGGAGGGCGTCGGTTTCACCTGCTCATCATTTAGGGCGTATAATTTTGGTTCGGTGGCATCAGTGGCCTGGGCGTATTTGGCTTTGGCAAACGCCAGATCAAGGTCGGCCAGCGCCGCGACGGTGTGATCGATAAGGCGGCCGTGGCTGCTGACTGCGTCGCATAGTTCGGCCAGGATGCGGTGAATTTCCTCGGTCTCGGCCAATTGGAGTTGGCGCCACTGGTTGTTTAGCTCAACCGTGACCATCGGTTCAATAAAGAGCGTGGCCCCGCTGGCACTCTGATCATGCACCACGCCCTGAATTTTGCCTTTGAATTCTGCCTTGAGCGGCACCACGTACCGCCCTTCCCGCTGGGTGACGAGCGTTTCCTGGAGATAGTGACTATACTGGGACGAGGATACAATCCGCCTCAATTTTTCCATCAGCCGATTGTACACTGTATCCAGCTCACGGCGGATGCGGGCCAGGGCGGGGCTGGCATTACTTTTTACCTCGCCGCGCTCATCAATGGCCTGGCCAATCTGGTTGACCAGGCCGGGACATTCTTCGATGCGTCCGGCCATATCGGCCAGGCGGGGATAGGCTTCCTGTAGGTGGCTGACGTTGCGTTGCAAACTTCGGGCCGCAATCAGCGTCTGGCGTATTTCCAGTAGTTCCAGGGCAGTTAAAACCGCGCCGCGCCGCGTTCGCGCCACCAACGGGCGCACATCGCGAGCGCCCCCAACGCCAAGATTAGGTTTTACCGATAGCAGTCGATCAGCTTCAGTTGTTTCCGCCTGCCAGGCTTGGGCCTCACTTAAATAAGGAGACGGTTGCAGGGCCAGCGCCAGGTCTCGGCTGGCTGAGAACATGGTGTATTGGGCTAATTTTTCTAAGATTTTTGGATATTCAAGGGTGTTGAGGTGTTTCTGCTGCATTCAGGTTCAATTTTTTATTGCAATAATTGTAAGAGCTGGTTGAGGATATCGGCGTTGCGCGGAGCAAATCTGGAAACCGAGGTGAACAGCAGAATCAGCACTTGATTAAAATAGGGTACCAGGATGGAGTTGTGCATGTTGGTAGTGATTCCCCGGGTGAAACTGCCGGCTTGCTCAAGGGGCACCTCAGCCGGTTGAAAGATAAATTGGAGCAGACCCAAAATGAGGGCAATCCACAGGCCAGTCAAGATGAACCCCATGATGGCTCCCCCAATCATATTTAGTGGGCCAACCACAAACCGTTGGGTCGCCGACTTTGCTGCCTCGGCCAGGGGGTCCTCCTTACTCTTCTTTTTTTGTTTTCTCTCTTCCGGAGGTGTGCTCAAGGCTTTGATAATTAATCCAATCCCCACCGAAAATACAATTATCAGAATCAAAAATGCCAACGTATCACTACCGAGGGCGGGCAAGCCCACACCCTGCAAAATACGAACACTAAAGGGTTTGTAAAGCCACAATGTTGCTACCAGGGCCAACCACATGCTAATGATAGAGATCAACTGCGGCAATACCCCCCTGAGGATACCTATCAAAATCCCGACCCCCAGAAGAACACCGATCAGGATGTCTAGCGGATTTATTCCGGCAATTTGGTTCATAATTCAATCTCCTGTTTTGGAGAAATGGGTCAAGTTCTTAATATCGGTCGCTTCAGCCGCAGACTCAACCTGCTGACATACCCAAGATCATTGAAGACCCTAACGGCCTCCGAGGTATTTAGGATTGAGAGCCTTCAGAAGAAGCCGTGGTAATTTCGGGTGGGGGCACTTCTTCTTTCATGGCCAGTTTGCCCCGGAAGTAGGCCTCATCGTCCAGCAAGAAACTCCCCACATCAACATCGCCCCACACCTTGCCCGTGCTCAAGATTTCAAGCCGCCCGATTGCTTTGATGTTACCGGTCACCGCCCCACTAACCGAGACATTCTCGGCAATGAGGTTGGCCGCAACTTTGGCTTGAGGCCCCACCACAATATTCCCCACGGTCTCAATAACGCCCTCTTCGCAAATACCATCAATCCGTACGCTGCCATCGCATACCAGTTTACCCTTAAAATTGGTGTTAGGTCCAATGACGGTTTCTATTTTGTCAATAGGTGCGCCTTTCTTTCTCCCCAACACAATAGCCTCCAAAATATTTTTGAGGATGATTCACGGCTGACTATACCCCATCTCAGGTTAATTGTCAATGAACATACCTGGCCTCGACAAACTGGAAATTTATGGTACATTATCTCTTTCTAATCTTTTTGGAGGCAATCTATGTCAAAATTATTTCTTTTGCGGCCTGCACGGGTAAGATGGTTGATCAACCTGACCCTGGTCGGTCTGGTTCTGGCTGCTTGTGGTAGTGCGGCTCAACCCGCTGCAGAAGCGACAACTGAACCGGCGGTTGAAATCGAAGAGACGGCTGATTCCCCGGCAGACACGCCCGCAACAGCGGCAAAAATGGAGAAAGAGCCAGAAACTGTTTCTGAAGAAACGACAAAGGAGGAGACTTCTACTTCTTCCAAAGCGGAGTGTCAACCTGTAAACCCCAAAGAAGATCCCGTAGCGGGTGTAACCGAATATATTGGCAACTATATTGATGCCAATGCAACCAATGAAGCAATTGCTGCGGTATCCGCTTCGGATTGGGTCAAGGGTCCGACTGACGCTCCGATAACCCTCATCGAATATGGCGATTTCCAGTGACCGGCCTGCGCCAGTATCTCTCCCGTGTTGGAGGGAATAAAATTGAACAACGGTGACGATATACGCATTATCTATCGTCACTTCCCCTTAATTACTATTCACGATAAGGCTCAGATCACAGCCGAGGCGGCCGAAGCCGCCGGGGCTCAAGACAAATTCTGGGAAATGCACGACAAATTATTTGAAAAGCAACAAGAGTGGAGTTCAACGCCGGCCGATGGAATGGTGGACGTGTTGGTTGGTTACGCCGAAGAAGTTGGCGTTGATGATATTGACAAATTTAGGAGCGACCTGGAAAACGGAACCTACTCGGACAAAGTAATGGCCGATTACCAGGCCGCAGCTGCCGCTGGTTTGGCAGGAACTCCCAGTTTTGTCGTCAACCAACTTGATTATCCAACGCAAAGCCTGGGCCTATCGTACGAAGCCTTGAGCCTATTCACCAAAATGATGCTGCTCAAGCTGCGGAATCATTGGCAGTGGTATCAGCAGCCGGAGCAGGTTATTGACCTGGGAAAAGAATATATTGCCACCATTCAAACCGTCAAGGGCGACATTGTGGTTGAACTTTTTCCGGATACGGCCCCGGTGAATGTCAACAGTTTTGTCTTTTTGGCCAATCGGGGCTGGTACAAAGATGTTACCTTCCACCGGGTCTTGCCGGGTTTTGTGGCCCAAGGGGGAGACCCCACCGGCCTAGGCTTTGGTTTCCCCGGCTACCGTTGCAGCGATGAAGTGACGCCTGAGCGTAGTTTCGACGGAGCAGGGATGGTGGCTCTGGCCAATAGTGGTCCAAACACAAACGGTGGCCAGTTCTTTATTACCTACAACGCCTCCCCCAACCTGAACGACGGTTTTACCATTATTGGCCGGGTCATCGAGGGGCAGGATATTGCCGAAAGTATCACCCCCCGCGATCCACAGGTCAATCCTGCTGTCCCACCGGGCGATAAAATTATCGACATCACGGTTGAAGAAAAGTAACCATGCGTATTTTTTATTAGTTTTAAAGATGTAGGAGAGACACAGTGGCAAAGAAAAATTTTTTATTGGGATTTGGATTACTGGCGATGGTAATCCTGGTGATTGCTTTTCCAATGGCTACGCGCGCCCAGGAAACAGGCAATGAAAACTTTATCTTTATCAATTATATCGGTCAGGAACTCCTGCTTGATCTGGATGATGTTACCTATGTTGTTCCCGGTACCGACACCGCTCCCGAGGGAGGACGATTAGCCTTACAATTGGCCGATGGCTGGCACAAGTATGCCGCCAACGCGCCGGGCGTGCCCACGGGGTCTGCCGGTGAGTTTAACCTTGCCCCTGGCGTTATGGTGACCAAAGCAGCTCGATTGGAACAGACTTCACTGCGGGTAGATGAGAATGGTCTGGTAGTTGAGGTGCCCGAAGATTATGTTTACGTGTTTGATTTTGACCCCTTTGCTGCCCCAGAAGTAACCACCCCGGCTGTTGACATCTGGCAGCCAGCGGCGGTGGCGCCAAATCAGGGCAGCCTTGTTTGGGTCAACTACCACGGCAGCGATGAATTAACCGTCGATTTGGCCGGTAAGCTCTACAAAGTTCCCGCCCAGAGCAATAACATTCCCGGCCGGTTGCAGCTTGACCTGGACCCTGGTTTCTATCGTTATACCGTTAGCGTACCCCATGGCAGCCTGAACGGAGAAGTCACGGTTGTGCCCGGTCAGGTAATCGCCCTGAACATTTCTGTTGAGGTTGACGAAAAGCCCGAAGAAGAGTATGACCTGGGCGATGTGTATGAAGCGCCAACAATCACCGTCCATCTGGCCGAAGAAGACCTCACCGGACAGGTTAGCCCCCCCAGTGCACCCGCATCGGCGCCGCCAGTGCTGCCGGTCACCGGGGGTGAAGTGATGCCGGTGTTTGCGGAGATTGAAAATACACCGGGACTTCTTATAAAGAATTATGCTGGCGACACGTTAATTTTCACCATCAATAATCAAACCTATACCATCGCCAACAACGCCGAACAAACATTGGACCTGCCGCCAAGTGAATACAATTACACGGCCAGCCAGCCTTTTGCGGCCACAACCGGCACCGTTGATTTATGCGCAAACCCCAATGTTGAGTTGAGCATTGTTTTGGATGTGTCCGGTGATTTTCTGACTGTGTATCAAAATTAATCGACCTGTGCAATAGGTCGGATAATTCCCCGAAGGGGCGGGGGGCTTGGGGGGTAGTTCCCCCCATTATCCCCCCTTCCCTGTGCCGCTATTGCACAGGTACAAATTAATTGCAATTCGCCGGCGGGAGTATTTTTGAGAAAAATTAAAGGTATCCTCTCAATATTTTGGGGTAGGGACAGAATAATATTCTGTCCCTACCGGGTAAATGTATGAATTCGCCCCTATTTATTGAGAAGATACAGAAGATACAATTAAAGCCCTCTATCCTGTGGATGAGGGCTTTAATTTTTATATCGTTCAGTTTACTGGAGTTACTGGCGGCGTTGGATTTTAACTTCCATTGATATTCGGCCAAGGTGCAGGATGTCACCATCATTTATATCTTCCGGCAGGTAGGGGTCGAGTTTTTTGCCATTAATATAAGTGCCGTTGAAGCTACCCAAATCCTCCAAAACAACCGATTTGTCCCGCTTGAATATTCTGGCGTGTCGGCGTGAAACGCTTTTGCCTGAAACTCCTTCATCCGTGAGGTCAATTTCGGGAAAAACATTCGAAGCCGGGTCCACGCGCCCGAGGTGAATATCCTTATCCAGCCCCACTTCAACCTCTCGTTTACTTTCACCAATTTTCAGTTGGATAGCTACCGGCTTGGCGTTGGGGGGTGATAAAGAAGCAATTTTGGAACTGCCGGTCATCCCATTAACCTTGTCAATTTGATTGGCGTCAAATAAGGGGTCGGTGGCCCGTTTATCATCTTCAAGCAGATAATTACCGCACTCGCTACAAAATACGGTATTGGCCACAAAGGTTGCATGGCAAAACGGACATTTAATCATTGCTCATCATCCTGACTAAAATGACTGACCAGAAAGCGGCGTATCTTTTATCCTGTTACATGATTATACAACACTTTGAGCCAGAAATAAACCATCCTTTTCACACTTTCATCCTATTTTGCTCACCAGGATGTTTGTGCAACTACCACTTTTTGTTATAATCCAATGATATTCCAATCCAGGCTAAAAGGATTTTTTCGCATGACCGAAACGAGCCAAGCCGATTTTTCTCAGGAAGTGTTAGAACGCCTGCAACGACTCAGAGCTTCGGTGCTGACCTTTCGACATGAAATCGCACCTTTGCCTGCCGACCAGCAGAGCGATGCTCGCAATGAGCAATTTAACCATTTACGTCTTGAGGCCAAGGCTATTTTGAAAGAGCAAGATTTTGACAAAAAAGTACCCAAAGCCATAACGGCGGAACTGGTGGCCAGTCACTCTCAGAGAATGATTCCCCGCCTATTCGCCATTGTAATTTTGGGTGTAATTTTGGCCTTGGTTGGCCTGGGCATAAACTCTATTGTTTTAGACGAGTTTGTGATCAACATCCTGGCCTGTCTCATCAGTATCGGCGGGATGTTCCTGATTATTGGCGCTTTTGGGGTTTTGGGAATGACAAATTGGCGTCAACCGAGGCGGCTCACCAATTATGGCGACCTATATCAATATTGCAATGCCCTTTTGTATGAGATCAGTCACGCCCTGAACATGACCATCCCCGATTTAGCCGATCGACCGGCCGACCATATTCCCGAAATCTCATCGGTCATTGAGTTGATGTTAGACGCCCTCCACAAGCAGGCGGCTGATTGGCAACAAAAACTGCGAACATTGGAAGAACAACGTCTTTCGCTGGGAATGAATGTGCCGATGGAATTGAATATTAACATCGACTTTGTCCAGCGAGAACTCAATCGAGTCAGGCAGGAGATCAATCGTCTGCAGGGGCAGATGGAGATGCCGGCTGCCATAAATCAGCCAGATGTAACATCAACCTAACTCATCACAAACCAAACGGCGTTCAAGGCCGAGAGCACCGATGCTGCTCATCATGCAAGCGCAAAATATGACGGAGTAATTCGTCACGGTTGAAGGAATGTAACCGGCGCGACTGCTGGCTGACCGAAAAAAAATAATGGTCGCCCAACATTACGTCAAGATTCCAACTGTGCAAGCCCATGTTTTCCAGCAGGTCCAGGGTGGGTCCCAGGGCCACCAGTCGATCTTTATGCCCCAACATAACAAAGACATTGCCCCAGTCGCGGGGGGGCGGGATCTCTTCGGCCAAACCCAGGGCATAAAAAACCTGGGCCACGGTTCCTTTGTCGGTTTGCTGAAAAATGCGCACGTGCTCATCTTTAACGGCCTGACTGGCATTAGACGCCAGTAACTCCGTCACCGATACGGCCAACCGGCCTTTGAAAGTGTCGAGGAACCCGTATTGCACCCCGGCCCCAATTCCTACCCCCAGCGTTTTATACAGGGCCTTTTTGATTGTATCTTTATGCAGCATTGCCGGGGCCAGGGCCAATAGGCTATAGCGTGTTTCGCTCCACCCTCGTTGGGTCTTGTGAAAGAGGGATGCCCCACTCATCGAATGACCGACAAAAGTAAAGGCCTGTCGCTGGTGACCGGTGCGGTGCAGTTTGAGTAAGTCTAACCACAACTCCACCGCTTGCATGTTGCCGCGCGGCCCACATAATTCCAGCAGCGGACTCTTCGCCTCGATAAACGGCGAGCCGCCAAACCCATTGACATCTGGAGCCAGGCAGACCAAATGCGGGTTGGCCTGGCACACTATGGCTGGTATGTCTTCCCAAACGGCATGGCTGCCGCCCCAACCGTGCATAAAAATAACATAACCTTGTGCCCTGGTAAATAAGTGGGTGACGGGTTGCACCCGGCCGGCAGGTCGCCGGTGGTAATACACCCGCCAGGCAAAATCGGCCAGACCGGTTAGTCGCTGAAATTGAGGCAACAGACGGGATGAGATAGTGCCGGTTACGGTGGCGTGAGACAGGCTGTGAAACTGACTTCTAACCCAGGGAGGGGATTCTTCTCGGGTGGTCAGGGGATTGTTTAACCAATCCCAACGTCTGCGGCGTTGTCGACGAGCCATTCGGTTGCCGCTACTCATTCCGGCCGCCATACCGACGTTCCCGTTTGCTGAACTCGTACAGCGCCTTATAATATTCCTCTTTGCCAAAATCGGGCCAATAGGTGGGAGTGATGTAATACTCGGCGTAGGCAGCCTGCCAGATCAGGAAGTTACTGGTGCGAAACTCGCCGCTGGTGCGGATAATTAAATCCGGGTCGGGCGAAGTGCCGGTGTACATATAACGGCTCAAAAGCTCTTCGGTAATCTCTTCGGGGCTTACCTGGTCAAGCATCAAATGTTTCACGGCCTGAACAATCTCATCCCGGCCGCCGTAATTGAAAGCCACGTTGAGGATGAGCCGGTCGTTATCTTTGGTCAAATCAACGGCATGAATAACCTTTTTTCTGATGCCCGGATTGAGTCGTTCCAACTTACCCAGGTGCCGCAACCGGACGCCGTTTTTGTGGAGTTCCTGCAACTCTCTATCAATCACGTTTTCCAAAATTTGCATCAGCCCCCGCACTTCAAGGGGCGCTCGTTTCCAGTTTTCGGTGGAAAAGGCATAGATGGTGAGCATTTTAACGCCGAACTCTACCGACGCCTCCAGAATACGCCGCAGATTCTCGGTTCCGGCGTGATGCCCCTCCAGGCGAGATTTCCCCCGCTCCTGGGCCCAGCGTCCGTTGCCATCCATAATAATTCCTACGTGATAGGGCGGATTGGGCAGCGGTGGAAATTTGTTCTCTTCTGTGGATTCCCGGTGATTTGTAATAACTCCAACCATACTTTTTGCGACACCAACCATTTTTCCACTCCATACTTGATGATCACGATTTATAAAAAATTATATTCTACTCAGGGATAAAAGAGGGTGATTTTCTACGCCAATTCATAGGAGGTTATCCGGCCCAGGTTTAATACAAACGATTGATCAAGAATTCGGTAATTGTTTTTAAATCGATTTGCGCCTGATTTAAAGTGCCGATTCTATCCAGCGCATCAAACGACTTTTGTTTATAATTATCGGCTATTTCTTGCGCATAATTTTTGGCGTGAACCAACTCCAAACATTCGCGCACAAATTCAATTTGCGGGTCTGATAACGGCTCGGGATCGATGTAAAGGGTTTGCAGTTTTTCTTTGCGCTCACCCGTTGTTTGATCGAGCATATAGATTACCGGCAGCGTCTTTTTCTTTCGGCGCAGGTCGTTGACCACGGATTTGCCGGTTTTGGCGCTATCACCCCAAATCCCCAGCACATCGTCACGGATTTGAAAGGCCAGGCCGATACTATGGGCAAAATCATAATAATTCTGGATGATGTGTTCATCCGATGTAGCCAGTCTTGCCCCGGCGAGAATGGCGGCCTCGATCAGCGCCCCGGTTTTTTTGTAAACCATCTCCAGGTACATTTCCGTGGTTACATCATGGAGGGTTTCAAATTGCAGATCCAAATCCTGGCCCTCGGTTAGTTTCAAACAGGTATCGTTAACAATGCGATTAACCGCAAGGATGCTCTCAACCGGAATCTGCTTCGGATCGAGCCGGTGAAGGGCCTTATAAGCGAGCGAATAGAGATGGTCGCCCACATTTATCACCGCCGGTTTGCCCCAGATGGTCCAGGCAGTTGGCCGTCCTCGACGCTCTATGTCATCATCTTCAATATCATCATGCAATAAACTAAAGTTGTGAACAATTTCTATTGAGGCCGCTACCGGCAAGGCTGCTTGATAACTGCCCGTAATGGCCTCATAAACCAGCAAATTGATCACCGGCCGCAGCATTTTGCCCCGGCTGAAATTGGCCGGTTGAAAATTTTCGTCCACCCACCCAAAATGATAGCTGATAATGCCTCGCATCAAATAAGGGGATTCGTTGACCAGACTCCTGATGGTATCGTCTATCTCCGTGGCATATTTGGCAACAATTTGATTAATTTCAGACATTTGGTTTGCCTGGTATTCCGGATTTTCGGGGGCAAAAGTCATTATCAGCAAAATAGGGATTTGCGCAAACAAAAGCCCACCATTTATGGTGGGCCTAAAACAATCAAACCTCGTTTCTTGAACTGAGACTGGGAACGAACCTGTCGGCAGGTCAGACGGGTCTAAACTTCCATGATCTCTTTCTCTTTGGCTGCGCCGATTTCGTCAACTTTTTTGATGTAGTCATCGGTGAGTTCTTGCAGTTGGTCTTTGCCGTCATAAAAATCATCCTCAGTGATCAGGCTTTCTTTTTCAAAACTGCGCAGGTCTTCCAACCCACTGCGACGAATGTTGCGAATGGCAACTTTAGCCTCTTCCACCCGTTTGGCCACCGCTTTGCTCAACTCCCGGCGACGTTCCTCGGTAAGGGTGGGAATTTGCAGGCGGATCAGTTTGCCATCATTGTTGGGAGTCAGGCCTAAATCCGATTGCAGAATCGCTCGCTCAATTGTTTTGAGCGCCGACGGGTCATACGGGCGGATGGCCAGCAATTGCGCTTCGGGCACACTCACCGAGGCAATTTCTCGTAACGGCGTTTGGGTTCCGTAATATTCAACCACTAATTTATCCACCAAGCCGGGGGATGCACGACCTGTTCGTAATGTGGCCAGGTCGTGCTGTAAACTATCAATGGATTTTCCCATACCACCTTTGGCTTCGGCCAATACATCATCGATCATTGTCTCACCTCCAATGGCTAGGGTTAAAATGTAATAGAGTAGTAAGGTAGCAGAGGAATAAAGATAATTCCAGAAGAATAACAACTTTTTGCCTACCCTGCTACATGCTACTTGCTACCTTGTTACTTGTCAATTTAGTAGCTGATGAGCGTCCCCTGGATATTACCCAAAACTGTGTTTTTTAGACTATCCGGCGCCCACAAGTCCAAAACTACAATGGGCATTTGATTATCCATACACAGGGTCAGGGCCGTACCGTCTAAAACTTTAAGCCCCCGGTTGATGGCTTCAATATAAGTCAGCCGCTCGAATTTTTTGGCGTTGGGATCAATTTTGGGGTCGGTATCATAAACGCCATCAACTTTGGTTGCTTTCACCAGGAGTTCAGCATCGATCTCCATGGAGCGCAGGGCTGCGGCGGTATCGGTGGTAAAGTAAGGATTGCCGGTGCCGGCCCCCAAAATCACCACCCGGCCTTTTTCGAGGTGCCGGATTGCTCGCCCCCGGATATACGGCTCGGCAACCGCACGCATCTCGATGGCGGTTTGCACCCGGGTTTCGATGCCAACCCGGCCCATTGCGTCGGCCAGAGCCAGGGCATTCATCACGGTGGCCAGCATCCCCATGTGATCGGCGGTAGCCCGATCCATGCCATGATCCAACCCATCTTTGCCCCGCCACAGATTACCCGCGCCAATTACAATGGCAATCTCCACGCCCAAATCATGAATGGATTTTACGGTGGCAGCAACTGAGTCGGCGCAATTGGGACTGATACCAAAATTGTTTTCACCGGCCAGGGACTCCCCGCCCATTTTAAGCAAAATACGATGGTACTTTGGCAAGGCCATAAAACCTTTCTCCAATTTTATGATACACACAAAGGCCGGAACCTGGGATGAGTTCCGGCCTGGGTGACTACCTGGTCAGGCGCTCCGCTCAAATCGAGCAAAGCGTCTGATGGTAATATTGCCCGATTTCTGCAACAACTGGGCGATGGTGAGGTCTGCGTCTTTGATAAACTCCTGGTTAAGCAGTACCACTTCGCTGTACCACTTTTTGAGTTTGCCCTCAACAATTCGTTCTTTGATGTTATCGGGTTTTTTATCTTCGGCCAGTTGGGCCAGGTAATCGTCTTTCTGGGCGGCCACAGTTTCCGCCGGGATATCCGCTTCCGCGACATATTGTGGCGCTGCTGCGGCAATTTGCAGAGCCAGATTGTGTACCACTCCGGCAAACTCACTGTCGCCAGAATCGCCCCCGGCAGCCTCAACCAACACCCCCACGCGTCCACCAATGTGGATGTAGCTATCAATTATGCCGTCGCCTTGCAAGTCAAAACGTGCCACCCGGCGCACCATCATGTTTTCACCCAGTTTGGCAATAAGTTCGGTGAGCTGTTCCTGTACGGTTTTGTGGGGGTCATCAATATAAGGCGCAGCCAGCAGTGCTTCGGTGCTATCAAATCCCGGCTGTTCAATCATCTGGCGCACCAGAGCAGCCACAAGACTCTGAAAATCTTCGGTCCGGGCGACAAAATCGGTTTCGCAATTGACCTCAACCATCGCCGCGGTTTTGCCATCGTCGGTTACCTGCGCGCTAATCAAACCATCGTTGGTCTCGCGGCTGGCCTTTTTGGCGGCGGCGGCCCATCCCTTTTTGCGCAGCAGTTCAATGGCCTGGTTAATATTGCCATTGGTTTCCTCTAAAGTTTTTTTGCAGTCTAAAACACCCGCTCCGGTTGCCTCTCGAAGCAGTTTGATATCTTCGGTTGAAATTGACACAGTTCCTCCAGAGTTTTTACAACAAAAAATTAGGTTGTTGTTAAAAATTAAATTCAGGTCAGGGGTTAGGAAGTAGGGAGTTAAATATTTTCTACCATCCCTACTTCTCACTTCTTACGAGATTATTCTTTTTCTGCCTCGTCAGCTTCTTCTTCGTCGGCTTCCGCCGCCTCTTCAGCAACAGCTTCTTTTTCTTCTGCTGCCTCAACCTCGACCTCAGCTTCAACGGCTTCCTCTTCCTCTGTCACTTCCTCGGCCTCCGCTGCTGCTTCGGCCTCCGCTGCTTCTTCGGCCTCTGCTACTTCCTCAGCCTCCGCCGCTGCTTCGGCCTCTGCCGCTTCAGTGGCTTCTATCACTTCAGTAGCCGCTTCCACAACTGCCTCGCTTACCTCCTCAGCCTGGGCCTCTTCTACTATTTCCTCTTCCTCTATGGCAAAGGCTTCTTCTTCAACTTTGGCCTCGGCTGCGGCCTGAATTTTGGCTAACGTGCTCGGCCCCAGGTAACGCTCGTCGGAGACTTCCTCGCCAACCTCTATTTCAACCTCTTCTTCTTCGGCCTGGAGAGTGCTGTAAATGGCCTGACCTTCCAACACGGCATCGGCCATGGTTTGCAGCATTAGCCGGAGGGCCCGGATGGCATCATCGTTGCTGGGAATGGCGTAATCAATCGGATCAGGGTCGCAATTGGTATCGACCATGGCGATCACGGGAATCCCCAAGGTGCTTGCTTCTTTAACCGCCAGGTCATCCCGGCGTACGTCTACTACAAATAGATAATTTGGCAAGCGGCGCATTTCCTTCAAGCCGCCCAGCCGGTGGTTAAGGCGAACAATTTCGCGCTCCCGCAGCAGGGCTTCCTTCTTTATCAGGCGTTCAAACTCACCGCGAGCCTGCTTTCTTTCTGCCTCCAGTAAATAATCAATGCGTTGGCGAATGGTGCGCCAGTTGGTCAGAGTCCCGCCCAACCAGCGATTTTCCACGTACGGCATGCTGCAACGCCTTGCCTCTTCAACTACGGCCTCCTGCGCCTGCCGTTTGGTGCCTACAAACAGAATGATGCCGCCGGAAGCGACACTTTCTTTGACTAATTCATACGCCTGGTTAAGCCGGGTAATGGTTTGTTGCAGGTCGATAATGTGGATCCCGTTTCGTTCGGTAAAGATGAAGGGCTTCATCTTGGGGTTCCATCGACGGGTGCGGTGACCAAAGTGGACTCCTGCCTCAAGCAGGGATTTCATAGGTGGTACTGGCATATTAAATTCCTCCGTTTTAAATACTCGTCCGTCCTCGTCATCCAGCCGGGAACCTTGGCGATGACATTACCGCTGACAAGGCACGACCCGTTTGTCGGAGAACGTGTGAATTTGGCCTAATAGTTAGGTCTAAAATTTCCAAACGGGGAGTATAGCACGTTGACCCCGAATAGGCAAGAAGAGCCGAGAAAATCTGAACCTGCCCCAAAAATTGGGCTGTCTGATAAATGGTTTGGCAATCAACTTGTTAGGAGGTATAATAACAGACAGTGGTTAAGGTCAAGGCCAAAGGAGTGAGGCTTTATCAGGCATGAGTGCCACCGACGAAATTAAAGCTCGACTTGATATTGTCGACGTAGTTGCCGAAACCGTTACATTAAAAAAAACAGGACGAAACTATATCGGCTTTTGTCCGTTCCACTCAAATACCAAAACCCCCGCTTTTGTGGTATTCCCCGAAACGCAAACTTGGCGTTGTTTTGGGGCCTGCGCTGACGGTGGTGACTTGTTTAGTTTTGTGATGAAGCGGGAAGGTTATGACTTTAAGGAAGCCCTGCGCCTGCTGGCTCAAAAAGCCGGGGTCCAACTTGAAGAGCCAACGCCGGAAACGGCTCAACAAGACGAACAACGCCATAAACTTCTGGAACTTCAGGCTGCGGCGGCGACTTATTTTCATAATTTGCTAACCACCTCGCCTGCCGGAGCCGAAACCAGAGCCTATTTGGCCGAGCGTGAACTTACGCCCGAGACAATTGCCACCTTCCAATTAGGTTATGCCCTGGACGAATGGGAGGCGCTGAAAAACCATTTTTTAGAACGCGGCTACAGCCCCGACGATTTACTGGCCGCCGGGCTTATTGTGGAGCGAGATGATGGCTCGCCGGGGTACGATCGTTTTCGCCACCGGCTCATCATTCCCATTCGCGATTTGCGGGGGCGCGTAATTGGTTTTGGGGCGCGTGCCCTGGCCGAGGATCAGGTTCCCAAATATCTAAACTCGCCCCAAACTGCACTTTTTGACAAAAGCGCCACACTGTACGGCCTGGACCTGGCGCGCAAGTCCATCCGTGAGAGCGGTCAGGTGGTTATTGTTGAAGGTTACATGGACGTGATTCAGGCTCATCAACGCGGCGGCGCCAATGTGGTGGCCCAGATGGGCACAGCCCTGACCGAACTGCAACTGCAACGTATTGCCAAATTGGCCAACAAAATTGTGCTGGCCCTGGACTCAGATACCGCAGGCAACGCCGCCACGATTCGTAGCTTAAGCCTGGCCCGTCAATTGTTACCCAAAACCACCAGGGCTATGCCAACATCGCGCGGGATCGAGCTTGAAGCGCATCTTATTCAGGAAATTTATATTGCGCCGTTGCCCGAGGGTAAAGACCCCGATGACGTGCTCAAAGAAGGGTTGGATGTTTGGCAACAACTTATTGACCACGCCAAGCCCACCTTGGACTTTTATGAAGACCTGATTCTGAGTCAAGCCGACTTGGCCACGCCGCAAGGTAAGTCGTTTGCTGTGCGTGAGCTGATTCCGATTTACCGAGAAATCAAGGATAGTATCGAACGAGAAGCCCGGGTCCAACGATTGGCCCGCAAAATCGGCCTCGACGAACGCACCTTGATGGCCGAGCTAAAAAGTAAAGAATACCAACCTCGTCCGGTGCGTCAAAAACATCGCGCCGCCGTAAGCGGCTCACCACCCCCTCCACCCGAACCCGATTTACTCTTACCCGGAGAATCTTCTTCGTCACCCAAGGCCGCCGCCCGGCCAGACGCCACGCTAGAGCGACATTGCCTGGCTTTGATTATCACCAATCCGGCAGCCCTGGCGGTAGCCAACGATCGGCTGGAAAAAGAGGGGGTGCCGGGATTAAATATCAACGATTTTAAGCAAGGCGACAACCGCGAGATTTTTAGATGGCTGAACATCTGGACGGCGGCAGAAACACCCAAACTTGAAAACTTGATGGAGATGGTTGGCGAATTGCTCAATGGACAATTGGCTGGCCTGGCCAGCCAGTGGCATCGCCGCCCTGCTCCACCTGCTGAAGATGTTAGCCGGGATCTAAGCGGGGCCATCTTGCGGCTGCGGCTACAGAGCATTGCCGATCAAATTAACGAATTGACATCGCTTCAACACAACACCTTTGACTCTCAGGATAATCGTTATTACACCGAAAGAGTAGAACAGTATCGTCAGGAACGGAAAAAGTTGGAATACACCCAAGATGCGTTATCATTGATTGGCCGACGTCGACAGGAGGCCAATCAGTTTAGTGAACCGATTTTGGGCAAAACCTGATTCAGACAGGTTTTTGTTTTTAGTCATAGATTAACCCAATTTTTACTCATTTTTCTTTATTTGGATTAATCCGGGCCAATTTACCAGTGGGTTCTCTCTTGCCCTGTGGGCAAAAATCCGACGTTCAAGGTACAAAATAAGTGGAGGCTATGGAATGGGCAAAAAGCAAGCGCCCAATAAAGTCACCCCAAAAATCGATTCAAAAGCCAGTGTGGGAAAAAATACCGAACTTTCCCCGCTGGAGATTTTGTTAGAAAAAAGCAAAAAGCAGAAGGTCCTCACCCAAAGCGACATCATCGAAGTTTTGCCCGATGGCGGGCTAGACCTGGAAGCCACTGATGCGCTCATTGCTCAACTGGTCGAAAATGGGATCGAGGTGATTGAAGATGACGAGGGTGATACCCAGGTTCTGGCTGATGTAGACGAGCCGGACGACGCGGCCCTGCAAGAGGTTGAGGAAGAATTAGAAGAAACCCTTGCCACCAACACCATTGGGTTGGGCAGTGAGCTGAGTTCTGAGCTGACCAACGATCCGGTGCGGATGTATCTGCGTGAGATTGGTCAGGTTAACCTGCTGACCGCCGCTGACGAGGTTTTTCTGGCCAAGCGGATTCAACGCGGGATGAAAGCTCAGAAAAGATTGCAAAGGGAAGACGGCCTGGGCCAGGAGCAAATCCGTAAATGTAAAAAGGAGTCCATTGACGGCTTGCTGGCCAAGCGTTACCTGGCTGAAGCCAACTTGCGGCTGGTGGTCAGTGTGGCCAAGCGTTATATTGGCCGGGGAATGAACTTTTTGGATCTGATTCAGGAGGGCAACATTGGTTTGTTGCGCGCCGTGGAAAAGTTTGACTACAAACGCGGCTATAAATTTTCCACTTACGCCACCTGGTGGATTCGCCAGGCCATTAGCCGGGCCATTGCCGACCAGGCTCGCACCATTCGCATTCCCGTGCACATGGTCGAAACCATCAATCGACTCCTGCGTGTTCAGCGTCGTTTGCTACAAGAGTATGGCCGCGAGCCAACAGCCAAAGAAATTGCCCTGGAAATGGATCTAATGACCGACGAAGACATTCAGGCCATTCAAAAGGCTCAACAAAATGAAAAGATGGTCGATCCGGCCCTCGACCGGCGTTGGCGACGCGCAGCCGGTAAAGTGCGGCGGATCATGCGCATTGCCCAGGAACCAATGTCGTTAGACACTCCCATTGGCTCGGAGGAAAACAGTTATTTGGGCGATTTTATTGAAGACGAGTCTGTGATTGGGCCGGTGGATGCGGCATCTAAACAACTGCTCAAAGAACAGTTGCACGAGATTTTGGATTCGCTCAGTGATCGCGAGCGCAAAGTATTGGAAATGCGCTTTGGCCTGGCCGATGGTCAGGGCCGCACTCTGGAAGAAGTTGGCATGGCCTTTGGGGTAACCCGGGAGCGCATCCGCCAGATAGAGGCCAAAGCCCTGCGCAAGCTGCGCCATCCCATCCGTAGCCGCAAATTACGAGATTATTTGGGGTGAGGTCGGCCTGAATTGCGAATTGCGTGGTCGATTTGACGAACGGTAACTCTTGAATATAATCTAGGTTTGCTGCCAGTTCTAACGTGGCAGGTAAACAACTTCATAATCCTCGGTAGCTCAATCGGTAGAGCGGCCGGCTGTTAACCGGTTGGTTGTAGGTTCGAGTCCTACCCGAGGAGCAGGAAAAAATCCCCCGAGAAACTTTTCTCAGGGGATTTTCATATTCAGCCGCCACGGGCAGACAAATCCGGGTTAGGAGACGAGGTTCAGCACCTTGTTGACACTTTTATGAGTGCTTTTTAAG
>JAFGNV010000013.1 GCA_016926805.1 Anaerolineae bacterium
ATGCCGGAGGTGGGAATCGAACCCACAAGGGACTAGCCCACACGATTTTGAGTCGTGCGCGTCTGCCAATTCCGCCACTCCGGCTCACCTGTTTAAAGCGTGTATTAGTATAAACTATGCAGGCACATACGTCAAATTGCCTAAGCCAATCCAGCATCGGCTAGACCGGGCCAGTCCGAGTAGATTTCAGCAGTGATATGCTTAAATTAGTGCCTGATTCCCGGCGATGAGATAGTTTGGAAACCGGCCCAATCCTGGCTTATGGACGAACTTCAGGTTATCAAAGAGGCGCAAAAGGGTAGCGTGGCTGCCTTCAATAAATTGGTGATGACCTACCAGGGCACCGCTTACAACGTGGCCTATCGCGTTATTGGCAATCAGGAGGCGGCGGCAGATGCCTGTCAGGATGCCTTTCTCAAGGCTTACAAAGCTATCAAACAATACCAGGGCGGCTCATTTAAAAGCTGGCTGCTGCGCATTGTGACCAACACCTGCTACGACCAGATTCGCTACAAAAGCCGTCGCCCGGCCACCTCCCTAGAAGATCTGAGTGAAAATCCCGACGAACACAACCTCAAATTGGTCAACGGTTCCGAGCGACCGGAGGAGCGCGTGCTGCGCGGTGAATTGGGCGACCTTCTGCAAACCGGAATTACACAATTGCCGGAAGACCAGCGGATGGTGTTGGTTTTAAGCGATGTACAGGGTTTTTCTTACCAGGAAATCGCCGAGATCATCAACCAACCCGTGGGCACGGTAAAATCCCGTCTGAGCCGGGGCAGGCAACGTCTGCGCGATTTTTTGAGAGAGAAAAAGGAACTTTTGCCCAGTCAGTACCGTCTGTAATAATAAGTAGTACCGAGATGTTAACCAATGGCAGAGAATACAAACCACCAACCAAATATTGAAGTCGTCCGCGATCTACTTTCGCCCTATTTGGATGGTGAAGTCACCGCCCAAGAACGGGCGCTGGTGGAACAGACTGTCGCCACATCGCCGGAGTTGCGCGACGAATTGGAGAGCCTGCGCCAGACAGTGGCGCTGGTCGGCTCATTGCCCCAGGTACCGGCGCCGCGCCCGTTCACCCTGACAGAAGCCGGGGTGGGGGCAGTATCGGCGCCCCGCAAATTTTTCCGCCTGCCGGGTTGGGCCGGCGGACTGGCGGCAGTGGCCACACTATTAATCTGCGTGCTGGCCGCCGGAGGACTCTTGTTAAGCGGCCCCCTCAGAGGCAGCCTACCACAGTGGGCGGCGCCGGCTGAGATAGCACAATTCGCCGCCGAAGCGCCGGTCGAGGAATCAATGGTAGAAGAAGCAGCCCCGCCAGCCGAAGCACAAGCAACAGCAGTTGTCGAGCAGAAGATTGGGGGAGAGAAAGCGGCGGAAACTGAAGTTCCGGCAGAAACTCCCCCCCCTGCACCGGCTGTGATCGAGGAGGCGGCCAAAGCGGAAGAAGCCCCTGCCGGTGAAGCCGTCGAAGATACGGCTGCTTTAGCCACGGCAGCAGAGTCTGCCCCGGCCGAAGAACCTGCCGCTGAAGCCGAGGCTGAAAGAGACGAGGACACAGAGCGTGCGGCCGCGCCCCACGAGGTGATGATGACCGCCACCCCGCTCCCCATGCCAACTTCTACCATGGCCGCGGCCATGGCTGCGCCCGCCACCGAACTGGCCGAAGATCAGGTCGCCGCAGAAGAGGGCTTGGCAGAACCACCAACTAATGGCGAGACTCTTGCGGCACAACCAAGACCAGATTTGAGCCAAAAAGAGGGGAATTTTCAGCTGGTGGAAATCAAAAATCAGGTCTTACGGATCACGCCGGGGCTTATCTATCTTGCGGGTACGGTTGAAGTTGACCCGGGCACTGGTCTGTTAGCTACAATTCAGCGCAACGGCGCTGCCTTTGACCATTGGGCCAATCCGGCCACGTTACAAACCGTGGTCCAGGCTGGCGGTCAATTCGCCTTCAACATTCAGGCAGCCACGCCGGCAGACCAGGACCTGTTTGCCCTCGAACCGGCCAGCTATCAAATTACCATCACTTCAACCAGCGCGGAGAAACCGGTCATCGCTTTAGCATATTTTGATACGTTTGGCCCGCCTGCGCCTGCCGCAACCGCTCCACCTACGGCCACCGCGTTGCCCAGCCCTACGCTGGTGACCACCCGTTTGGCCGTTGCGCCCACCACAACTGTGCCAATGGGAGCAGAAACGTTAGGAGCAGTTACTGCCGCTGAAGAAGCTCCGCCCAGCGTTGGCGTGGTAACAGGGACTGTCATCGTTTTGGGGGTGGGATTATTGATCGTTATGGGCGTTGTCATCTGGCTCGTCATTCGACGCGTCATCCGGCACCGGAAATAGAAACAAAACGTTATAACCACCACACTTCATCAACGTTGACTTTTGATGGAAATAACATTACAATAATTGATGCCTCTAACGAAGATTTCTCCCGATTTGCATACCTCTTGACTTTCACGGAAGAAAATGACGGTACCAAACATTCTTGTAATCGACAGCGACGAGGGTTTCGGCAATATGCTCAAGGAGGGTTTGCAGAGTAGCCGCCAATACCGGGCCAAGTGTGTTCATACCGGTAGCAACGCTCTGGAGTCCGTAGTAGAAGAACCCTTTGATCTGGTCATCATCGATATGGGTCTCGCCGATATGTCGCCCATTACCCTGGTTCAGGCAATTCGCGAGGCCAAAAACAATATGCGAATCATGATGATTCCCCTGATGGGACAAGAACTTCCCGAACAGGTCAGGGCTTTGAATATCAACGGTGTTTTAACCAAGCCATTTTTTGTGGGTGATTTGCCCGATATGATAAACCAAGCGTTGGGACGGCGAGCGGCTCCGGCACCGGCTTATGGGTCTTCGAGTCCACCGGCTGCACCAACCCCACCCCCGCCAACCAAAGCCGCCCCTGTCTCAAAAACGGAGGAAGTTCCTGTCTCAACCATTGAGGCTAATGGAGAAATGCCTCCCATCTCCGTAGTGCCGCAAGAAACCGTTCGGTTCCTGCGAGCCAACGAGTCTGAGATTTTGCGATTGCTGGACGATTTGAACGTTGAGGTGAGAGCCGAGGCCATCTTACTCATTGCCGGACGAGAACTGATTGCCCAGGCCGGGATGTTAGACCGGCAACACTGTCAGGAGTTAACTCTGCTGGTGGCCCAGAGTTCGCAGGCTGCGGCCCAGGCCGCTCAATTTTTGGGTGAACAGAATGGCCGTTTTATCCAGAGTCTGCACGAGGGAGAAGCATACCGTCTTTATACCTTAACTCTGGCCAATGGCATTTTGTTATCGCTGGCCCTTAGTTCCAACGTGCCACTGGGGATGATTCGCCACCAATCTCGGCAGGTGGCAGAGCAATTATCACGGTTTATCATTTGAGACATGTTCCCGCCCAAATACTTGAACTGACCGGCAGCAACCATCATCACTCTCCTCGCAAGCGCGCCCGCGCTTCGGCGCAATAGGGACACGTGTCCCCGGTGTAATCTCGACCACAGGTGTAACAGATTTTCACGCCGCTTTCAATATAGCCTTTTCCCACGGACGATACAACCAGGATAACCTCGGTATCGACGTATTGAGCGAGCCATTCCAGAAGATTGGTTTCGCCAATCCTGGCACCCTGAACATCAGCTTTCAAGAGCCCCCGTAATACATGCGCGCCTGTTTCGGTGGCATCTTTCGCCAGCCGTCGAGCATCACTTTTTGAGATAGCCATTTTTGCTCCTCTGGTTTTTATTGGTTAAACAGAGCTTCTTCTTTCAGTAGTTGCTCCAAATAAGGGACAACGCCCCAAAATTGCTTTAACGCCTGATATTCTTGTCCAAACCTGGGATCGCCGGGAGCAACGGTTTTTACCGCCCGAATCATCAGATTTTTAGCGGTGTGTTCGGTGGCAATAAACTCGATGACCTCGGCGCGATACCCCATGATCCGCAGGATCAAAGCCCGGAAGGTGTCGGTCAAAATATCTCCCAGTCGCTCTCGCAAAATGCCGTGCCGTAATACAGGCTGGAAAGGTGGCGGCGGGGGTTGTTGCGCAAGTTGTTGCTGAAGATGATGATGGCAACAGGGAGCAGCAAAAATAAGTTTGCTCTGCCACTTGATGGCCTGAGCCAGGGCTTCATCGGTGGCCGTATCGCAGGCGTGTAAAGCCAGGATTATATCGGGCGAGCTGGCCGGTTCAACATAAATAATTCTGGTAGCGTGAAAGGTTAGGTCAGTCCAGCCCAGGGTCTGGTTCAGGGCAATGTGCTTGTTGATGAGTTGTTCTTTAACATCAACTCCCGTGACCTGAGCCGGCAAGTCCAAAATGTGATTGAGATAGTGGTAGAAGGCAAAGGTTAAGTAAGCATTACCACAGCCAAAATCAACTACTTGAATAGGAATTTTTTCAAACTTGTTCAGTTCGCCGGTCTGTTGAATCAGCCGCAAAAATTCATTGATCTGGCGAAACTTACTCTGCATGTGGGCTTTAACGCGACCATCTTGGGTTATCATTCCCGTTGCTTGCAGAAAAGGGTCTGCGGCGGAGGCCGGTAACAACATCTCTTTTTGCCGGTCATGAGCCAGTTCCGGACCTGGCTGTAGTTTAGAAGGTTTTTCTCGATGAATGATGGCTTTGCCTTTTTTGGTCATCTGAACGTGGATGTTGCCGTTGGTTGTTTTCAGATTGATGCCCTTAAAAGGCAGGGCCAGAAGTTGCTCCAGTTTCTCGCCAACTTCAGCCCCGGCGTAGTTTTTGGTAATGTTCTTATCCGGCTCAAAATAGGAAAACTGGAGATGTCGTTGACCTCTTACCAGCACCGGCCGAATGACAACTTTCGGCCACGGAACCGTATGCCCGCGGCGGTGGCCACTGAAGGTTACATTAATAAATATTGCTTCATTTAAAACGTTGTCTTTTAAAACTTCCCGGTAATCTTCAGACATATTTTTCAGGGTCATTAAATTGATGATGACTGATTGTCAACCAGCACCCTTTTGAGGATAGTTATTAACACGTTATCCTGTTCCGGCAAAACGGTGCGCGGGTCGAATAAGAGACGGCCGTCCTCGATGCGGGCAACAACGGGCGGAACCGCATGCCGTAATTTTTCCGCCAACGAGTCAACGGCGGGCACAGAGATGGCCAGCGCTTTGGTGGGTAGAGTCTGGCCAGGCAGACTACCACCACCCACCGTGGACGCACTATCGACCACATGCAGCGAAAGGTGGGCCATGGTGGAATTTTGTCGCAACGCAGCCCGCCACTTTTGAGACCGCCGGGCCAATTGACGCACATCCGCCGAAATCATGCGCCACACCGGAATTTCAACGAGCGCCCTGTTTTCAAGATAAGCCAGCAAGGTGGCCTGTAAGGCGGCCAGGGTAGTCTTGTCCACCCGCAAGGCCCGGATGAGAGGATGTTGTTTCAATTTGGCAAGCAGGTCGGCCCGGCCCAAAATTAGCCCGGCCTGGGGACCGCCCAGCAATTTGTCGCCGCTGGCCGTGACAATATCCGCGCCCGCCGCCAAGCTTTCCTGAATGGTTGGTTCGTGGGCCAGGCCAAAAGGGGTGGTATCCAACAAGGTGCCGGAACCCAGGTCTTCCATCAGGGGGAGATGGTAACGCCGGGCCAGTTCGACCAGTTCAGCCAGGGCAGGTTGGGTGGTAAAACCCGTAATTTGATAGTTGCTGTGATGGACGGCCAACACCAGGCCGGTATGTTCCGAATCAATAGCCTGTTCGTAGTCGCGCACGTAAGTGCGATTGGTGGTGCCCACCTCCACCAGTCTGGCTCCAGACTGAGCCATAATATCGGGGATACGGAAACCGCCGCCGATTTCAACCAATTGGCCGCGACTGATAATCACCTGGCGGTCTTTGGCCAGGGCCGTCAGAGCCAGAACGACGGCGCCAGCGTTATTATTGACTACCACCGCCGCTTCAGCCCCGGTCAGGCGACACAACAGGCTGGCGGCATGGACATAACGGGAACCACGGACACCAACCTCAAGGTCGTACTCCAAATTGGAATAAGCCGAGGCTACTTGCTGCATGGCTGTTTGCGCCCGTTGGCTCAACAAAGCTCGCCCCAGATTAGTATGGATAATCACGCCGGTTGCATTGATAACTGGCTGGAGGGAGGGGCGGACGTCCGCAGAAAGTCTGGCGGCGATGGCCTGAAGCAAACTAGTCGACGAAGGGGCTGGCTGCCCGACGGTTATTTGTTGGCGGGCCACGTCCAATTCTGACCGGATGGCCTCAAGCACTAATTGACGCCCGTGAATTTTTGCCAACGCTGCTACTTCATCGCTTTGGAACATTTTATCTACGCCGGGTAATTTACGCAGTTCGGCTTGCATCTTCTACTCCCGCGTTAAGAAGAATGTTTCGATCAGGGCAAAGACCCCCACCACCACAATGGCCACCACCCAACTCAAGGTTCTGATTAATTGGAGATAAGCCAGCAAAACCGTGGCCAACCCAACCCAGACTCCCTGCCTTATCAGCCGAATTCTATCCCGTTCTAACCAATCCGGTTTTGAAAAACGGTTATTAAGAAATACCGTAACCGGCACAGAACTCGCGCCCACCCCCAGAAACATCAAGGCAAACAAAAGTAACTGCGATCTGGCAAAGTTCACCTCGGGGTCGGGCCAAAAGGTCTGCACCACGTACCGCAAACAAAAAAAACTCAATATAGCCAAGATAACGGAACCGAGAATCCACCATTTCTGATGCATAACATTCCTAAATAAACTCATGTGTTTTTGGGTGTTTCTATTATACCCAATTTAGGGATAAAGAACACTTTGTATCACTAATAGAGTTATTGGCTTGATCAAAATGTTATCCCCCTTAAATGTTTATTTTAAATATATATTTAGTAGTATATAGTAGGCACGGTGGATATGTGGATAGCTTTATGCCAATCCCTATTGGCCCCTAGATGTAGAGGAAGGCAATTGAGTGAAGCTATATTTTGGGTACCATGTGTATTGTTTGGGGCTAAAGACTTGTGGATAAATGTGGGAACAATTGAGAATAGCGGGTAAGGTAAGTTTTTTGCAATTTGTCAAATCGGGTTGAATCTATATCTTGGGGATGGTCAAATATCTGCCCCAAGATATTGTAGTTACCTGATAATTCTTTGAAAAAATTAATCAAAATTCGGCTTAAGTTATCCCCAAGTGAAGCTACTTATCCACAGTTATTCATAAGTTATCCACAAAAACAAGCGTAAATCGAACCAAATAGCCAAAGTAGCGATGTTCAATTAGATAAAGAGGTTACCTTATGGATACTAATTTATGCGTAATTAGAGTTAGGTTATCCACTTGCTTAGATAGTACTTTATCCCCAAAATCAGGTATTTATCCACAGTTTTTCACAAGTTATCCACAAGTAACCCCTATTATTTGGGGGTAAGTGAAATGAAAAACGACCCTGAGAGGGTCTGAGAGGGTCGCTTAAAAAGGCCAAACTGATGTTTCAGGTCTCTTTGTGGTAGATAATTTCTCTAATAGACAACATCTCCCGCCGGAGTTTGTTGTCCTGCTCAATTTGCGAGGCTATTTTTTCCCAGCCGTGCATCACCGTGGTGTGATCACGTCCGCCCAAGGCTTCGCCGATTTGTAGTAATGAAGCCCCGGTCTCCTCGCGGGCCAGGTACATTGCCATTTGGCGAGCGGCAGCCACGTCTTTGCTCCGACCCCGACCCGTCAGCAGGTCGGTATCCATCTGATAGAATTTGGCAACGGCGGAGATGATTTGACCCAAGGTCAATTCAGCTTGCCGGGAGACAATGTCTTGCAAGGCTACGTTGGCCAGTTCCAAACTGATCGGCTGGCGCATCATGGCGGCATGGGCTATCACCTTGTTCAGCCCACCTTCCAGTTCTCGGATGTTACTCTGAGCGCGTCGAGCAATGAACTCCATCACATCATCAGGCACGGTTACGGTCTGGGAGTCGGCTTTGAACCGCAGAATAGCAATTCTGGTTTCCAGGTCGGGTGGTTGCACATCGGCCAGTAAACCCCACTCAAAACGGGAGCGAAGCCGATCTTCTAGGGTGGTGATGGCTTTGGGAGGCCGGTCGCTGGAAAGAACAATCTGTCCCCCCGACGAGTGCAGGGTGTTGAAGGTGTGAAAAAATTCTTCTTGAGTACTTTCCTTACCGGCGATAAATTGGATGTCGTCAATCAGGAGGAAATCGGCATTGCGATATTTTTCGCGGAATAATTCGGTGGACTGAGAGCGGATAGAGTTGATTAAATCGTTGGTGAAGGTTTCGGAGGTGGTATAGATAACGCTTTTGCCTTGGACTATGGCAAAATGAGCAATGGCTTGCAAGAGATGAGTTTTGCCCAAGCCCACACCACCATACAAGAACAGGGGATTATAAGCGTCGGCCGGATTTTCGGCTACGGCTAACGAGGCGGCGTGGGCTAGGCGATTGGAGGCGCCCACAATAAACTGGTCAAATGTATATTTACGATTTAACACTGGGCGCCCGTTTGAATGTTGAGCCTGCCCGTTCCCATTCCCGTTTGATGACCTCTCAGGGGGCGCAGGCTCTTCTGGCAATAATGGCAACGCTACTTGCTCGGCGCCGCCAATTGCGTCGACAATAAAACTGACCCCCATCGGACGACCGGTGATGTTTGTCACCGTCCGGTTGATGGTGGTCAATAAGCGGTTTTCTAGCCAATCTTTGGCAAAGTCATTTTGGGTGCCTATTACCAAGCGGTCTTCATCCTGTGACACGACATGCGTGTTCTTTACCCAAGTGTCAAAGGTTGCCCGAGTCATTTGGGTTTCGAGCTGACCTAACGCGGTTTGCCAGACCTGGTCTGCGTTCATATTCCTTAACTCCAAAGATGTATTGATGGCTTTGTTGGCTCTAACGTAAGGCTCCAAAAATTCTTGTTAAAGACCAAACAATGAATTCTGCCTTAACTCCGGTTTGTTTAGAGAATAACAATCTCCCCCGAGAGTAAACATTTTTGGCTCGGTATCAATTGCAGGCTACTTTAAATAACAGCCAATATTTTGCTGGAAGAATGGTGTCTGACTGAATGAAGACTTTTCGAGAGGTTTCTAAACGCTAATTGAATTGCAAGCTCAATTGAAATAATGTAAAAAGATGATAACCTGAAATTGGATACTATTTGTCTAAGTCTACTTCTGCTGGTAGAGGAGGTTCTGACCTACGATGAACTTGCAAAAAAAGAACTGCCGAGCTAAGGATTATAGATAAAATTACTTCCACAAATCAAGTGAATCAAAGAAATATCGCGAGGAAACTCAACAAACTATTAAATACTTAGCCCAAAAGATTAAAATGACCCTACCCTTTGATTGTGGATTTACCAATCCCCATAGCGCGAATTTGGGGAGTAAGTAAGTCCTCACTCCAGTCGAATTGCATTGTACCAAACCTGTAATAACCTGGCAATACCCCTACCTTAAAAAAGATATTTCTTGAACCTTTTTTAAGAAATGTTATGGCGAGTCAAATTTAAGCTGTGGATAGAGTGTTGATAAACGGCTGAATCTTGCCGATAAGTATGGGGATAAATTGGGGACAAAAAATTATGTTGACTGGCCCGGCGACTGACACTTTAGACGCAAAAAAGACAAGAACAATTATCTCTTTTATGAGCTTGTGATATAATTTCAACCTTATGAAAAATCATTTCTATCGCATCTCTATTCCCATCATTTTTTTGCTGTTATTGGCTTGTGTAGCCCTGGCCGGATATCTCCATTTTAGAGACAAAGTGCTTATGGTGACGGTCCTCGATCGCCAGACCGGCCAGCCAATACAGCAGGCCATTATTGAAGTCAACCACGTGCCGGTGGCCCGGGCTGCCGACACCCCTGATCGTGTTTCTGGGCCGGTAAAAATCGAACTTGCCGGTAATTCATTGGGCTTTGTGCCCCGGGTCCATTTGCGAGCCAGTGCCCCCGCCTATTTGCCCAATGAGGTTTCCCGGTTTGTGCCTTGGTGGCAGAAACAGACAGATATTGTCATCGGCCTGGACCCTACCCAAATAATTGGTCGGGTTGTGGATGCCACAACCGGCGATCCCCTGGTCGCTTCTATTGCTGTAACCGATGGCCAACCTTCATCAAACATAGTCCCATCTTTTGAAACCAATCCTGAAGGGTATTTTGAGATTTTTCGCTTACAACCGCCGGTTACGTTGCAGGTTAAAGTGGCGGGATATAAACCCTGGCAGACCCAACTGGAAACTGACTCGCTTTATGCCAACCCGGCCTCGCTAAACATCAATCTTGTTTCCCAGGATTTGCTTGGCCAGGTAACCGACGCCCGGACCAACACGGCGCTGCCCGCTACAGTCTATATCTCTGACAACCGCCCAGATGAGTCGCCCAAAATGATAAAAGCCGATGAGAATGGCCATTTTGAGGCTACTCGTTTGGAACCGCCGGTTATAATGCGAGTTGAAGCGCCGGGCTATGAGACGTGGCAAACCGAACTGACCACCTGGGAGCAGGTGGCGGACAATGCTTTTTATCAGGTGGTGGTCAACCTTGAACCCCACCCAACCCGGGGGGTGCTGCGGGCTGCCGATACCAATGAGCCGCTGACCGGACTGACCCTCTCCGCCGGTTCGGGTGAGTACCAGCAAACCATCACCACGGATGTTGCCGGATGGTTTGAACTCATCCGCCTGCGGCCTGGCGACCTGATAACCGTTCAGTCCACAGGAGGCTATCTCCCGCTAGAGATTGTTTTTAATAATGAAGTTGAACTCAACTTGGCGCTTCAACCGCGCCAGACAACGATCCTGGTACAGGATAGTTTTACCCGTCGTCCGGCAGCAGGGGTCAACGTGACCTTTGACCAGGCTCAGACCGTTACCACTGATGCCCACGGACAGGCTATTTTTTCCCGCATTCCGGCCTCCGGACAAATCTCAATCGTCCAACCTGGCTACCGGTCGGTCACGGTAGACTACCAGGATGATGATTTCGTCAATATCGTCCTGGTGCCTTCTTCCCTGCAGGGCATAGTGCGTGGTGGTGATACAAGTCAACCGCTGCCACAGGCAACTATATATCTGGGTGATACTATTCTGCGGGCCGACGACCAGGGTCATTTTGTACTTAACTTACCGCCCATGCCTACCCAGCTAATGGTTAAAAGCGCCGGGTATCATCGGGGCTACGCTCAACTGGACCAAACTGCTGTGTTGACCGATGGTATACCACCCTTCTCCGGCGTGGAGGGACGCTGGCTGATCACAACCCCCTGTGTGGAGCAGGCGGCTCAACCTGGACCACCCTGTCTGGATTTTGTTTTGGAGCCGTTCCAGGTGAAGGCCATTTATGTGCCCTTTCACTATCTGCGCAGCCGGGAAGCCATGCTGCGCTATCTGGATTTCATCCAGGCCACGGAACTCAATGCCCTAGTGGTGGACGTGAAGGGTGACTTTGGTTTTATTGGTTGGCCAAGCCAGGTAGAACTGGTCGAAACCATTGGCGCCGATGAATGGTGGACCAACACCTGGATGCCTTTGGATGAGTTGGTAGCTGAAGCCAAAAGGCGCAATATCTACACCGTTGCCCGCTTGGTTGTATTTAAGGATGATCCTCTGGCGCATGGCAAACCTGAACTGGCTGCCGTGCGTGAGGATGGTACAGTGTGGATTGATGGCGAAGAGTTGGGCTGGGCCAATCCCTTTAAAGAAGAGGTGTGGGATTACAATATTGCCCTGGCTCAAGAAGTGGCCGCTTGTGGCTTTGACGAACTCAACTTTGACTATATCCGTTTCCCCTCCGATGGTGACGTGGGGGCCATTGTGTACGAGGAAGAAAACACTCTGGAAACCCGCACCGCGACCATCCGTGAATTTATGCGGCGATTGACCGATGCCCTGCGTCCATACGGCGTCTTTGTCTCTGCCGACGTGTTTGGCCTGACCCTTTGGGTAAAACCCGAAAGCGATATGAAGATTGGCCAACGGGTGATGGATATTGCTCCTTTTGTGGATTACCTGGCCCCTATGGTTTACCCTTCCACCTTTATCCCCGGTAACCTGGGTTACGATAATCCCTCTGCCGAGCCGTATGGTATTGTCTACCGCAGCCAGTTTCAGGCTGAAGAACGGGTGCCGCCTTACGTCAAGGTGCGTCCCTGGCTGCAAGGTTACTGGTATTCGCTGGAAGAAATGCGGCTGCTGAAACAGGGGGCCATCGATGCAAATTCCACCGGCTGGTCGTGGTGGAATGCCGGGGGCAAATATGATCCTGATTTGTTTGAGCCTGCCGAGTAAACAAGTTGGTGATTGCCCACATCTCATTCCGAGGGCTCCAGACCCTAAAGGTGTGCGAACTTTGTTCGCCTGAGACCTTTAGGGTCTTCAATCCCTACAATGTGCACGCCACCAAAAACCAAGATAGTGACGTGCTTCATAGTTTGTGGTATACTATTTTTGAGTGTTTTGACTCTATCAATGAACCACGAAAAACCTAAAGAGGCAAAAGGTTTTTGTAACCATTACAACTTTTGGGTACAAACGGAGATATCGCAATGGCAGGTCAGATAAAAAATATGTTAGACCAGATTATTGAAACCCGGTCCCAGGGTGATCCCTTTCTAGCGCTAACGACAAAGACCAAATTGGCTTTGAAGGGTGTCAATCCTGAAAAGTATGATTATGATTCCCAAGATAACCCTTGGGTTATCAACCAAGTGCGACGCATCGCCCAAGAACTGGGTGTGCCGCTCCTAAATATAGCGGAAGATATGGCCATCAAACCTGTATATTCTATGGAATCATCCCCGGCAAAAAATGCGGCCGATCTGGCCGCCCAATTATCAGGCCTCTCTCCCAAGTTCATTCTGTTTTTTGCCTCATCGAATTTTGACCCGGCGGCGCTGGCGGCGGCGATGCAAAAGCAGTTCCCCACGGCGAAGATTATGGGCTGTACTACCGCTGGCGAACTTGTCAACGACAAAGTGCTCAGAAATTCAGTGGTGGCGATGGCGTTTAGCGCCGAAGCCCTGGAAGATGTCGCGATTGGGGTGGTGCATAACCTCAAAACCGAAAACCAGGTTCCGCAAGTATTTGCAGCCTTTGAAGAGCATACCGGGCAAAAGATGATAGACCTTGACGTTAAGCAGTATGTCGGCCTTATCCTCATAGACGGCCTGAGCGGCGGTGAGGAAAAGGTGATGGACAAGATTGGCGATCTGACCAATATTCTCTTTGTAGGTGGATCGGCCGCAGATGATATGAAACTCCAAACCACTTATGTTTTTGCTAACGGAAAGGCCTACACCAACGCAGCGGTATTAGCCCTCTTAAAACCCAAAACCGGCTTTGAGGTGGTTAAAACCCAGAGTTTTTGTGCTACGAAAAAGTTACTCAAAGCCACACGGGTGAATGAGGCCGAACGGATTGTGTATGAATTTGACGGCAAGCCGGCTCGCGAGGCCTACGCCAGTGCCGTTGAGTTGCCGGTGGAGCAAGCCAGCAGCAAGTTTATGGATCAACCATTTGGGTTGATGGTAGAGGAAGAACCTTATGTGCGCGGTCTTAGGGAGTTCCAAGATGATGCCCTGGTGTTTTTCTGCAACATCAAGGAAGGGATGGAACTTAGTTTGCTCCAACCTACAAATATCGTTGAGGATACCCGGGCGGTCATCCAGGCCAAGAAGGAAAAACTGGGCCGAATTTCTGGCTTGATCCACTTTAACTGTTGCTTCCGGGCCCTCCAATTAGAACAGTGGGGACAATGGGAGGAGTACGGGAAAATCTTTGCCGATATTCCTACGGTTGGGTTCTCCACTTATGGCGAGCAATACCTGGGACATATCAACCAGACTTCCACGATGTTGCTCTTTACTTGAGTTAAATTGTAACTACTCCAGGCAAGACACCCGGTTTTTACCCTGGAGAGCCTGTTTGGTAGCAAAAATTCAGCATCAAGCGCTGACTTTTTGCTACCAAACAGGCTCTCCAGGGTAAAAACCGGGTGTCTGAGTAGTTAAGGATTTGGTTCTAATTCAAGGCCATTTCCACCGACGGTATCTCAACCGCTTCCTCAAAGGCGTCATCCAGCGAAACAGCCGGACTGAGCGCGTGTTCCAGCACTTCTTCCAGAAATTCGACGGTATAGAAAGTCATGTCTTTGCGGACATCTTCGGGCACGTCGTCCAGGTCGGCTTCGTTGCGTTTGGGGAAAATAACGGTCTTTAGCCCAACCCGGTGAGCGGCCAGAATTTTTTGCTTAAGTCCCCCAATGGGTAAAACCTGCCCTTGCAAGCTAATTTCCCCGGTCATTCCAACTTCAGAGCGCACCGGCCGTTCCGTAAGTAACGATACCAATGCTGTTACCATCGTCACCCCCGCCGAGGGGCCATCTTTGGGAATGGCTCCCGCCGGAACGTGCAGGTGAATGTCAACATTGTTGAACTTTTCCGAGTCGATGTTCAGTTCATGGGCATGGGCGCGGATATAGCTCCGGGCAATCTGGGCGCTCTCTTTCATCACGTCGCCCAACTGGCCGGTCAACGTGAGTTGGTCTTTGCCGGGCATGCATGCCGCCTCAACAAAGAGAACATCGCCGCCGATAGGCGTAACGGCCAGACCGGTCGCAACCCCCGCTTTTTCCGTACGGATGGCCGCCTCAAAGAGGAATTTTGGTTTACCCAGAAATTCGCGAACCTCGTCAGGGCCAATGATTATCGATTGCACTTCATCTGTTTTTTCTTCATCCTGAATAACCAATTCGCCACTGGTTAGCTTGGTGGCAACCTTGCGGGAAATCCGACCAATTTCTCGTTCCAGGCTGCGCACGCCTGCCTCGCGGGTGTGGTCGCGAATGATTTGTCGCAGACCTTCTTCGGTATACTGAATTTCGTTTTCAAGCAGGCCGTTGGCTTTGATCTGGCGCGGCACCAGGTAGTTTTTGGCGATCTCGATTTTTTCGTATTCGGTGTAACCGTCGAGCCTGATAATCTCCATCCGGTCGCGTAGGGGCGGCGGAATGGTGTCTAGCGTATTGGCCGTAGCAATAAACATCACCTGGCTCAGGTCGAAATCAACATCCAGATAGTGGTCGCGAAAGGCATAGTTTTGCTGCGGGTCCAGCACCTCCAACAGGGCGCTGCTGGGATCGCCGCGCCAGTCGGCGCCAATTTTGTCAACCTCGTCTAGCATAAAAACGGGATTACGCGTTTTTACCCGTTTGATGGCCTGGATAATCCGGCCCGGCATCGCCCCAATGTAGGTGCGCCGATGACCACGGATTTCGGCCTCGTCGCGGACGCCGCCCAGACTCATTCGGGTGAATTCACGGCCCAAAGCGCGGGCAATACTCCGGCCCAGACTGGTTTTACCAACACCCGGCGGACCCACAAAGAGCAGGATCGAGCCGCCAGCCCGGTCCTGCTCCCGGCCCGGCTCGATTGGTTCGTCATCCATTTTGCGTTCCAGGCGCAATTTGCGCACGGCCAGATATTCCAAAATGCGTTCTTTCACGTCTTTAATGTCGTAATGGTCGGTATCCAGCACTTCACGGGCATGGACAATGTCCAGATTGTCTTTGGTCAGATTGCTCCACGGCAGTTCGACCATCCAATCGAGGTAAGCCTGAATCACGCCGTATTCGGCGGATTGCGGCTGCAATTTCTCCATACGACTTAATTCGCGCAGCGCCTCTTTTTCTGCTTCTTCGGGCATGCCGGCCGCTTCTATTTTTTGCCGATATTCGGTAAAAATAGCCTGTTCGTCTTCTTCTCCCAATTCTTTTTGGATGGCCTTAAGTTGCTGGCGCAGGTAAAACTCGCGTTGGGTTTTGTCCAGTTCTTCTTGTGTTTCTGACCGAATCCGCTGGCCGATTTCCAGGACTTCAAGCTCGTGGTTCATCAACCGCACCAGAAGCGCCATTTTATCGCGCAGGGAGTCTTCAATTAAAACATTCAGCCGGTCCTGAAAATCCATCCGCATGTTCGAGGCAATGGTGTAAACAATGATGCGCGAATCTTCCACCTGGTCCAGAAATTCGGTGATTTCGTTGGGTATCGAAGGCATATACTGGATGATGGTGCTTGAGAGTTCCAGAATACGCCGGCGCAGGGCCTCAATTTCCATTTCCTGACCATCTTCAATAATGTCTGGCTCTATCGAGATTTTGGCAGTCAGGAAAGGATCGGTTTGTTTCCAGGTGTCAATTTTAAAGCGTTCGACACCTTGCACAATTACTTGTAAGGTATCTTTTTCACTCCGGACAACGCGGTGAATCCGGGCGACGACGCCCGTTTGGTACAATTGGTCTGGCCCGGGTTCGTCAACCTCAGGTTCTCTGGACACCACCAGCCCAATCAGGCTGTCGTTTTTTACCGCCGATTTTATCAACTTGGTTGAGCGCGGCACGCCAATGCTCAGGGGCATAATAATAAACGGAAAGGCCACTGTCCCTCGCAGCGGCAGGATCGGAAGTTCTGCGGGGAGTGCATCTTTTAGCTCAAGTTGACTGGTCACATCGTCAAATAGATTAAACATTTATTACTCCTTTAAGGTGAGACACAACCCTCCTGGCAAACTTGTCTGTAATCTGTTCCTTATCTCCACAACTCTAGTCTTGTCTGATTATTATACTTGTTCACTATTAGATTTGTGTTAGAGGTTCTTTTAAGAAATCTCACACATTAAACCTGATGGTAATAATATCCCCATCGAAGATGATGTGATCTTTACCTTCTAGGCGGACTTTACCCAGCGACTTTACCGCGGCGTGCGAGCCGGCCGCCATTAAATCATTATAGCCAACCACCTCGGCCCGGATAAAGCCGCGGGCCAGGTCGCTGTGAATGACACCGGCACATTCCAGAGCCGTGGCGTTGCGGCTGACCTCCCAGGCCCGCACCTCATCACCACCTACGGTGAAAAAGTTCATCCGGTCCAGTAAATTGTAGCTCTGGCGAATGACCCGTTCGGCGCTCAGTTCGGCCAAGCCGTATTCTTCCATAAACATTTTTTGGTCGGCCTCGTCCTCAAGTTGAGCAATGTCCATTTCCAGCCGTCCCCGGATGGAAGTGACGGCGCTCCTTTGGTGAGGATAGTCAATTTGAGGCGCCTCCTCATCGTCACCCAGGTTTAGCACAATCAACATTGGTTTGGCGCTGAGGAATTGAAAGCCACGCAATCGTTTTTCTTCATCGGCTGTCAGGTGGAAATCTCGGATGGGTAGCCCCTGCTCAACATGCGGTTTGAGCCGGTTGAGAAGGTCGAATTCTTTCTGGTCATCCTCAAAGGTGGGCATAACCTTCCCTCTCTTCAAATTCTCTTGCAGCCGTTGCAGCCGATTTTCGATTTTACTCAAGTCCGACAGGCTGAGTTCAGTATCCAACCTGACTAGGTCGCGGGCAGGGTTTACGGTTTCCAGGGGATGGGGTACCGTAGCGTCGTCGAATACTCGCACTACTTGGAGCAAGGCATCATTGTTGCCGACAGCATTCATTAATTCGCCGCTCAGGCTGACGCTGCGTTCCTGGCTCTCGACTCCACTCAACCCGGCAATGTCGGCGTATTCAACCCGGGCATAGGTGGTTTTTTGGGGTTGATACATCTGGCTCAACCGGTCAACCCGCTCATCGGGCACGTTGACAATGGCGGTGTTAACCTGAAATGCACCCCCTGAATAGGCCGTGGTTGGCGCGCTCCCGCCGGTTAACACATTGAAGATGGTAGTTTTGCCGCTGTTGGGCAAACCAATGATGCCAATTCGCATGAAAATTCCTCTTATGATCTATGTCGGTGAGTCCACCACTGATTCCTAATATCTATTCTATATGGAGTAAAGGGAAATTGTCAATCTAACTTTTGGCAAAAAAATACCCATCGATGAGCCGATGGGTACAGTTGTGGTTGAGTCACTGAGCGGTTATTGGATGACAACGCCACCACCACCGCTGCTGCCGCCTGAATCACTACCACTGCCACCACCAGGAGCGCCCGGCGCCGCATAACGAAACGTGATCGGCTCAGCCTGTTGTCCCAAATCCTGATAAGTAGGGTTAATTCTGACCAAAGCCACCGTCCATAAATAGTCTCCACTCCTACCTTGCACGCCGGCGGCGTCTTTAATATCTACACTCAAGCGATACCGGTTGTTACCAAGATTTTTTATCGTTCCGTCTTGATTATCAAGCACCGAATTATGGACCCCGGTGGGAAGATTACCTTCTCGCCAAACGCGGACCTCAAAACCATAATCCGCCGGTAACGAGCCAATCCACTGCCAGTCAAAGTCAATTACCCCGTGGGCGGTATCGGTACTTACGATTGGGCCCAATAACGTGATGGTACCCGTGGGTGCGCTCGGCGTGGGAGTCCGGGTGGGGCTGGTGACTCTGGTGGCAACAATGGTTGGAGTAGGAGAGGGGGTAGCGGTTGGGGTGATGGTGGGGGGAAGCGTAGGGGTGGCGGTGGGTGAGGGCAGAGGCGTAGGGGTTGGCGTGGGGGTGATGGTGGGGGTGTTGGTTGGGGTGGGGGTGTTGGTTGGGGTGGGGACCAGGGCAATTAGGGTTCCGTTTTCATTCTGGTTATTCCACAAAGCCAGGTAGAGCTGAGAATCGTTAATCAGGGCTTGTTGGACCCGTGGCTGCCAGCTTTTATCTAACCCCAGCACGGCGTTAAAGTCAGATAGAGCCTGGTCGGGTTTGCCTAACGCCGCATAGGCCAGGCCACGGTCAAAATAGGTGCTCGGATTGTGATTGTTTACGGTGATGGCGATGGTGTAGGCATCGACGGCCCGTTGATATTCGTTTTCAATATAATAATGGTCTCGTCCTTTGAGCCACTGAGTGATTTCCAATTGTAGCTCAATGGACCCCAAAGACGGTAGGTATTGTAGTTGGTTTAGAGATTGGGCCATCGCCTGCAATAATTCATTGTTGTGCTGGTTATGTTCCAACT
Source organism: Anaerolineae bacterium (assembly GCA_016926805.1). Lineage (GTDB taxonomy): Bacteria > Chloroflexota > Anaerolineae > 4572-78 > J111 > JAFGNV01. Next base: position 18,960 of record JAFGNV010000013.1, read on the forward strand.
TCGAGTCGGTATATATTCCTTTGACCACGGCGACCAGCTGCTCCCCCACAGTTTCCGGGTCAACCTGACTAAACAGGCCAAGTTGCTCATCTGGCTCGAGTTCCTCGTGGAATAACTGGCGAGCCTGAGGTTCATAGCTGCTGCCAAGCTTGAACAAACCGGCCAGATTGACGAGTCGCTCTTCAGGATTGGTCGCATTTCTAAAATTGTTCGTGAAGGTTTGAGAATCGGCCATCTGCTGCAGGTACTGTTGAACAAAATATCCGCCCGCGCCGACCAATAACAAAATGAGTAAGGCGGCGATGATGGGCACAGGGTGCCGCCAATTGAACTGTTTGTTTGTTGTAATCCAGTTTGAGTCAAAGACCTCACGGTAAATCTGGTTGCGAACTTTCGGCGTGCCGTTTTGGGTTCCCACCAGTCCGATGCGTTTCAACTGGTCGAGGGAGGGTTCATTGTTTGGTAGTTGCTTGTCGTGATATGCCTGATGGTAGAGAGCCAGCAATTTTTTTCGTCGCTTACTGGTTTTGATGCTGTCTTCGATAAATTGCAGGTTAGGGTCTTCGTCTCCCCTGGCCTCGAGAAACAGGTTTTCTACAAGCATGTCCACATGTTCCTCGGTCCAACGCTCGTTCCCCAATTTGGCCGTTGCTTGGCCCAATTTTTGGGTCAAATAAGGATGCCCGTGGGTCCAGTAGAAAATACGATCGAATATAACCTGCTGCTGTTCGGGGAGAGCGATTGGCAAACCCTGTTGGAGCAGGTGAGCCTCATCCCGGCTGAATTCGTGCAGTTCGATTTGACGGCCGTTTTCGAAAAGCGATTGATTTTCACGGTTAACCAGGTCGGCGGTCGTGGCCATGCCCAGCAAAACAAAGGTGAGTGTCTGGTAGCTGGCGTTTGTAGCCTGAGCCTTGTAGATGGATTGAATAGCCGCGGAGAAACCGGCAAAAAAATCTTTATTCAAAGTGGCCTGATCTATCCCGTCGATGAAAACAACAACGTTTTTTTTGACTTCTGCCAGAACTACGTCACGCAAAAAAGCAGCGAAGCGCCCGGCGGGGTCCAGAGAAGCATGGCTCTGCCACCACGTATCAGGGTTTGGGGAGAGTTTCAACTCAAATCTCAACCGTTTGATCATAATCAGATAAGCTTGTTCGAGACCGGTATTTGCGCCGATACCACTCAGATCAACCGTTGCGGTGAGGATTCCCTGTTGTTGTAAGCGCCACGCCGTACGAAACATCAGGCTCGATTTGCCCATGTGGTGGTCGGCCAATACGTAGCAAAATTGCCCGGCCAGAACTGCGCCAAGCAATTCATTGTCGGCCGGTCGTTCGACGTAGGCTGGCGCATCGGGGGGCAAGGCGCCGCCAGCAATGAAAAAATCAGAGCTTTGCATATTCGGTCACGGTTTTTCCTAAAATACCCTCTTAATTTCCACAGGCAATTCGAGTGCTTTGATAGCCGCTACCGTAGGTTTTAACACTTGTTCCGGTGCCGCAAATGGTGGCGGCTTGAACCGTATACGTGCCCGGCGGGAAGCTCAGGCAATAGAAATTCTGGTGCCCGGCCGGCACCGTACAACTGCCGACCCCTTGTACGGTAAAGGTGGCCTGCCCGCCGGTATCGTTTTCAATATACAAATCCGTCGGCACCGGTTTTATGATAATGGGGAGATAGACCCTTGACACGTCGTCGGCGGGAGTGGTCAGGGTAGTCGTCACGGTGCTGGTGTTATTGCCGGTGGTTGGATCGGTGGTACTGCTTCTCACTTCAGCCGAGTTAACGGTCGGGGTATCGGTGATGGTCGAAGTGATAACGATCGTGGCCGTGGCCGTATTATTCCGCACCAGACCACCCAGATTGCAGATCACCTTGTTGCCCCCCAGATTACAAGCGGTGGACTTATAGACCAGATGAGAATCGGTGGGTAACGTGTCGGTAACCACGACCCCCAGCGCATTCGAGGGGCCGTTGTTGACCACGGTCAGGGTATAAGTCAGTAACTCACCCGCCGTCAATGTAGGCGGTCCGCTTTTGGTGAGGGCCAGGTCGGCTCTGGTGTTGACAGTGGTGACGGTGGTGTTAGAAGTGTTATTTGACGTAACTGGATCAGGCTCACTGGCGGCAACGCTGGCCTGGTTGGACAAAGAACCTGTTTTAGCCGGGTCAACGTTAACTTTGAAGCTAATAACGGTATTATGACCACTGAGTAAACCCGCCCGGGTGCAAGTGACCACCGTGCCGGGAGCGTTAGAACTACACCCCGCGCCAGAAATAAACGTTACCCCGCTGGGCAGGGTGTCCGTTACCACCAAGCTAGTCATTACATCCGACGGGCCACTGTTGGTAACCGTCAGGGTATACGTAAGAGTCTCGCCCGCAGTGACCGGGTTGGGAGCGGCGCTTTTGCCAATTGATAGGTTGGCGCTGGCGTCAACGGTGGTGATGACGGTATTGGAGGTGTTGTTTGCCGTAGTTGGATCAAACTCGTTGCCGGTAACCTGGGCACTGTTGGCAAGGGAACCTCGTTTAGAGGGGGCCACGCTAACTTTAATGTTGAAAGTATTTGTGCCGTCTTTGGTTAAACTGTTCAGGCTACAGGTGACCACGTTGCCGGCTGCGCCGCAATTAGAGCCGGAGATAAAGGTTAAATCATTAGCCAGCGTGTCGGTTAGCACAATGCCGGTAGCGGTTGACGGCCCGTTGTTGGTGATAACCAGGGTGTAGGTCAGACTCTCGCCGGCAATGACCGGGTTGGGGGAGGCGCTCTTGCTGATTTCAAGATCGGCCACCGGCAAAACGGTGGTGGTTTCAGTATCGGTGTTGTTGGCTGGGTTAAGATCGGGTTCGTCAGCGGTTACCTGGGCGGTGTTGGTGATAAGACCGGCTGCAGTGGGGGAGGGAATGACTGTAATTTTGACCCAGGTAGTATTTTGACCGGAAGAGGAGGATAAATTAGGCAGAGAACAGGTCACAGTAATACCCATAACAGCACAGGAAGCTGAACCAGTTGCATATTGAAAAGTTACATTAGGTGGTAAAGTATCAATTAAGGTAAGTCCTGTGGCTATGTTAGGGCCTTCATTGGTGATGTTGAGGGTATAGGTCAAAGGATATCCTACCAATGCAGGGTCAGGCCAGTCAGACTTGGTAATTGAGAGGTTGACCGGATGAACAGTTGTATTTTCGTCATCAGTATTGTTTGCCGGATTGAGATCGGTTTCATTTGCTGATACTGTCGCTTGATTAGTCAGAATTCCTTTTTGTAGAGGGGTAATGGTAATAGTGATAACTTTGGGACTATCATCCTTGTTAAGAGCACCCAAGTTACAGACGACCCTGTTATTTGATAATGAATAGTTACAACCCAAATGACTGGCATCTTCAAACCGGACACCTGCCGGTAATGTATCGGTTAATACTACCCCGGTCGCATCTGATGGACCCCCATTAGTGATGGTGAGGACATATTTTAACAACGAAGTCTCGGTAGGAACCGGATCGGGCGAGTCGGTTTTAGTTAGTACTAAATCTATTTCGGCCTCAACCATCGTAGATTCAGCATCCGTATTATTCCCCGGCGTGGGATCGGTAGTGGTGCTGGTGACCGTGGCGGTATTGTTGATCGTCCCGCGTACGTCGCCGCCCACTTTGACCGCCAGGGTAATAATTTGGGAAGCGCCGCTGGGCAGCGAGTCAAAATTCCAGCCCAGGTTGCGCCCGTTTTGGGTAGAGGTCGAGGGGAAGGTGCTGAGCACGGTGACGCTGAGGGGCAGGGTGTCGGTGACGACCACATTCTGGGCGTCGGAGGGGCCGTTGTTGGTGATGGTCAGGGTATAGGTCAGGTTCTGACCGGCGATGACGGAATCGGAGAAATCGGTTTTAGTGAGGATCAAGTCGGCTTGGGTGTTGACGGTGGTGGTGAGGGTATGGCTATCGCTTATTCCTTCAGCCGAGGTGACTTCGACGGTGTTGGTGATAATGGTCCCGGCTGTTGCGCCGGCGCTAACGGTCACTAACAGCGTGCGAGTGATGGTTTGTTCGCCGGAGATAGTGTTTGTATTCCAGGTAACGGCACCAGAATCATACAACCCGCTGTCGCTGGCCCAGGCAAAGGCGACATGGTTATCCAGAACATCGGTAATGATGGTGTTGGTGGCCTCGGTAATGGCGCCGTTGGCCACCACAATGGTGTAGGTCAGGGTTTCACCGGCATTTACCTCCGGTAAGGCGCTCTTGGTGATGGTGAGCGCCGGGGTATTTTGCAGCAAAGGACGTTCAAAGGGCGTCAGGGGTGGCAACATGGCAGCCGGTTTGGCCGGCAGGTTTGCTTGCGGCGCAGAAAAGCTGTTAAAATCGATCCGTTTTACCAACTGCTTAGTTTCCCTGTTGGGAGCTGGCGCGGCTTTGGCCAGACCGGTCAATTTGGTCAATCCACCCAGCAATAACAGGACAGCCAGTAGAGTTAGGCTAAACAATTTACAACGACTCATTTTAGACCTCGTCAACTTTTCCCCAAAACATAAAACCCAACGCTTGTCTTAAAAGGTTGTGATTACGACACGTTATGCGGTGTAGTCTGATAGCTGCGTTTCGACACCTATTTGTTGGCGTTCAGGCAGGGATATGCCACCAATGATAACCTAGCATAGGAAAATAGGAACTAACTCTGAGCTTAGTTAGAAAAAAGTTAGAATACCCACCAGCGAGGAAAATAAAAAGCCCCGGACTACTGGGGCTAAATAAGTGATTAAGATTCCATCTGATTAGGAGTTGAAGATTGCAGGTTACAGGCGACAACCTTTGGCCTTTAAATTACACGCGGGTAACTTGCGAGGCTACCAGGCCGCTTGGCTTCTGAGTCACGGCAAACTCAACGCGATCACCGGCCAGCAGATTTCTCAAACCCTTGTCGGCGATGTTTTGGTAATAAACAAATGCTTCTTCACCGTTGCCGAGTTCGATGTAGCCGTAGCCCTTGGACATGTCAAACCATTTGACGGTTCCGGTCATACGTTGCTGAGACAAAGCTAATTACCTCCTTTAATGCGGGATATTATGAGCAGGCAACAAAAAAGCCGCCAGGGGCGAAATGCCTCATCCTTGCGGCTCATGCCTTCAAAACTATCAGAGCACACTATACAAACTTAACACCATATTGTCAAATTTTGGGGTTTTAAAACCAGTCGCCGGCCTGGATGTAGAGTGGACTATCGACGATGGCCTGATCCAGCCAGGAACAAGTATCTTCGTCTGCTTGCAGACGGCCCAGTCGCCGGGCATCCAGGGTGGACAGGTAGCCGCAGAGAATTTGAGAGAGAGTGCCGATATCGGTTTCGAGGTGCGGTGGGCGTTCGGAAGGATGCGTTTCCGCTCGACCGTCCACCAGCCGAAATTGAAGAGGTTCCTCATTGGTGGGAATCAGGGAGTCGTGCGCTTTGATAACCCGTTCGCCGCTCATATGCCGGGAGTAAAAACGGGCGGTGAGCGCTGCCGACAGGTTGATAATGCGCCCCATCGGTCCGGGCGTTATGTGGCAGAGGTCGTAAAAGACCCAGCCGCGGCTCTGAGCGTCGTCGGCGATGGGCTGGCGGAGGGCGTGACGCAAGGGGGTGTTGGGGGGGGCCAGATATTCAATTACGTCGGCCTCGTTTTGCGCGGCCAGGTAGCCAATCAAACCTCGCAGGGCAGTATCTTCGGCGGCAAAAAACTCTCTAAGGTGTAATTCGCGTTCCCCTCTTTCGCCGGTTCTCATTTCGTAAGAGTAGTAACCCTCAATCGACCCCTCATTATCAAACACCATAATGTCGGGCCAGCGCGCTACAATTTGATCCCACCACTCGTTACTGCGGGTGAACCAGCCGTTATGCCAGGTGAGCTGGCCTTTGTACATCACCCGCATGATGGCCAAATCGTCGGGTTGGAATGGGCGGACTTTATGACCTTCTTCAAACACGGTCAGATTATTGGGATCGAGGCGGTAGGCGTGCAGGTCGCCAATGGTGCCGTAACCAAATTTTTGATAGTAGCGGTGCGAGACAGGAAACAGAACCGACAGCGCCTCCCCTTGGGCAAACATGCGCACAATCAGGAATTTCATCATTTTGGCGGCAATACCCTTGCGCTGATATTCCGGCAGCACGGTTACACCGGCCACTGCCCCCACTTTAACCGGCACCCCACTCAGCCACATTTGCGCCGGAAACGCGGTGGCTGTGCCAATCGCTTCGCCTTGATGTTCGGCAAGGATGATATGAGAGAAGTTGTAGCGAGATGTTTCCTGGAGGCCAGCCAGAGCGCTGTCCTTGTCGCCGCCAAAACCAACACTGCGCACGTAAGCCACGTCTTCCAGGTCGTCGGGGAGGATGGGTCTGACGGTGACGGAATCGATCATGGTTACCTTCTCGCGGCAAAAAATGCAATAATTTTTTTGACCGCTTCATCAACCGTGCGGACTACAGTAAGAAGTTCCTGATGAGCGGGATGGACGTAAGCCTCATCGATAAAGGCGGCCAGGGTCCGCTGCCACAGGCCCCCCACGGCTACAATGGGTCGGGGCGATAATTCGCCGACCTGAACCAGGCTCCACATCATCGCCATTTCGGCCAGGGTGCCGGTGCCACCGGGCATCACTACGGCTCCATCACACTTGCTGACCAGGTGGACCTGGCGTTCGCGCAGAGTCTGATACTTGATTTCTTCGATGACCCACCGATTAGGAGGGGCCGGGCGAAATTGCTCAATCTGGGCGCTGGTCACGCCAATCACGTGGCCGCCGGCCTCGTTGGCCCCCTGACTGGCCGCTGCCATAACCCCGGAATATGCGCCGGTTTGGACCGCAAAACCGGCCTGGGCCAGCAAACGTCCGGCGGTCCGGGCGGCTTCGTAGTCTGCCGAGCCGGGTTTAGGCGCGCTGCTGCCAAATACACTAATAATTTTGGCGTTGTTTTTCATAGGCTTTTAATAAGATGAGGAACAAGGGAGTATGGGCGTGATGGGTAAAACGTATCACGTATTGCGTATCACCTATCTCTGTGCCGTCTGGTTACGTTGGTCTTGGGCTATGTTCCTCGGTTACACCCCTCGCGGGTAGGAACCCAAAATTTTGAAAAACGTGGTGATTTCCTGCAAATGATTCAGCGCATTACGACAACAATCTTCGTATTGGCTACCGATAAAATCGATATAAAAGAAATATTGCCAGCGTTTGCCCTGTAACGGCCTGGACTCGAGCTTGGTCAGGTCGATATCCCGCAGGGCAAAAACGGCCAGGCATTTAAAGAGCGAACCAGGTTCATTTTTCATAGAAAAGACAATTGACGTTTTGGCTTCGCCTTGGGGCACAACCGGCTCCCGGGCCACCACCACAAAGCGGGTAAAGTTTTCGGCGTCGTCTTGCACGTTAGCGTGAAGAATATGCATGCCGTAAATGGTGGCGGCTCTGGCGCTGGCCAGACCGGCCCCGTTGGTGATGTTCTGTTCTTTGATCATTTTGATACTTCCCGCCGTATCGTAAGTTGGCACTCGTTCGGCGTGGGGGAGCAGTTTGTGGAGCGAGTGCTCGCATTGGGCCAGGGCGGGCGGTTGCGAATAAACCTTTTTGACATCGGCCAGGGTTACGCCGGGCAGGGCAATGAGTTGATGGGCAATGGGAATTTGCACCTCGCCCACAATCGACAACTCGTAACGGAGCAACAAATCGTAGTTCCGATGGATGCTGCCCATCAGTGAATTTTCTACCGGCAAGATACCCCGCTCGACCTGTTTATTGGTAACGGCTTCAAAGACACTGTCAAAGTCGTTGTAAGGAACCGGCTCTACTGAGTCGCCAAAATAGGCGACGGCCGCGGCTTCGCCGTAAGCGCCGCGTTCTCCTTGAAACGCAATACGTAGAGTTTCATTGCTCATGCTGGGGCCTCAATATCCAGAATTTTGAAGGGGTAAATGTTGATGACTTGGGTGTCCATAAACTTGGTTTCGGTCACTTCGCAGGGATTGTAAAGATGGCGGTGGCCGTGAATCAGGTAACGCGGTTTAAATACCTTCATCAACCATAAAAATGCCTCAAAGCCAATATGGGTGTGGTCCTCCCCATTGTGAATGCCATACGGCGGCGAGTGGGCCGCCAATATATCCAGATAACGACCATATCGCAGTTTGTTCAGGTACAATTTGGGCATAAGCTGGAACACGTTGAGCCACATTTGTTCCTGGGTGTATTGAAACTTGCCTTTTTTATAGCGGATAGAACCTTCTAATCCGGCCAGCAGGATGTTTTTTTGCACGTAAGTGGTGCGATGAATGTTGAGGCCTCCACCGGGTTCGGAAATAGCCAAACCGTTGGGGGTGTATTCTCGTTCCGGATCGTGGTTGCCATGCACGTATACCAGCGGCACGTCCAACATTGTTACCAGATATTCCAGGTAATAATAAGGTAAATCGCCGCAGCCGACAATCAATTCTACGTCGCGGTAACGTTCCGCCACGTTGGGACTATACAGCCGGTTGACGACTCTATCGCTGACAAATAGGATTTTCACCAGGAACCCATCTTTGGGGTGTAACAAGCAAGCAACCCGGTGTGGTCACTCTCGAGGCACTCCCGACAACTCATACGATATAAGGTGGGGTGCGTCCCAAAATTTTGGCAGTAGGGACAGGACAATGTCCTGTCCCTGCCCTATGGCCAAAAAATTGGGACAGACCCCATAAGGTGCGGCCATTTTACCACGAAGCCATAGGGCTGTCAACGAATTTAATGTTGCCCCGTTTTTCTGGCTTGCTCCTTTTCTCACTCTCGGTTACAATGAAATCTATCTCTTTAAAGAAAGTCAAATCTGCCCAAAACCTGTCAAGGAGCGTAATCATGGCAACCGATGTTTTTATCAGCTATCGCCGTAAAGATTCCGAGTTTGTGAAACAGTTGCACCAGGAATTGACCAGCAGAGGGGTCGCCGCCTGGTTTGACAAAGAAAGCATTGAAGTGGCCGACCACTGGCGCACCTCCATTGCCGAGGGGATTCGCGGCTGCAAGGTGTTTGTTCTGGTTCTCTCGCCGGATGCGGTCGAGTCGGTCAACATTCGCAAAGAGGTTGACCTGGCCGAACGGCACGGCAAACCCATTATTCCCTTGATGTGGCGCAAAACCGATATTCCGGTGGCCTTTGAATATGCCCTGGCCGGAATTCAATGGATTGATTTTAATGAAGTTGCTTCGCCGGAGAATTTTGGGCAACTGGCCGACGTGATCAAGCGATTGATCGGCGGTTCGTCGATGGCTGAGGCCACCAGCGGTAAGGAAGTGGCCAAAGAGGCTACCATTCCGGCAGTGGAAAAAGAGGCAGCCCCGGCTGTGGCTACCGAAGGCCGCCAATTGGGTGGTCAGCGGAAACTGGGCGGCCTGAAAAAGAAGCAAACGGTCAGCCCGATGGCCGTTGGTGGTCTGGTGATCTCAGGAGTGGTGACCACTTTTGGCCTGGACGTCGCCGATCAAGATTTTGTCAACGGCGAGCTAAAATGGCTGTTTAGCGCGGCGGATAACTTTTTGAAGATTCGCCAGGGCGAAGCCGATCGCAACCAGCCGGTCGGTGTGCCCATCCCGGCAGATGCCAAACGCGATGGCCCGGCTAACAATCAATTACTCGGTAGTCTGGATGATTTTGACATGCAGATCTGGCAAGGCCAGATTGAGTCGGGCTTCAAACGCATCGATACCTACTTGAGAAATTTAAACATCTTGTTAGATCAAGAAGCCTTCAAGGGCGAGGCGGGCAAAGGCGATGTTTATTTACAAAATCAAATCAAAGCCGCACGGATGGAGATAGTCAAGATTTTACAAGAGATGGCGCAACTGATGAATCAGGCTTACGGTATTCGTGTTACCAGTCCTGACCAACTGGCCGAATTCCTGGCTTGATAGCTTGCAAACGGAGGAGGTTCACCCCCCATGAACGTTATCATTCCCCTAGCCGGATTTGGGACTCGCTTACGCCCCCATACCTACACCCGGCCCAAGCCGTTGATTAATGTGGCCGGCAGGCCAGTGTTGGGCCATATTTTGGATAAGTTGGTAGATTTGAAGGTGGAAGAGATTGTTTTTATTGTGGGTTACCTGGGCGACCAGGTGAAATCATTTGTCGATGAGTGTTATGATTTCAAAACCCACTACGTTGAACAAAAGGAATTGCTAGGCCAGGCCCACGCCATTTACCTGGCCAAAGATTTATTAGAGGGGCCAACGGTTATTCTTTTTGTGGATACTCTCTTTGAGGCCAACTTGAAGCGATTACAAAATGAACCCAGCGACGGCGTGATCTATGTTAAAGAAGTGCCTGACCCGCGCCGTTTTGGCGTTACCCTGGTCAATGAAGCGGGCCAGATTACCCGGCTGATTGAAAAACCCAACAGCATGAAAGATAACCTGGCCGTGATTGGCCTGTATTACGTTAAAGACATCCAGCGGCTCATAGGGGCCATCAAAACCCTGATGGACAAAAACATCCAAACCAAGGGCGAGTTCTACCTGGCCGATGCCCTCCAATTGATGATTGATGACGGGGCCGTGTTGAAACCAGAGCCGGTCAATGTATGGTTGGATTGCGGCAAACCGGAAACTGTGTTAGAAACCAATCGTTACCTGTTAAAACACAATATGGATAACAGCAACCAGGTAGCCAGCATTAATTCCATCATTTTGCCGCCAGTGCATATCGATCCGTCGGTGAAGATAAAAAATTCTATCATTGGCCCTTACGTTACCGTGGCCGCTAACTGCGAAATTGAAGACAGTATCATCCGCGATTCGATTGTGGATGAAGAAACCTACGTTAAAGACGCCATGTTGGAAGAGTCGCTGATTGGTCGGAAAGTTGACTTGATCGGTCGCTTTCGCAAATTGAATCTGGGCGACTCGGCTCAAATCAGTTTCTTATAAACAAGGTAGCAAAGTAGCAAGGTAACAGGTAGAGAAAATTCGTTATGGCTTACGAGAGACATCATGCGTTCATTTATATCTAACCGGGTTCAACAAGTTCCACCCTCTGGCATCCGCCGCTTTTTTGATATTGCCGCTACCATGGATGATGTTATTTCGCTGGGCATCGGTGAGCCGGACTTTGTCACCCCGGAAGCAATTGTGGAAGCCGGGGTCGCCTCGCTGCGGGCGGGGCATACCCACTATACCTCTAACAACGGCACCATCGAACTCCGGGCCGCTGTTTCCCGGCATTTAAAGCGGTTGTACAAGGTGGAGTACGATCCGGCCCTGGAGATACTTATTACCGTGGGTGTATCCGAGGCTATGTATCTGGCGCTCACAGCTATCCTCAACCCCGGCGACGAGGTGATTGTGCCGCAACCATGCTTTGTCTCGTACGCCGCCGAGGTGAGTCTGGCCGGGGGCACGCCAGTGCCCATTGCCACCCGCGTTGAAAATAATTTCCAGGTGACGTCGGAAGAGGTTGAAGGAGCCATTACTCGCCACACCAAAGCCCTGCTGATTGGCTATCCTAACAATCCCACCGGCGCGGTGTTGGAACGGGACAATCTGGAAGCCATTGCCCGGGTGGCCCAAAAACACGATATTCTGGTGGTGTCCGACGAAATTTACGACCGGCTGGTGTACGGCCTTGAGCATACCTGTTTTGCCTCGCTGCCGGATATGTGGGAGCGAACTATTTTGCTAGGTGGGTTTTCCAAGGCGTATGCCATGACCGGCTGGCGACTGGGCTATGCGGCGGCCCCGCCAGAAATATTGGGTGCCATGAAAAAAATCCACCAGTACACGGTGATGTCCGCCCCCACCATGGCTCAAGAAGCAGCCTTGCTAGCTTTGGAGCAGGGCGAAGCGGCCATCGAAGAAATGCGCCAGCGTTACGACCGCCGGCGCCGGTTGATTGTGGATGGCCTCAACAGCATTGGCTTGAAATGTTTTGAACCACGGGGGGCTTTTTACGCCTTTCCCTCGGTTCGCGGCTCCGGCATGGACGACGCCGAATTTGCCGAGCGACTGTTGGCCGAAGAACGGGTGGCCGTCATTCCGGGCCGGGCGTTTGGCATTGGCGGCGCGGGTTATGTGCGCTGTTCTTACGCCACCGCTTACGAAAAAATTGAGCAGGCTCTGGAGCGCATGGCCAATTTTGTGCGCAAGTTTGGGTAGGATGGGTATCCAGACGAATTCTTTTTTCTGATTTCCAAACTGAGTTTGGAAACCAAAAAGGTAATAAGCTAACAAACTTGGCTCATGTTTAGAACAAGTGCAGACGTAATCTAGCCCTCACCCCAACCCTCTCCCACGGGGAGAGGAAGCAGCTTTTCCCCTCGCCCGCTGGGAGAGGGAGCGGCTTTTCCCCTCGCCCGCCGGGAGAGGGGCAGGGGTGAGGGTGACCGCGCCAATATTTCCTGTTTGCGTTTGGATATTTGCGCTTGTACTTGACAAGTGCCACAAACTTATGGCCTGCTACCTGCTACTTTGCTGCCGGTTTCAACAATGTCTATAAATAAGGAAACAGTCGCTTCACCTCTGCAAACCTGGCTCTGGCAGCCGAACCTCATAGTCTTCATTTCCAGCGCCTGCATCATGATTCTGGAACTGGTGGCGGGCCGAATTGTGGCGCCCTACGTGGGCATATCGTTATACACTTGGACCAGTATCATTGGTATTGTCCTGGCTGGTATCAGTTTGGGAAACTATTTGGGCGGACGACTGGCCGACCATTGGGCCTCGTTGCGCTTTCTGGGAGGGATCTTTCTGCTGGCCGGTCTGTCTTGTTTTGGGATTTTGGCCGCCGATCAACTGAGCAAACTCACCCCAAACGACTGGTCGATCATCGTTAATATTCTGATTCTCACCACGCTGTTGTTTTTCTTACCTTGCGTTATTTTGGGGATGGTCTCGCCGGTGGTGGTTAAGTTAGCCGTGCGCGATCTGGCCAAAACGGGTAGCACGGTGGGTAAAATTTATGCCGCCGGTACGGTGGGCAGCATTGTCGGCACTTTTGCCACCGGCTTCATCCTCATCTCCTGGTTTGGCACTTTTCCCATCGTCTGGGGGGTGGCTGTAGTGCTGTTGGTGATGGGCCTGCTTTTTGTTTTGACCCATCGCTGGCCGCTGCTGTTGGGGTTAGTTCTGCTTTTGGCCGGAGCATCGTTACTGATCTTCAACCTGGACTGGCTGCGTGGCCCCTGCCTCCGCGAAACAAACTACTTTTGCATCAAAGTTCGAGAAGAAGAGCGAGATGGCGAAACCGTGCGGGTTTTGATCCTGGATCGGTTGGTCCATAGTTATACCTCTCTTGATGATCCCACCAAACTGGTGTATGACTACGAACAGATGTACGCCGAAGTGACCGCTTACCAGGCGCAGCAACAGGACCAACTGCGAGCGTTGTTCATTGGCGGTGGGGGGTATACCTTTCCGCGCTACATGGCCGCCGTTTACCCCGGCAGCCGCATCGACGTGATTGAGATTGACCCGGGGGTCACCCAGGTGGCCTATGACCTGTTGGGATTGCGACCGGAGATGGGCATTGTCACCTACAACCAAGACGCCCGGTTGTTTCTGGCCGGGAAGCCGACCACCACCTACAACCTTATCATGGGCGATGCCTTCAATGATTTTTCTGTGCCTTATCACCTGACCACCCAAGAATTCAACGAGCGGGTTCGCGCCTGGTTGGCCGCTGACGGTTTGTATGTGGTTAACATCATCGATGGCGTGCGCGGCGATTTTCTGCGCGCTTATGTCCACACCTTGCGCCAGACCTTTGCTCATGTTTATCTGGCTCCCACTAGCACATCCTGGCGCGAAGTATCACGTAGCACCTTTGTTATCATTGCCGGTGATACGTCCCTCGATTTGACCACGCTGGAAGGGGAAGATAACCGCCTGCTGGCCCGCCACATGCTCAGCCCGGATGAGCTGGAAACCGTCCTGGCCGAAGGTCAGGTAGTTCTGCTAACCGACCAATACGCGCCGGTAGACCAGATGTTGGCCCCGGTATTTCGGGGAGAAACAAAGCAGTGAAAGCTTCTGCTTGCTGCTAATGAAAACGCCGTAGGCCGGGGGGCTTGGGGGGTAGTTCTCCCCAACTTGTTCCCCCGTTTTCCTTACTGAAAGAACGATGCAACGCATCGCGGAATGCTGAAAATAATCCGATAGCAGATAACGCGACAAAGCAAGACTTTGTTTGCCAGAATACAATCAGGGGCGCAGCGGAGTATTCTCCAACGCGTCCCTTACCTTAAATGGTGATTGAAAAACTGCTCACAATGTGCTAGACTATTGTTGCTGATACATCTCCATCCCCGCAAAGGAGTTGATACCAATGGCCCTTAAACTGATCATGCAACATGGCCCCACCCCCGGCCGGGAGTTTACCATTCAGAACCATCCCCAGGTGATTGGCCGGGGCCAGGACAGTCAGATTGTCATCATCGATAAAACTCTATCCCGCCAGCACGCTCGTGTTTGGACCACCGCCGATGGCCTGGTGGTGGAGGATGCAGGTTCAACCAACGGCACGTTTGTCAATAGCCAGCGGATATCCAAGCCAACCCTGTTGTTACCCGGCGATATCCTGCAATTGGGCGAGAGTATTACCTTTACCGTCAAAGCGGATGCAGATTTTGACAAGACCATGCTGGCCGGACCTGTGCCCACGAGTTTTGAGCAGACCATGATTCCTGGTTCGCCTCCTGCTCCGGTTGTTGGGCCAACCGCGCCCGCCGCTCAATCCGGATTGAGTCCCTGGATTTGGGTGGGCGTGGCTGTTATTATCGCGGTCTTAATTGTCGGTGGGACGTTAGGGTATCTTTATTACGCCAGAGTCTTACAGGCCACAACTCCCCCCACAGAGGTCGCTGTTCTTCCTACTCCCTCGCCAACGTTGAGGCCAACCGATACCCCTGTTCCGGCGCATTCGCTTACCCCAACCCCATCGCCCACAATCCCTTCGATCCAGGTACCCGGCGTACCGGCTATGGCCGCCCGGGAGCAGCCCCTACCCGCAGACGTCATCAACAAAGTTGACCCCTTTTGCAATCAACAGGTGGCGGTGATGGCCGACGAACCGGTGCTGATTACCTGGCAACGGCGTTTGGCTGCGGCCGAGGACCAGATTGATTACCTGGCCGAATGGCTGGACGCCGTCTATTACGACCTCACCCTGGATGGCCGCCCCGTCGGCGCGTTTAGCTACCAGCAAAACCCCGGCCCGGTGTTGGATTGGTGGGCCAACGTGGGCCTGTTGTCGCCGGGCAAACATTACCTCCGCATCGAGTGGTACACCAACCGTCCCGTTTCCAACGGCCTGGATGTGGAACCGGCCGACGGAGTGATGGATGTTTTTGGCCCGGGCCTGGCCGGTGAAGGCTCCTGCGAGATTGTTGTGCCGGAAGGAGTCGCTGCGGCCACATCGACTCCGGCTCCAACCTTCACCCCAACCCCGCTGCCTACCCCAACGCCTCAGCCTGTTGCGCCAGCGCAACCATCGACTAGCGCCGCCCCCCTGGGGATTTTCCAGGATTTTGAAAGCCCCGGCACCTGGCAGCGCGGCGACCAGCCCTACGGCGACTTTACGCGCTCGTCGGCGCAGGTACACAGCGGCAGCTACGCCGGTCAGTTGAGTTACAACTTCCCCTCGCCGGATAATGATTACGTGGTTTTTACGCAGAGTCGGGCGCTGGCCGGTCAACCCAACGCCATCTCGGCCTGGGTGTATGGGGATGGATCAGGCCATTTTCTGAATGTCTGGATTAGAGACGCCAATGGTCAAACCTGGGCCATGAGCTTTGGCCAGGTAAAACACAACGGCTGGCAAGAAATGACTGCCTACATCGATCCCAGCCAGCCCTGGCCTAGCGGCCACATCAGCGGCCCCGATAACGGCGTCATCGATTATCCCATCAGCTTCCAGGCTTTGGTATTAGACGATGGTTCTGACAATTATTCCGGCCAGGGCACCATCTACATCGACGACTTGAATAGTCAGGAAGGCGCTATGGTAACTGCGCCAACGTCCCCTCCCGGCGGTGGAGTTCCGGCGCCCGGCGGCCAGCAGGCTCCGGCAAACAGCGGAATCTATACCCTGCGAATTGGCAATCAACACCGCTACGAAGAACCGTGGGGCGCGCCCAGAAGCGGCGACCCCTGCGAGGCTTATCGCAACAACAACTGGGATGATGAGCATGCCAACTATCGAGGGTTTAATGTAGAAGTGTTACTGACCAACAACTCGGCGGCCAAAGTGCAGGATGATTGGGGTGAGGAGATGCGCTTCTTCACGGCCTCCGGTGGTGAAGTAGCCGCTTGTTATTACGGTTATGGCGGAGCTGGCCCAGCGCCTGGCAGCACTACCTCGCTGACCTTTTTCAGTGTGGTAGCCCAGGGTGATTACGTGCAGGTAATGCAACTGAACCTGAACGGCCAGTTTTTGAAACTCTGCCTCGATGGCCGCGGCGGCTGGTCGGCATGTAATTAACCGCAGCGCGATGGAAGACCTGACTGGTTGCAGAAACCGGTCAGGTCTGGATTATTCATTAGGAGAAGACAATGAGCCAGCAACCCCTCCAGCTAACCATTCAGACCGGCTCCCAAACCGGACAAACCTTTCAACTTCGCCGTGGCAGCCAAACCATTGGCCGCGCCAGCACCAATCAGATTGTCATTCCCGATCCCACTGTATCCAAACAACACGCCCAAATCACCGTACAGCCGGAGGGCGTCTGGATTCAAGACCTGGGTTCGTCGAACGGAACTTTTGTCAACGGTCAGCAGATTACCGCCTCCACTTGGCTCAAGCCGGGCGATACCTTGCAGGTGGGCACCGCCGTCGTCTTGGGCGTGCAGGCTGGTGGGGGAGCGATGCCCGCTCCAGCCGGATCAAATCCGACGGGCTGGCTGGCTGGCGGATTGGTGGCCGTGGTGGCCCTACTGGTTTTGGCGGGGCTTGGGTTTGCGGCCTGGTTTGCCTTCGGCTCAAGCGGCGATTCATCGACCCAACCCCCGGTTGTGTCCGAAACCGTCCCCGTTGTTCTCACCACCGAACCTCCCGTTGAAAGCCCAACTCCTGCGCCCGAGGTGGTTGTCAACTTCACCGCCAGTAAAACCACGGTCCAGTTGGGCGAGTGTGTTACCCTGCGCTGGCAGGTGACTGAAGCCAGGGAAGTGCGTCTGGATGGCGAACTTGTGCCCGCCAGTGGAGACCGTAAGGTCTGTCCCCAGGATGCGTCAAAAACTTACCGCCTGACCGCCCTCTCTTTTAGCGGTGAAACCTCAGAGGAGGCGCTTACCTTCACCGTGCTGCCCACGCCGCTGCCCCCGCCGGGTGTCGAAATCGAGTTTGAGGCTGAGCAGACCAGCGTGAGCTACGGCAATTGTACCACCCTGCGCTGGACAGTTCAGAATGCCCAGGCCGTCCGCTTGAACGGCGAGAAGGTCGGCTCGCAGGGCACCCAGGAGGTCTGCCCCACCGAACCGGCCACGGTTTACCAGTTGTTGGTGGACCCCTTGGAGGGTGAACTGGTAGAGCAGACGGTCATCATCAATGTGCCGGCCACCCCGATGCCGACGGCTACGCCCACCGCAGCGCCCACGGCAACCCTCCTGCCAGCCCCGCCACAACCCCAGGTCCAAACCCCGGTAATTGACAAACTGATTGCCGACCAGATCACCCTCAACCAGGGCGGTTGTACCACCCTGCGCTGGACGGTGCGCAACGCGCAGAGCGTGCAATTGAGCGGTGGCGAAATCGGTAGCCAGAGCGTGAGCAACCAGGGCGCGCGGCGGGTGTGTCCCCCGGGGGCCAACACCACCTACACCTTGTTCGCCTCCGGCTCCGGCGGCAGCGTGCAGACCTCTATCACCCTGGCGGTATTTGCCCCCACCTCCACCCCGGTGATTGTGGTGGTGCCCCAACCGCAGCCACCGCCTGCGCCGGCCGGGCCGCCCAAATACGATATTGGCGCGAGTGTAGGTTACATCGACGGTAACAAGCGCTGTTTCACCTTGCAGGGTTACATCGAGAATGTGCGGGAAGCCTATCTGGATGGCGGGGAATTCAACCATACCCCTCTCACCGGCCCTTCCTGGGCCAAGAAGGTATGCCACAAACAGACCACCACCTACGTGATGACCGTTATCCTGCCCAATGGCAGCATCGACTCGGTCAGCGCGACCCGGGAAGGACCTTAAAGCGGTCAATGGTTGGACAACTCACTTCAACGTCCAACTCTCGCCGCCATCCGTACTCTTGTAAAGTCCGCCGCCGGTAGCAGCAAAAACAAGGTTGGGATTGCTGGGGTGCACAGCGATTGATTTGACCCAATGGGGAAAGCCGGTGGCCGGGTTGGTGCTCAACCCGTTGTTGATGGCTTTCCAACTCTGGCCGCCGTTGCTGCTTTTGAAAATGCCCTTGGCCAGGCGATCTTCCTCGTAGCCGCTGCCCGCGTAGACAATGTTGGGGTTGCCGGGGGCATAGGTGATGGCCGAGTAGGCCGAGTCGGCCCCGCCAAAAATCAGGCCATTACTGACGGACACAAAATCTCCCCCGTTTTCCGTCTTGATGATTCCTGCGTCGGCCGAGTTGATGCCCACCAGGTAAACATCTTTTTGGGTGGGATGGGCCGCCATGCCAAAGACCCCCTGGCCCACGCCGTAGGCCAGCGACGTAAAATTACGCGCCGAGTCAAACGACTTATAAATAGAGCCAAAGAATCCGGCCACGTAAATCAGATCGTGGTTGAAGGCATCGACCACAATGTGGGTCAACCGGCCACCGGCCAGGCCGTTGCCGTACCCCAGTGAGGTCCAGTTCTGGCCGCCGTCGGTCGAAACAACCAGGGTGTCGCCAATGCCGGCGTAAAGTATATTGGGGTCGGTTGGATCAACGGTCACCACATCCACCACCCGGTTGGCGCTGCTCAGGCCGTTGCCAAACGCTTTCCAACTGTTGCCGCCGTCTGCCGAATTGAGCACGGCGTTCCAGGTGGGAGCAAAGAAGCGGGCCGGATTATGCGGGTCGATCACAAACGCGGTCAGTGCCGAGCCATCCAGTTCCATACGGGTCCAGGGGCCGTCGCCGCCGTTGGTGCTCTTGTAGATGCCGTCGCCCTTAACCAGCGCGTAAACCTCGCGGGGATTCTTGAGGTTAAGATCAACGTCAATCACCGCTCGCGCCCCAATTTCAGCAATCGACTCGCCGGACTTGAGCGGTACCAGGGTCGGTCCTGCTGCAACCCGGGTTGGCACCGGTGTTGGGGTGGGGGTGGCGGTGGGGGGACGTTGGGTAGGCGTAGCGGTTTTTGGGGCAGCTTCGGTTTGAGCGGTTTGAGGGGCGGCGGTGGGGGTATCGGCCTGGAGGCGGATACTTTCGGGGGTGGGCGTGGGGACCGGGCTGGGGCTGGCGGCAGGGGTGGCG
>JAFGNV010000170.1 GCA_016926805.1 Anaerolineae bacterium
GGGTCAATCCCGCGGGCAAACCACTCTGTGAGTATCTTGCGCCCCGCCAATGTGATCGCATAAATTCGTTTTTCAGGTCCCGTATCCTGTTCAATACTGTCTTCCGCAACAAAACCGCCTTGCTCCAATCGCGTCAGCGTCGTGTAGATTTGGGCTGGCTTGACATCCCAATTCTCCTCACCGCCGACAAGCGCCTGAAACGCCGCGCGCAATTCATACCCGTGACGTGGACGTTGGGCAAGCAAACCTAACACAGCATGACGAACTGACATAAATCCTCTATCACAAAAACTATACTACAAGTTATTAATTTGTCAAACCGAAAGAAAAAGCGCAATACTGTGAGTACCTACACAGTTGTGGTGGGATACGGCTTGGTCTTCTTGTCCATGCGCCGCCTAACAAGCGGTTGCAGTCAAACTCAGCCAGGGGCAAAAAACAGTTTACGTAGATGCCTTTACCAAATCCGAATATGTAAAACCTCATTCCGTGACCAAGGCAGATTTAATTTTATTGACTCACGATGATGGCGACCATTTTGGTTTTCAAGAGACGGCCCGGGCCGCCTTGGATACTGGGGCAATGGTTGTCGGCCCGCCGGGGATTGCTTATCCCTTGTTGGCCGAAACAAAATTACCCCCGGAGCAACTGAAAATCATCTATCCAATTCATTTCAAACAGCCCCTCACCGAAGAGATAGCCGGCATTAAACTTAAAGTGTATCAAACCACCCACTTTGTCGATTGGGAACCACCCCACGTGAGTTATTTGATTAATTTTGGCGGTAAGCGCATCTATATTACGGGGGACACGTATATGATGGATGAAGAAGACCCCGACCTGCAGAATCTGGATGCGGTGATATACAGTTTGGTTTTCAAAGACCTATCGGCGCCAACCATTATGGCTGATCATCTAAAAAAGTTGGAAGCCGTGCAGAGACAATTCAGCCCCCAATATTTGTTGCCCAACCATTTGGTAACGTGTGATTGGACGATAGACCCCTCAGCCCTCAAAAAAGAAGTATCCCAGCGAGGATTTAAGGATATTATAATACTGGAAGATGCCAGGGAGATTTTTGAGATAGGATGATGACCAAAGGCGGCAATAGTTGCGGCAAATTTAGATAATCTACTGAATAGCCTGCCGTACTGTATAAGCCAGCGCGCCAAACGTGTCGCCATAAATCATCGAGACCGGCCGGGGTCGAGGTAAGGTGATGGGAATGATTTTGGCCACCCGGCCCGGCCGTTGGGTGAGCGCCAGCACCCGATCGGCCAGAAAAACGGCTTCCCGGATGTTGTGGGTGACCATCACCACCGTTTTTCGGCTGATCTCCCACACCCGCATTAATTCCTGGTTAAGATACTCTCGGGTCAGCGCGTCCAGCGCGCCAAAAGGTTCGTCGAGCAGCAGAATCTCCGGTTCGTAAGTGAGGGCACGGGCAATGGCCACCCGTTGGGCCATCCCCCCCGACAGCTCGTGAGGATAATTGCGGGCAAAATCCAGCAGGCCGACCAATTCCA
This sequence comes from Anaerolineae bacterium, assembly GCA_016926805.1. Taxonomy (GTDB): domain Bacteria; phylum Chloroflexota; class Anaerolineae; order 4572-78; family J111; genus JAFGNV01. The sequence continues at coordinate 1,527 of JAFGNV010000170.1, forward strand.
GAGCCTCGGTCGCCCGCTGTTTCGACTCAGCTGGTGCGAGGCCCTGTACCTGCATGGGCAACTGCACGTTGTCAAACACCGTCCGCCAGGGCATCAAATTGGCCGATTGAAACACAAAGCCGATTTTTTGGCAAGGGCCTTGCAGGGATTGTCCGTGCAAATAAACCTCTCCATGATCGGGCAGAAGCAACCCGGCCAGGAGCCGCAGTAAGGTGCTTTTGCCGCATCCCGACGGGCCGACAATACACAAAAACTCACCCGTCGCCACTTCAAACGACACATCCTCCACCGCCGAAAGGTAACCCTGCCGGGTGGTATATTGTTTGTACAACTGAACTGCCTGCAGGATAGAGTCGGACATTGGCTATAATCTCGACCACCAACCGCAGACCGCCGCATAGCCAACATATATTATCGCTGGCTGCGGCCTGCGGTTTACGGTCTAATCTTCAATAAACTCATTGGTGTACAACGTCTCCACCTCAACCGGCGACCCAATCAGCCCGGTGACCAGCATAAACTCGGCAGACGTCGCCCAGGCTTGCGGATCAGATATGCCGGGCTGGTCGTTGCGCCACAACTCAATTGAGGCGTCGAGCACTGCTCGTTGGGCCGGCGCATCCTCGTCCGTAATTTCGGGCACAGCTTGGCGGGCAAGGTCGAAGGCCTCGTCGGGATGGGCAATAGTATAATCCACGCCGCGCAAGGTGGCCCGCACCAATCGCCGCACCAGCTCCGGGTTCTCGCGGATCACCGTCTCGTTGGTGATGAGGCCGTTCGACACCAAGTCGATATAATCGGAAACCTCAATCACGTTGACCGCCATGCCAAGCTGCCTCAACTGCACCGGCTCGTTGGTGAGGTAAACCACGGCGGCGTCCACCTTCTTCTGGGTGATGGCCTCGGCCTGAGTAAAGCCAATTTCCTCCAGGTTGATGGTTGTTTCATCCAAGTTGGTGGCATACACCAAAGCTTCCCAGGCTACGTAACTGGCCCCAAACAAACCCGGAATCCCCACCGAGCGCCCGCTCAACTTGTCGGGCGCGTCAATGCCGGTTTCGGCCAGAGCCATCACCGCCACGGGAAACCGCTGGTACCACTTCATCACGTAAACCACCGGCAGTTCCTGCGCCTGGGCCAGAATCACCTGGTCGCCACTGGCCACGGCAAACTGGCGTTCGCCCTGGGCCGTCAGGGCCACAAAATCGTTTTCAAAGCCATGTTCCAGAACCACCTCCAGCCTCTCCTCGGCATAAAAACCTTTGGCCTGGGCCACGTAAATAGGGGCAAATTGAACGTTGGGAATAAAACCCACCCCCAGATCGATGTGTTCCAACTCGGATGGCGAGACAGCTTGATTTGTTGTGGCGGCGCGTTCGACCGCCGCGGGCATATCCCCGGTGCAGGCCGCCAGTAAACAAATTACAAAAATGGTTATCCCAAAAAGTAAGTTTCGCATTGGGTGAAATCCCTCCAATTCCAAATTTTTTATGATCTCCGCCAGCGCAACAGCCAAGCTTCCAGCAGCGTCACCAGTCCGTAGAGAATCAAGGCAATCGCCGCCAACGAAAAAATCGCCACAAAAACCAATGGCGTGTTAAAAAGTCCCCGGGCCTGGTTGATGAGAAAACCCAAACCCCGATCCGCGCCAACAAACTCGCCCACCACCGCCCCAATCACCGACAGGGTGACGCCGATTTTCAGTCCGCCAAACAACACGGGCAGCGCCGCTGGCATGTCGAGCATATAAAAAGTCTGCCACCGACTGGCCCGTAACGAGCGCATCAGGTCGCGCAAACCTTCATCCACCGAACGAATCCCCACAATGGTGTTGACCAGCACCGGAAAGAACACAATGAGGGCGCAAACCAGCACCTTGCTCAAACGCCCGGAGCCAAACCAGATCACCAGCAGGGGGGCAATGGCCACCACCGGCACCGACTGCAAGGCCACAATGTAAGGAGCCAACAATCGCTCCACTACGGAATTGCGGGCCAGAAAATAGCCCAAGACGGTGGCCACAACCAAACCCAGCGCCAACCCGGTAAAGACTTCCGACAGCGTCGCCTGGGCGTGATGCCACAAGGTCCCGTCCATTCCGGCACGGGCAAACGTGGTCGCCACCTTGCCCGGTGAGGGCAAAATAAAGGTGGGGTAATTGCCCAGCCGGATAACGCCTTCCCACACCAGCACAAACAGGGCCAGGGCCACCGGCACCAACCCAATCTCAAAATGATACCTTCGCCAGGCAAACCAGCCCGGTTTGCCTTGAACCACCGCTTCGGTTAGACGTTGTGGCCGTTGATGCAAACGCGCAATCTCTTGCATAATTCAACTTCCCCTCAAAATAAAAAACCCCGATCCACTACGGACTTCGGGGCGCAGATACACCGCCGCCATATGTGCTTCCCCATAATCACAAAAAAACCGAAGGCAATAATGCCTTCGGGGGAAACACGGGCGGTAGGTTATATTCTTCACAAGCAAGCCCGACGTGTATCCCTTATAGATTTTGAGACACAACTTCAGACCTGTGTGCTTTACCTTCTCCTATCCGGACTATACCGTCGGCTCCGGACTTGCACCGGATCTGCCAGCTTTAGGCTGACTCGCGGGCTTGGGTCAACGTTCCCCTGCGGGAACGCTCCCTCACCGCCGGTCGGGAATTGCGTTGGTTAACGCTCACCCTGCCCCGAAGGTTTTTGTATTCAGTTGGCGGAGATTATAAGCAATTGTGATAAGTTTGTCAAACGGGATTCCAGGGTCGATCAGATACCCCCTTGACAACCTCCAAAACAATGGTATAATTGACTAATAAAATTTAGTCTAGACTAAATTTTAATTTAGTTGTATATAATACATTTTATCGAGGAGACAAACCGATGTACGACCCCTTACTCTATTTACTGATGGCGGCCCTGGCGGCCGGGGCCGGCTGGTTTTTGTTCTGGCCGGAACGGGGCCTCTTCTGGCGCTGGCAACGCACGCAGCAGATGACCGCTCGGGTTTTGTGGGAAGATGCGCTCAAACATCTCCACAAGTGCGAGCGACACCACCACCCGGCCACGGTACAGAGCATCGCGGGCGAACTGCAAATCCCCCTCAATCAGGCCACCGACCTGCTGGCCGATATGGCGGCCCACGAGCTGCTCCACATTGAGGGGCAGGAGATTCAGCTCACATCCCAGGGCCGCGACTACGCCCTCCACGTTTTGCGGGCGCATCGCCTGTGGGAGCGTTACCTGGCCGATGAGACCGGTTTTGCCGAGGCAGAATGGCATGGCCAGGCTGATGTTTATGAGCATACGCTATCGCTGGATGAAACCGAGGCCCTGGCCGCCCAATTGGGCCATCCCACCTACGACCCGCACGGCGACCCCATCCCCGCCGCCAGCGGCCAATTAGTGCTGCCCGATAGCCAGCCGTTAACTACCCTGACCACTGACGAGCAAGCCCGTATTGTTCATTTAGAGGACGAACCGGAAACCATCTACGCCCAACTGGTGGCCGAGAGACTGCATCCCGGCCAGGAAATCCGGCTGCTGGAACACTCGCCACGGCGGGTGCGTTTTTGGGCCGGCGGCGACGAACACGTGCTGGCACCGGTAGTAGCGGCCAACATTTCGGTAAAACCCATCCCGCAACAACCCGTGATTGAAGAGTGTTGTGCCGAACGGCTCAGCAGTTTGAAGCCCGGCGAAAGGGCCTGGGTGCTGAATATCTCGCCAGCCAGCCGCGGCCTGGAACGTCGCCGGTTTATGGACCTGGGCATTCTCCCCGGCACCCAGATTGAAGCCGAATTGACCAGCCCCGGCGGCGATCCCACCGCCTATCGCGTGCGAGGCACGCTCATTGCCCTGCGCCGGGAACAGGCTGACATGATTAACATCACGCATGGCAAGACTGCAAGTACTATCTCAACGCGCCAACTGGAGGCAATATTATGAGTGTGACCATTCAAAAACCTCCGGCCACGGCTTGCGAAACCTGCCCCATCCATCACGCCGCCAATCTGCGCAAGCTGGGCGTAACCATGGATAATTGGGATTTTGTAGTGGCTCTGGCCGGAAATCCCAACACGGGCAAAAGCACGGTTTTTAACGCCTTAACCGGCCTGCGCCAGCACACCGGCAACTGGCCGGGCAAAACCGTGGGCCGGGCCGAGGGTGGATTTGTGTACGCCGACCAACGCTACAAAATTGTCGACCTGCCCGGCACCTACTCTTTGCTCTCTACCAGCGTGGACGAAGAGATTGCCCGTGACTTCATCCTCTTCGGCCAGCCCGATGTGACCGTGGTGGTGGTCGATGCCACCCGGTTGGAGCGAAATCTGAATCTGGTACTGCAAGTTCTGGAAATCACCGACCGGGCCGTAATCTGCCTGAATCTGATGGACGAAGCGCGACGGCACAAATTAAAGATTGACGAACGTCGCCTGGCCCGCGATCTGGGTGTGCCCGTGGTTCCTACCGCCGCCCGCTATGGCGAGGGACTGGCCGAGCTATTACAGGCCGTCAGCGAGGTGGCCACCGGCCAAACCGTCTGCAAACCGCACCGGATCAAGAATGAACCACCGGCTCTAAAAAAGGCGGTGGCGCAACTGGCCAGCCACATCGAGACGATCTACCCCAACCTGCCCAATGCCCGCTGGGTTGCCTTGCGACTGCTGGATGGCGACCAACGCATTGCCGAAGCCCTGCGCAAGGGCGAACTGGGCGATTTGAACCAGGGCCAGCCGGAACGGGCTGAAGAAGCAAACTTAACCTTAACCCTGGAGGCAGCCTGATGAGTACACCCAAACAAGCAACCGCAAACGAAATTCTCAACACCGCCGAGGCCCTGCGCTGGCAAATTGGCGGCAATTTTCACCAGCATTTAATGGAAGCCATTTACACCGACGCCGCCCAGATTGCCGATCGAGCTGTGACTCGTCCCGACGCCCCGCCTCGCTTTGACCTGGACCGTGCCATTGACCGACTGGTCACCAGCCGCCTCTGGGGCTTTCCCTTGATGGTACTTCTGTTTACCGTGGTCTTCTGGCTGACTATTGAGGGAGCTAACTATCCTTCGCAATTTCTGGCCTGGATCCTGCTCGACAACGTTCACCCCTTTTTGAAAGAGATGGCGATGACCGTTGGGTTACCCTGGTGGTTAGATGGCCTGCTCATCGACGGGATGTACCTGGCCACTGCCTGGGTGGTCAGCGTGATGCTACCCCCCATGGCCATTTTCTTCCCCTTGTTTACGCTGCTGGAGGACTTTGGTTATTTGCCGCGCGTAGCCTTTAACCTGGACAACATTTTCAAGAAGTCGGGCGCGCACGGCAAGCAAGCCCTGAGCATGATGATGGGGTTTGGCTGCAACGCCGCGGGAGTCATTGCCACCCGGGTGATTGACAGCCCCCGTGAGCGGCTGATTGCCATTATCACCAACAATTTTGCCCTGTGCAATGGCCGCTGGCCGACTCAAATCCTCATTGCCACGCTCTTTATCGGGGCGCTGGTTCCGGCCTACCTGGGCGGGCTGATTTCGGCCCTGGCCGTAGTAGGGATTGCCCTGTTAGGCGTATTCCTGACCTTTGCCGTTTCATGGGCTTTGTCTCGCACCTGGCTGCGCGGCGAAGCGTCTACCTTTAGCCTGGAATTGCCGCCCTTCCGGCCGCCACGAATCTGGCAAACTATCTACACCTCCATCATTGATCGGACCGTTTTTGTATTGTGGCGGGCCATTGTGTTTGCCTTACCGGCCGGAGCGGCAATTTGGCTCATTGCCAATGTCACTATCAGTGGAACCAGCATTGCCGAATACATGATTAACTTTCTGAACCCGATGGGCTTCCTGATCGGGTTGAACGGCGTAATTCTGGTAGCCTACATTGTAGCGATCCCGGCCAATGAGATTGTGATTCCCACGGTATTAATGCTGACCGTTTTGACGACCGGCGTGTCGGATATTGGCGCCGGGGCCGGGGTTATGTTTGAAGCGGGTAACAACCAGACGGCGGCCCTATTCCATGCCGGCGGCTGGACCTTGCTGACGGCAGTGAATCTGATGTTGTTCAGTTTAATCCACAATCCATGCAGCACCACTATCTACACCATCTTTAAAGAAACCGGCAGCAAGAAATGGGCTACGGTTTCGGCGCTGCTGCCGTTGGCAATGGGATTCACCGTCACCTTTGTGGTCGCCCAGGTGTGGCGCTTGGTAGCCGGGTTGGGTTAATCTTTTCTGAATCAAAACAAAAGCCCCCGAGCAGAGGATGTTTGGGGGCTTTGATAATTATGGGGTATGCTGGTGATGGATCACGCGGTAAGCTTCTAGCTCAACCCCAACCTTTTTTAGGGTGTAAGCCATGTCCAACGGCTCGGTTGAAAACGACTCACCGGCCAGTTCCCGGGTGTGGGCGTCTATGTAAATCTCGCTCTCCGTGCGTCCTTTAATGGCCATTTTGGACAACTTGCTAGACATGTTGACTGCCGGTCCCACCATAGTTGCCTCGGAACCGACCGTGCCGGTTTTAACTTTGCCGGTGCTGATACCAACCCCCATCCCCGTGTTAGCAAATACAAGGCTTTCCTGTTTCCACTTATCACGTAAAGTCAGGTAAGCCTCGCGCATGCTGAGAGCAGCCATTAAGGCTGACCGGGTGGCCGACACCTGGTCTTCTTCGCCGTGATGACCGGAAGCCTTACCAAAAACACCCATCACACTATCACCCAGACTCTTGTCCATGGCTCCCCCGGCCCGGACAATAATCCGCGACATAGTGAGCAAGTATTCATCCAAAAAAGCCACCATCAATTCTGGACCAATGGAATTGGTCAGGTAAGTTGAACCGTGAATGTCGCCCATCACCACAGTTATTTCATCCTGTCGGGTTAGTTCGGCAATGAAGCCGGGGTCGTAATAACCATCCAGAGCCGCCCGACGGCCAATCTGACGGTCGTGCAGCAGACGTAGACCGGAAGTTTCGGCCAGGCCGTGGGCAATGGAGGGGTACTTCTCTACCACCAGGTCAAAATCTTCCCGGCTGATGGCCAATAAACGGGTGGGAGTAACCGTACGAATAGTGGCCGTGCGCGGTACGGCGCGCAGCAAGGCAATCTCACCAAAAAAGTCGCCCGGTCCCAACCGGTTAATCACCCCCACCGATTGACCGGCCATATCGGGAGCCAATACTTCCACTTCACCGGCTTCAATCACATAGAAGATATCGCCCATCTCGCCCATGTGGAACACAATCTGGCCGGCCTGATGTTCTTCTACTTTGATGCGGTTGGCCAGCAAGACACTTTGCTCTAACGTCATCTTACTCAGGATGGGAATGTTTTCGAGAACGCGAACCACGCCGGTAGCCAGGGCTTTTTCCAGGATGGAGAGTTGATTCCTGGCTTCAGAATAATCCGGCTTCAATCTAAGGGCGGTGCGGAAGGAGTCGCGCGCCACCTCGTAATCTCGCAGGATTTTCTGGACGGTGCCCAGGTTATAGAAGTGATGCGCGTTGGCCGGTTCAAGCTGGGTCGTCGCCTTGAACACGGTCAGGGCTTCAACATACTTACCCTGGTCGTGATAGGTAATACCTAGCTGGTTGTAAGCGTCAACAAAATCCGAGCGAAGGCGGATAGCTTCTTCCAGATGAATAATGGCCCGCTCGTATTGGTCCACCTGCCGGTAAAGCGAGCCGAGTTCGTATTGAACCTCGGCAGAACCGGGATTCTCCTGGGTGGCCATGTGCAGATACGTGAGGGCCTCCGGATAACGGCCTATCTGGCGACAGGCCAGGCCGACACTGAACAGCAGGGCAAAGTGCTGGGACAACAGCAACTGACGCTCCAGGTGTTGCAGGGCCAGGGTAATGTCCTCACCAGAATTGGCCAGACATTGCGCCGCCAGCCAAATACGAGCGTAATCGTTATGCTCACCCAATATTTTGGAGTAAAGCGTTGCTTTATCCTCGACAATCCCATAAAGCAAAACAACCGTACCGTGCCAGCGACGGCGGGCTTCGGCGGTATCAATGTGCGGCTCAATCTCGTGCCCCTGGTCGCGCAGGGCCAGGGCGGCAAAGAATTCCTGGTAAGTTTGATGAGCAAATTCTATCCAGACCCGGTCGTCGGGATGGCGAATCAGGCCGCTATGTTTGATTTCTTCGTGAACGTCTTCGGGGGCCATATAGAGCACTTCAACCCGCTCGCCGGGGGTGGCCTTTTCTCGATACAGGGCAAGTTCGTCGGAGATGAGTTCCATCCAGCGGGTACGGGGGAAAGACCATACTTCTTCTTGCTGCATAAACAAACCAAGTTTGGCCAGAACGCGCTTCCGCAGGCTGAGCGGAACCTGAGATTTGGAACGACCAAATATCTTCCACCACTCGCTATCGGTTCGCTCCAACAGATTGTCGGTGAACACCTCAAAGAGGATGCCCCGATTCTTGGGCAAAGCCTCGTCACTGCTTTTGGCAATTTGGGCAAACATATAAAGAGCCAGAGGTGTTTGGGCCAAGTCTTCCAACTGGGGATCGCTGTATATTTCTTTGGCTACCCTACGCCCCTGTTCGGCCCGTAAATAATTGACCAAAAAGGCCTCAATATCTTCACCGGCCAGACGTTGGAGCATGGCCGTTCGAAACCCCTGCAACGCCGTATAATCCTGCATGCGACAGGAGAGAATGAACTGGTATTGGCTGTATTTGCGAATGAAGTAGTTTAGCTCCGGCCGGGTATTGTGTTGAAACGGCATCTCGTTGAGACCGTCCATCAAAAAAAGAAGCGAGTCGATAGCCCCATAGTTGGGATTCTGGCCGCTCAACAGGGCCTCAATATCGGCCTCGGTTTCAAATTCATAGATTTCGTAGCTGCGAAATGAGCTGAGGATAAGACCCTCAACGGTTTTGCCGGGAGTCAGGGCGCTGAGTTTAATAAAAATGGGTAAAACAATCGAACCATGATTAGCCTTCAGGCTGTCCTCAGCCTTGTCTGCCGCATCGAGCATGAGACGGCGCAACACAGTAGTTTTGCCCGCCCCGGCATCGCCCAGGATAACCGTGCGATAATCATTGGCAATCAGATCACGTACATCAACGGGAATTTCCTGGGTTAAACTGGAACCTTCCAGGGCAAAGCGACGTAAGGGGGAAACCAATTCTTGCGGGTCCTGCGAACGGGCTTCGAGACGACGTTGGGCATTTTCGGTTAAAATATCCAGCACGGCTGGCGCTTTTTGGTTGATCAAGCCCAGCGACCCGCGCGTCAGGGTGACGAACTTGCACGGGCTAAGAGTGCGGACCGTGGCCGTACGTGGCACCTTTTTAATCAGGGCAATCTCACCAAAGAAGTCGCCTTTGCCCAGTTTGGAAACTACCATCTCGTTGCCCAAAGCGTCGGGCACCAGAACCTCAACCTCACCGCTGACAATCACATAACATTTTTCACCATGATCCCCCCGTTTGAAAATAGTCTGATTGGCCGCGTGAGGTTCGGCGGTCGGGAATAAGGGGGCCAGTTGGCGTAGCTCCTCATAGGTCAGGGTGTGCCGGGGCGGAAAGGGGCTGACGGTTTCGGCGGCTCGTCTGGCTTTTAAGGGCAGGTATAAGTCTTTCCAGACGGCATAATCGGGGTCTTCAATGATCCGGCGCAGGTAACGCCGGATGGGCGGCAGAATGCGATGAGGGTCGGTTGCTTCGGCGGTTTCTTTGCCATTGCCGCCGGGTGACGGGGGCGAGGAAAAACTAAAGAAATGGCCTTTCCAACTCCAAAAATCCGGGGCATTACGAGCCAGTTGCGTCACAAAGGCAGCCGTACCCCAAATAACAATCGGTTGGGCAATCATCGTCAGCCGGTCACGTAAGAAGTTGAGGAGTCTGATAAAACGGTCGCGTTGCTCGTCGTCAAATTTTTCAACGCCGTAAACAAAAATGACAATGGCTTTGTATCTGCCGGTTAACTCCAGATTCTTAAAGCGAGAGTGATCGGTCAATTCGGTCAGGCTGCGGACCAGATTGGTATCTCTACCACTCACCTCAAAATTAAAAACGTAGATGCCTTCCGCCTCCAGACGACGGCGAAAATAATCGATGAGACGCGCTCGCAGGCTCAGGTCGTCACATTCGGCCACAGCCAAACCGCCCATGTTACTCATGCGGAGCATGGCCAGCAACAATCTTATTTCATCAGGAAAACGAGCCGCAAACTCATCGACCTCTGGGGAAATCATCCTACTTCCTCAACATGGGGCGTATCTTCTGAGATTAATTCAGAATTCTGGTACTCTGTTTCCCATTCTTGTAAAAGTTCAGTAACAACCGGGTGTACGTCAAACCAACCTTTGCCGTTAGGATAGTATAGCACGCACAACGATTCCAGGTGGCGCATATTCACATCGGCCCGGCTTTTGGTTTGTTTTACGCGACGCAACCATTTATAGTCGTCGTGTTCTAGCATGCGGTAGTATTCGCTTTTGAGCTTGTTCTTTTGGAACTGGAGCACATTGTGGGTGATCTGGCTAACGCCGTATTCCTCGCAATATACACTACAGCCCCGAATGACCCGGATCAACTCGCGCAAGATTCCACCGGTCATGTGAATAGCAGCTTCCACCACCCCCTCGTCAAACAGGCTGGGATGGACCCGGCGATAAATTATCTCGCGTAACGTGGTGACATCCGGCGCATCGGCAGGATCGGGGATACTCTCTTTGCTCTGTACTTTAAACATCGGCATATAGTGAACTTCCAGAAACTGGCCGATATGCTTTGAAGCGGCATCGTACAATAGCGAAATAGGCGCTGTGTAAATGGCAAAACAATCAAATGAAGCCAGGCTTTTAACATGCTCTCTAAAAATATCGAGCGCCGTATCCAACGGCTGGATTTTGTCCAGGTCGTCGATAATCAGCAGAATATTTTTGCCGGTTACCGCCGAAACCTCATAAATTACCTGATTGATCAGATTGATGAGTTCCGGCACATATTTGCGGATACGGGTCCGAATACCTTCGCGCACTTCGCCTTCGCTCTTCAGACGCACGTCAATCAAACGAATCAGGCTGCCCAGGCCAAGCTCAAAATCCATGCCGGAGTTGGTGAGGGGGACTTCATCATCCGTTGCGGCAGGTCTGGTTTGATACAGCCAATCGTACACCCGACGGGCCGGGGAATCATCGACCACGTATCCCAGCCGTTCCATCTCTTTGTAAATTCCCAGTATAATGGAGAGCGCAATATCGACAAACTCGATGTTGTATAGCCCCACCACTTCACTCACGGAATATTGGATGGGAATGAAACTTTTGCGCAAAAACGCTGTCCGGCCCGCGCCGGTCTCAATGAGATTGGCCAGACGGAACAGCTCGGTGCTTTTGCCACAGCCGGTATGCCCCACAAACAAAAACTTGGTATTGTTTGGCGGCGACGTTCTGGCCCCAGCTTCCAATTCACCCATCAACGATTTTAGCTCCGAGTGAAAGCCTCGATTGACATAAAAACGCTCCATGTCTTTGCCTTTGAGCGGGCGAAGATAGTTGGTATTCGCATAGGCGTCGATAAAACTGTGGGCTGCACCTGGATATTGGTCACTATCTGACATAAATATCTCCTCGAAAAGTGAATTTTGAAGCACTTGCGCATGATATGTCAACTAATGTTAAAAATTATAACATTTCTGATACCACATGTCAACGGTAACCTTAAAAAAGCCCTTAACCTATTGACAATCTTAAATGGGTATGCTAGTATCTCTCGTTGAGCCGTTAGCTCAGCCGGTAGAGCAACTGCCTTTTAAGCAGTGGGTCATGGGTTCGAGTCCCATACGGCTCATTTTTCAGTTAGCGCAAGTCTATGGATTGAGGTTTGAGATTATGTATTCCCATTGTGAAATCTTGTTTCCTCACTCCCGGGTGCGCGGTTTGCGAAAACTCAAAGGTGAGGAATGGATGCAATTAACCGAAAGTATCGCCCGCCTCCCGGAAACCCACGTCGATGCCCTGGCTTTTTCTCATATGATGATCAAGTTGTGCGACTGCCTGAATTGCGACCTGGGTAGTTACAAAGCAGCGTTAGGCTGTTCGGCCTGCTCCCAGCGCACCATCAACGCCCTGCGTGATACCGACCAGCAACTCCTCAAGCGGTTCCAAAAATCTCGCCAGGAAGTAACCAAGTATCTTAACCAGGTTGATCCTGCCCTGGAGAAGGCAGCGTGAGCAAATAACCTCGCCCAAAGCGGACGCCAGAGAGGCTGTCCGCTTTTTTATTGGCTAAACAAAAATATGAAAACTGTTCAAGCATCTGCCCCCGGCAAAATAATTCTTTTTGGCGAACATGCGGTGGTCTATGGTCGACCTGCCCTTGCTGTGCCGGTTACCCATGTGCAGGCCAGAGCTACGCTAGAAACTAATAAAGAAAATGGCTTCAGAATCATTGCCATCGATTTGGATCGGGATTATTTGCTGGCAGAAGCCGCATCTGATGATCCCCTGGCAGTGATTGTTAAGAATACCCTGAAATACCTGGGGCGAACAGAGCCACCTGACGCAGTTTTGCACATAAGCTCTACCATTCCCCTGGCGCGAGGGCTGGGTAGTGGTGCCGCGGTATCTACCGCTATTGTCCGGGCGCTGGGCGAATTTTTGGGCCAGCCCATACCTCCTCACCAGGTGTCGGCCCTGGTTTACGAGGTGGAAAAGCTCCACCACGGTACACCGTCGGGAATCGATAATACGGTGGTAGCCTTTGCCCAACCGGTCTATTTTGTCAAAGGAGAACCCAGACCCATTATCCGGCGCATACGAGTCGCCCGATCCCTGACGCTGGTGATTGGCGATACTGGCCTCGTATCACCAACCCGCCAGGCCGTAGGCGATTTGCGCCGCCGTTGGGAGACTGATCCAGAACGGTATGAGGGCTATTTTGACGAAATCGCGGTGATTGTGGACCAGGCCCGCGTTGCTATTGAAACCGGGTCGCTGGAATTAGCGGCGTTAGGCAAGTTGATGAATGAGAATCAGGAGTTGTTGCAAACTCTGGGCGTTTCATCGCCGGAATTGGAGCGGCTCATCGAAACGGCTCAACGAGCCGGAGCAGTGGGAGCCAAACTATCCGGGGCAGGGGTAGGAGGCAATATGATCGCCCTGACTCCAGCCGAAGCTGCTTCTACCGTAGCCGAAGCATTAAGGGTGATTGGGGCTGCCGGGGTGATTATAACCGAGGTATGCTAGGGGATAGTCTTCCTAATACCTTCAGGTTACTTCTGATCCGCCCCTGGTTCAATCCCCTTTTTTTGCCGATAGATTTCTCTCATTCATGGCGAACCATAGCTTGATCAACCCAACACTGACAAGCGGCCAAATTGGCAGATTGTTTGCTGTCGCGAAAAACCGTCTCGACAGACCAGCGGCTCTGCTTGCGTTGCACCATGGTGGTCAGGTCAAGCCTTTGGTCGTTGCCGACCAAGTAGTCATAGTTGCCGTGACAGTTTCTGGTCACGACCAACCGGAGATGGCCATACCTGGGCGCAAAGACGGTCAAGGCCCTGGCTCGCAAGCCCAGGCGAGTACGCCACTTCAGTTTCAGCCAAATCACGGACCGCCTGTCGTTTGCCCTGCCAGACGACGATTGTTTTCGGGTCGAGGGTACCGTGCCAGGTCAACCCCAGACGGGTCAATCTTTTGGTAAACCTGCCCGCCGTGTAATGTATGTCGCCCCCCAGGTAACTGACCAGCAGGTTGCCGCAACTACCGTTGTGACCAACGCCAGAGCCAATTTCAACTTGGTCCGATAATGGGACGGCGCACAAGACCGTTTGGGCCGCCACAACCGAAATCCGACCGGAATGCGCCAGCGACCATCCAACGAACACCACAGTAACACGATGATTTGGATTCCCCAGGCCTTGCGTTTCTGGGCAAACGAGTACAGACTACCCGCCCAGGGCAACTGCCTGGCAAACGCCTGGCAAACGCTTTCTCGACGATCACATCGTCCAGGATCAGATAGCCCGCGCAGCCCAGTCGCTGGGCAAAGGCAATCAACAAGGCCATCAGCGCCCGGCTCGACCAAGACATCACCCGCAGCAGCCGATTGAGGACATCGTGACACCGACCTGGCAGCATTCGCGCCACGCGTGTCTGCGTTGGCTGCTCATCCAGCAGGATCAAACCCGTCACGGCCCACGTCATCAACCCCACCAAGGTCGGCGTACCCAAGCCCGCCAACCCCAGCCCCAGCAATGCCTGACTTCTATGTAGGCGATTTTGTCAAGTCGGGTGGTAAGAGACAATAGGGTATTAACCGGCTCCCATGACGGGGTCGCTGTTAACATAA
>JAFGNV010000171.1 GCA_016926805.1 Anaerolineae bacterium
CATGGGATGGGTCACATCATACGAGCCGCTTCGGTTATGTCAAAATGGGTGGGGCTGAATTGTCAACGGTTCCCGAGGGGTGTACCTCACAGATAATATACCCCCTGGCTTTAGACTATCAAAGATCTCCGCCATCGCTGCTTTTCGGTCGGGTATCTCCCCAAGTACCGTGACCAGCAAGACCCGATCATATTGATTGTACCCCAGTTTTCTCTCTCCTGCGCTCCCTTGTATGAGTTGAATATTATCCAGATGTTCAGCCTGTGCCTTAACCTGAACTTGTTGTAGCATACCAGGTTGAATATCAAAGGCAGTCACTTCGCCGGTTGGACCAATTTGTTTTGCCACAGGAATAGTCAGCCGCCCTGGGCCACAGCCAAAATCTAATACTTTCATCCCAGATTCGAGAGCCAAATGTTGAATAATTTGACGAGCGCTATTATTTTTGAGGAAAGGATTATCCAATTCGACCAGCCGACTCAACCATGTTGGACAGGGAATGGATGACTGAAGAGAAGAAAATCTCCAGATAATGGCTATTAGGCCAAGAAGGACCATGAAGCCCAGAACGATATAGAAAAGTAGTAACATGTTTATGCCTATCAAATGGGAGTTTTAACCTGAGCGCCTAACGATTGAGTTACCCCGCCCGCCCCAGGCGAAACTATACAAACCAAACTCGCCCCCCATAACGATGCCTATTCTCAAAAAATGATCCCTACCTCTCCAGCACGCGATTGCGATCCCGCGTTAGCCCGCAGGTTGGGCTATTGGTGGGTCGCAATGGCGTGCTGGTTATTTTCGTAGGTATCCGCTTCAATCAAATGCCATCTCAGTTTTCCAGACTTCCCAGACCTTGCCAACTAAATCAGGCCCTGGTTTCAATGTCGCTTTACCAGGTTTCCAGCCTGAGGGCGTCGCTTCAGCTCCTTTACTCTTTCGCACAAGTTGGAATGCTTGAATTTGGCGCAGCGTTTCACCAACATTTCGACCCACGGGTGGTGTCAGAACCTCGTAACCCTGGATATTTCCATCTGGATCAATGATAAACCTACCTCGAGTCTCTACCCCCGCATCATTATCATAAACACCGTAAACCGTGCCGACCTTCCCCCCGGTATCTGATAACATCGGAAATGGAATACCGCCCGAAACCATCTTTGATAGCTCATGATCATTCCACATTTTATGGACAAATACGCTATCTATGCTCATTGACAAAACTTCAACCCCAAGCTTTTGAAATTCGGGAAACTTTTCAGCAACTGCTGAAACTTCTGTCGCTCAGACAAAAGTAAAATCGCCAGGGTAGAAACACAATACAACCCATTTGCCCAGATATTCCGACAATTTTATGTTGACAAATTTACCCTTGAAATAGGCAGGGGCAGAAAAATCGGGTGCTTTTTGGCCTACTCTAATCATTTTTTTCACTTCCTTATCTGTAAATTCTTCTTTCGCTGTTTTATCTTCCGCCGGTTCACCAACTGGTCCCCCTGTTGGTCGAGCACAACCTACAACTGTATCTTCTTCCATAAACGATGCTCCTTTTCTTAAATGAGTTACCCAATCACCCCTAAATAATAACCAAAATAAAACCCCAAATGTTTGAAATTGGTTATTATTTACCAACATATTCTATTTTGCGCCCTTTGAAGAACTGTGTCAAACTTCAGAAGATGTTGTTACGCTCAGGCAATACCGTACACTTCGCGGTTGTTTCCGTGAAAATCCTTTGATTTCTTGATATCCCGTGCGATCTGATCAATTTCAAACACAGGTATTTGAAGAGCAATTGCATAAAACGAACCTGTTTGAAAGTATGAAATTGCCGGGTAAATTGCGATTTTGAACATCTGTGCTATACTCTCAGCATACGCGGTGATGATTACCCCAGCCGAATCCAAAGAGTTCTCAAAAGTCGTCATAAAAATTCGAGAATCCTTGAGGAGGCATTGGTATCACCCTATATACAATACGCATTACAAGAATGAGGTTTTACTGCTAGACTGTTACCAAATAATGCCAGAGGTTAACCACCGTGCTTGTTGAATTGAACATTGCCGATTTTGCCATTATTGAAGAATTGACCCTCAATTTTACGCCAGGTTTCAACGTGCTCACTGGCGAAACCGGAGCAGGGAAATCCATTATTATCGATGCGGTCAGCATGCTCCTGGGTGGGCGCGCCGATACCACCTTTATCCGGGCCGGTAGCGAACAGGCGCGGGTGGAAGGCATCTTCCGCCTGTCCGATTATCTGCGTGTTGGCATCGATCCCATTCTCGAACGCGAGGGGTTGGAAGGCGACGACCCGGAGACCCTCATTTTGGGCCGCGAGCTTCGCAGTACCGGCCGCAATTTTTGCCGGGTCAATGGCCGGACCGTAAACCTGAGCATTCTGGAAGAGGTGGCCCAACCGCTGATTGACATTCACGGCCAGAGCGAACATCTCAGCCTGCTGCGAGTGCGGGAACACCAGCGGTTTTTAGATCGTTATGCCGGGCTGGACGACCAGCGGGAAAGTCTGGCTGCCGAAGTGCGCCGGTTGTGCCAGATACGCCAGGAATTGCACGGATTACTGCGCGACGAACAACATCTGGCCCGCCGGGTTGACCAGCTCTCGTTTCAAGTTGAAGAAATCCAGGCCGCCAATTTGATCCCGGGCGAAGAGCAAGAATTGAACACCGAACGTAACCGCCTGGCCAATGCCGAACAACTCAGCCAACTCTCCGGCGATGCCTTCCGTCTTTTGGTTGAAGGCGACGGCGAAGAACGACAATCGGCGGTAGATTTGCTGGGACAGGTCAGCCGGTTGATGGACAATTTGGTCAAGCTCGATCCTTCGCTGGCCGACCATGGTCAACTGGTTGATGGGTTGGCCGACCAGGTGCAAGATTTGGCGGGTATTTTGCGTGATTATAGCGAAAATATAGACTTTGACCCGGCCCGCTTGCAGGAAGTGGAAGAGCGACTCAGCCTGATCTTTAATCTCAAACGCAAGTACGGCCAGTCCATCGAAGAAATCATTGCCTTTGGCCAACGCGCTCAGGCCGAACTGGAAGCCATCAGCCACAGCGAAGAACGGATCGAAGAACTGCGGCAGGATGAAGAAAAATTGCGTCGCCACATTGGTGCCATAGCCCTCACCCTCTCGCAGGCTCGCCGGGAGGCAGCCCAGGCCCTGGCGGAGGCGGTGGTGGCTCAATTGGCCGATTTGGGCATGGACAAAGCCGATTTTGCCGCCGATATTCAATGGGCCGATGCCCCGGACGGGGTATATGTTGAATCCGGCGAAGAAACCCTGACCCTGGCCTGCGATGAGCGGGGTATCGATCGGATTGAATTTCTCATCACCCCTAACCCGGGCGAACCGCTCAAACCCCTGGTCAAAGTGGCTTCGGGCGGTGAAACCAGCCGAATCATGCTGGCCCTCAAAACCGTGCTGGCCACTGTCGATAAAACGCCTACCCTCATCTTTGATGAAATCGATCAGGGCATTGGCGGGCGCGTTGGCGGCGTGGTGGGTCGCAAACTATGGCGACTGACCGATCAGGGGCACCATCAGGCTTTGTGTGTCACCCACCTGCCCCAAATTGCAGGTTATGCCGATGCTCATTACCATGTGGCCAAGCATGTGGCCGATGGTCGCACCCAAACCGACGTGCGTATCCTTGCGGGTGATGATCAGGTCACGGAATTGGCCCTGATGCTCGGCGCACTGAGCGATAGCACCATGGAAAGCGCCCGCGAGGTTCTGCGTGAGGCAGCGGTCGCCAAATCACAAAATAAAGACTCAAGATGAATTTTTGCCACGTTCACCTTTTGTCTTTTTAACCGCTTGTGTTATCATCCCCTCAGAGCAACCTTATCCCATTGATCGCTAAACAAATGATAGTGGCTTATGGAGTATCGACCTCGAGAGAAAAAGCGTAATCCTTTTATAACTTTGTTTCTTTCCGTTTTGCTGCTGGTTCTGACCTTTGTTTTGGCGCTTCTGTTGAGTATCTACATTGGTTATCTTGACATTGAAGTGCCGACTCTGGCCCAGCAATTTGGCCCTACTCCCACCCCAACCCAACCGGCTGTCTTTTACATTGCCGATGGCGACACCTACTTTGCCCAGGGAAAACTGAACGAAGCGGCAGACGCTTATGAACAGGCCATTAAATTGGAGCCTGATAACGACCTGCCCTACATTCGGCAAAGCCGGTTGTTGATTTACACCCACGATACCGCCAAGGCCGTCGAGCGGGCGGCTCAGGCCGTGCTGCTCAACCCCCCCAGCCCCGAGAATTTGGCTTACTATTGTCGTGCTCTGGATTGGGAGGCGCGCTACGGCGAGGCCCTGGACGCCTGTTCCTGCGCCATTGAACTGGCCCCGGATTACGCCGAGGGTTACGCCTTTCTCTCCGAAATTTACGCCGACCAGGCCCAGTGGGTGCTGGCTCGCACTACCGCCCAACAGGCGCTCGAAGCCAATTTTCAAAGCATGGATGCCCACCACAACATGGGCTATGCCCTGGAAGTCCAGGGGCGTTATGCCGAAGCGGCGGAATTCTATGAAAACGCCGCCGCCCTGGCTCCCAATTTAGGCCCGTTGTATATTGCGGCCGGACGGAGCCATTATTGGGCCGGTGATCTGGAAAAGGCCATTGAACATTATAAAAAAGCCATCAAACTGAGCCCCACCGATCCCGAAGGTTACGACCGTTTGGGCTGGACCTATTACACCGACGGCGACTATGCCCGCGCTCTGGATGCCCTGGAACAAAGCGCCGGGGTTGACCCCTCTTATTACAAGGCCTGGGGTCACATGGGCATGCTGTATTATACTCGCCAAAATTTTGAGGCGGCGGCTGAATTTTTGCCCAAGGCCGTTGAATTGGCTGAAGATGAGTTCTTGCGCCGCGCCCGCTGGATTGAAATTCATACCGAGATTGAAACCCTCACCGGCCCCGAGTCTGTGCCCATTTTACGCGGGCGGTTTAGCAAACCGGCTGGAGACCACCGTCAATATTTGGCCCAACTTTCCCCGGTTGGTTACCAGTCTACCCTGCAACTTGACTCATCAGAGGAATCCTGCGCCGAGACCATTGTGCGATCCATTCAAGGTCAATCGATTCTGGTCGACCCAACCCAATCAATCACGTTGACTCAAACCTATAGTCAGAGCACCGGCCTGGCGACGCTCAACCTGTCCAGTGGAATGC
The DNA here is from genome assembly GCA_016926805.1 of Anaerolineae bacterium. Classification (GTDB taxonomy): domain Bacteria; phylum Chloroflexota; class Anaerolineae; order 4572-78; family J111; genus JAFGNV01. The sequence goes on from JAFGNV010000171.1 coordinate 5,214, forward strand.
TCTCGCTCGATGTGAGCAACCTGCCCCAACCGGAACACATTCCCTACGAAGTAAAAATGACCTTCTGGCCCAATCGGATTGATACGGTAGGTTATGTTCAGCCGGATGGCAACCAACAGGTTAAGGCCAACATTCAATTTGAAGAGAAATTATCGGCGCCCATTGAATATTACTATACTCTGGGTCTGGCTTTTGCCTACCTGGAACCACCCTTGTGCGACCGGGCGGTTCCCTGGCTGTTAAGGGCATTGGAAATAGACAGCTCGGCGTACAATCCGGCCTGGGCCGGTTTGCGGATATGTCCCAGTCCCAATTCTCCACCCACCCCTATCCCCACTCCCACCCCCCTGCCCGGGGAAGAAGACGAATAACCACAGATAAGCACCGGGGCAATGTTGTCAAAAATTGGATAAAGATCGTATTCTTAATCACAGGAGGTAATGATGTCCGAAAAAATTCGTTGGGGAATTTTGTCCACTGCTCAAATTAATGATGCCTTGCTTGGCCCTATTCGCCGGGCCAGGCGGAGCGAGTTGGCGGCTGTCGCCAGTCGAAATCTGGCGAGGGCCAAAGCCTACGCTCAGAAAAAAAGTATTCCCAAAGCATACGGCAGTTACGAAGAGTTGCTGGCCGACCCCGAGATCGATGTGGTGTATATTTCTTTACCCAATACCCTCCACTGGGAGTGGACGGTCAAGGCTGCGGAAGCGGGCAAACATGTTCTGTGCGAGAAACCACTCGTCAATACGGTAGCGGAATTCGACAAAGTTGAGGCGGCGGCCCGGGCCAATCATGTCACCGTGTTTGAAGCGTTTATGTATCTGCATCATCCGCAGACCTTAAAAGTCAAAGAAATGATTCGGTCGGGCCAGTTGGGCGATTTGCAACTCATTATCAGTTGGTTCAACTTCTATCTGCCGCCGGAAGACGCGCAAAACATCCGCCTGAATCCCCATACGGCCGGCGGGTGTTTATGGGATGTGGGGGTTTATCCCAACAGCCTAGCTATTGTGATGAGTCAGGCTGGCGCGCCGGTTGAGGTCTGGGCCAGCCAGATCAAAGGCGAAACCGGCGTCGATGTGGCCATGACGGCGCAATTGAAATTTGCCAATGGCGTTACCGCGCAGATTTCCTCCGGCTTCCGTTCTCCCTTCCGCCAGGGCGTCCACCTGGTAGGAAACAAAGGCCAGGTTTGGCTCAGCGATCCCTGGAAGCCGGGCAATACCGGGCAGCAGGCTAGTCAAATTGTATATTCAACGGCGGATGGCGCGGCAGAAACCATCGTCATCCCGGCGGCCGATCCCTATCTGTGTGAGGTTGAGGCAATGGAGGCCTGCATCCTGGATGGGGCCGAGCCGGTAGTGCCGCTCAGTCTTAGCCGTAATTTTCTGCGCAATATTCTGGCCATTTATGAGTCCGCCGCATCCGGCAAGATTGTGAAACTATAAGAGGTAGCGATGACCGTTCAGGCGCAAGGCAAATCCTGCGTTGTTGCCGGACACATTTGCCTGGATATTATTCCCCCCCTGGTGGGCGAGGGTGATTTTGAATCGACATTTTTGCCGGGGCGGCTGCTGGAAACGGGTCCGGCTTTAATGTCTACCGGCGGCCCGGTGTCCAATACCGGTCTGGCCCTGCACAAGTTGGGCGTTAATACCCGCCTGATGGGCAAGGTAGGGGACGATGTGTTTGGTCAGGTGATTTTAAACCTCATTAGTGGTCTGGATGACCGGCTGGTTGATGGGATGAGCATCACGCCCGGCGAAGCCAGTTCGTATACTATTATTCTGAACCCGCCCCAGACCGACCGGATTTTTCTCCACTGTACCGGCGCCAACGATACGTTTGGGGCTGACGACGTCAATTACGACTTGCTCCATCAGGTTGCCCTGTTTCACTTTGGCTATCCTCCCTTGATGAAGGGAATGTATCAGAATGATGGGGCCGAATTGATCGAGATCTTCCGCCGGGCCAAAACCACCGGCGTGACCACTTCCCTGGATATGGCCATGCCCGACCCCAACGCGCCGTCGGGTCGAGTCAATTGGTCGACCATTCTCAAGAACACCCTGCCCTACGTGGACCTGTTTGTCCCCAGTATCGACGAGATTATGTTGATGCTTTACCCTGATCTTTTCCGTGAGGTCAGCGCGCAAACCAGGCCCATCACCCCCTCGCTGGCTTCCGGTATTGCCGACGACTTGCTGGGGATGGGTGTTCGGGTGGTGTTGCTCAAAGCCGGGCACCTGGGCCTGTACTTGCGCACCGCCGATGCTGCTGCCCTAGCCGGGATGGGCCGCGCTTGCCCCACCAATCTGGAGCGCTGGACCAACCGCGAGTTGTGGTTGTCCGTTTTTGCGGTGAAGGTGGTGGGCACCACTGGCGCGGGCGATGCCACCATTGCCGGTTTTTTGGCCGCGTTTCTGCGCGACCTGCCGCCGACCGAAGTGGCCACCATGGCTGCGGCGGTGGGCGCCTGCAATGTTGAAGCCGCCGACGCGGTCAGCGGCATTCGTTCCTGGGAAGAAACCCTGGCCCGGGTGCAGGCCGGTTGGCCCCGCCGGGAAGCGGCTTTTGCCGATTCCAACTGGTATTTTGATGAAACGCGGCAGTTGTGGCTTGGGCCGCACGACGCTGCCAGACAGTGAGGCCCATCTTGGGGGAATGTAACATCAAATCAGGTGATAGCTTGCCGGTAGCTAAAACGTCGACCAGACTTTGGGAAATAGACGCCCTGCGCGGGATGGCCATTGTGCTAATGGTCTTTTATCACTTTATGTGGGATCTGAATTACTTTGGTCTGTACCGGGCCTATATGTTGGTTGGCCCGTGGCAGATTTTTGCCCGCTGCATCGCCACCATGTTTATTTTTGTCATGGGGGTCTCGTTAACGCTGAGTTATAACCGGGCCTGGCAGGCCGGAACGTCCGGCCTGTTTAGAAAGTTTTTTCTGCGGGGGGCCAAGATATTTGGCTGGGGTCTGCTCATCATCGGGGTGACCTATTTTTTTATTGGCCGCGGGTTTGTGATTTTTGGCATTTTGCATCTGTTGGGACTGTCAATTATCCTGGCCTATCCTTTTTTGCGGTGGAACAAATGGGCCAGCCTGACAGTCGGTCTGGTGATAATTGGCCTGGGAATTTACGTGGACAGCCTGGTGGTGACGTATCCGTGGCTCATTTGGTTAGGGGTGAAACAGGCCGGGGTGTATATGGTTGATTACTATCCGGTTCTGCCCTGGTTTGGGATAGCCCTGTCGGGTGTCTTTACCGGCCATTGGCTCTATCCGCGAGGCGCGCGCCGTTTTGCCCTGCCGGATTTTTCTCAGGTTGCGCCAAGCCGGGGCTTGCGATTTTTGGGTCGGCACTCACTCCTGATTTATCTCATTCACCAACCAATTTTGATAGGGATATTTTTTGTCCTGGGATATGGGGCTTTTTAACCAGAGTTGTACCTGTGCAATAGCGGCACAGGGAAGGGGGGATAATGGGGGGAACTACCCCCAAACTCCTCACCTCTTCGGGGAATTATTCGACCTATTGCACAGGTCGCCAGAGTTTGGAAAAAGGTGACAGTCACTTTTTGCGTTTGAAGTAACTGTCACCTAACTATACTCAACAGCGTCATAAAATAACACAAATCCGCAGAGAATCTTGTTACTTTTTAATGCTGTTGAGTATAATAACTCCACTTCCCACGATAGATAGCGCCAGCAGCTAACAGCAGCAACACGATGAGCGCTCCCCAAAATACCCCGCTGCCGATGAAGCCGGAAGCATCGCCGGCTCCAGTGGTAGGCAGCGGCTGGTCAATTAACGTTTCATCTTGTTCCGGGCCGCCACCAACCGGCGAGGGACCGACCAGGCTCAGACTATCCAGCGTGTATTGCACTTCACCTGGATCGGCCCACTTGTTCCAGGCCCGGATAAACAGGGTGATTTGCTTGCCGGACGAGGTCAGGGTGGTGGTATACTTTACAAATTCCACGTCGACCGAGTGAAGCGACTGCTCGTCCCAGGGTAACTCGACCCAATTTTCTGCCGGAATATCTTGCCATTTATCACTCCCGCCGTGATCAATGGCGTATTGCATCCGATAGCCGTAACTGCTCAGATTGACGTCGGCAAAACCGGTGCGAATTTGGCCGTACAGAGTCAGGGTATAGATTTCACCCGGCACAAGGTTGACCTGCTGATAAATTCCGGCGTACCGGTCCCCCTGAACGGCGTCGGCCAGGGTAATTCGCTGGGCGCTGGCCCCACTTTTGACATAAGGCTCCATCGACTCTGACGAGAAGAGGACAATTACGCTATCGTTGTGGAAGCCGGTCCACTCCAGGGCAACGCCTGGCGTATCAAAGCCTTCCTCAAAATCCCCATTCTTTAACAAATTCTCTACGGCGCCGGGGGAGATGATTGGACCTACTCCGCCTGAAGGTGGGGTAGTTGGCGTCATCGCCGGTTCTTCAGTGAGTTGGGGGGGTGGTATTGGTTCTTCAGTCGCCGGGGAGGTGGGTTCTTCGACGACGACTTGCGTGGCGGTTGGCGTTGGTATTTCCGGGGTGACGATGATGTCTACCCCCTCGGAGGTTGGGGTTAAGGTTGGGGTGGGGGTATCTTTGGTTTCGCCATTGCCACCGTAAAAAATCTGGTATACGAGACCAATAATCAGGCAGATTAGCAGCAGAACAAAAATACCCAGCAAAACAACCCGGATACGCTTCCGGCGATTTGTGCCGGGTGTATCTTCGTATTCATCATCGAAATCTTCTTCAATCAGTTGATCTGCGGCCATAGGTCTCCTCCAACATGGATACTTTGGCTTTGTCCGAGATACCTTTGTTCGCCACGGCTAGAGCCGGCGACGCGTTATCGTTTCGTCACAGCCTGCTCAATTTATCTACCTAACGGAATAATAATTGTTTGCCCTGGACTCACGGCGGCATTTGGTTCCAAATCGTTCGCCTGGGCCAGGGCAGTGATGGTCAGGCCACATTGATAGGCAATAATGGCGAGGGTGTCCCCGGCCTGAGCCTGATACGCGTTGGGTCCATCCGTAATTTCGCTCATAGGGATAAACAACCCCTGACCGGCAATAACAAAATAATCGGGACTCACGCCGTTCACTGCTGCCAGATCATACAAGGGGATGCCGTAATACCAGGCAATACCCGAGAGTGTATCGCCATACTGCACCAGGTAGCAAAAGCCCAGGGTTGTCTCAGCCGGAGGCGGCGAGCCGGTTGGGGTTGGAGTGGGGGTATGGTTGGGGGAGGGGGGTGTTGGGCCGACAATAGTGACTTCGGCGGTGTCCTGACCGACGGCATTGCAGTCGTCTGTTATGGTTAGAATGGCCACGTAATTGCCGATGTTAGTGTAACCGTGGGTTACGCTTTCGCCCGTGCCAGGGGTGCTACCGTCGCCAAATTCCCATTCGTATTTGATAATCGTCCCGTCTGGATCCTCGGAGCCAGTGGCGTTAAAAGTTACCCAAGCCTGACCTTTGCCCATCATCGCCTGGTAGGGGCCATTGGCTTTGGCTACCGGGGGTTGGTTATTATCGCAACTAACCGGCGTGACCACGATGGGACCGCCCTCGCGCGTAGGCGTAGATGTGGGGCCTGGAACGGGTTCTGTGGTTGGGGTAAGCTCGCCGGGTTCTTCTGTGGGTGGAGCGGTTTCTTCCACCGGCGGGGCAAGTTCTTCGGTTGGCGAAACGAGTTCTTCTGTGGGTGGAGCGGTTTCCTCCACTGGCGGGACGAGTTCCTCGGTAGGTGGAACAGGTTCTTCAGTTGGGGCCGGTTCGCCTGGGATTGGAGCTTCCTCGGTGACTGGTGGAGGCTCCTCGGTGGGAGCGGGTTCGCCGGTAGCTACGGGCGGTAATTCCTCGGTGGTTACCGGAATTGGTTCCTCAGTCTCAACAATTGGAATAACGGTGGGCGCTTGTTCACCACCGCCGGGCAGAAAACTCTGCACTTGCGCTGGAAGTATACCGGCGAGCGTTCCGCCAAGCAGGTTTGTTCCTGCATAACAGACCACACACAGCAAGACCAGCACTAACAGCATTAAAAGAATGATGCGCAGAGGGCTTCGCCTTTTAGGAGGTTGCCCATCTTCTTCCTCTTCCATTCCGGCTTCATCATCAAGGAAATCCAGGTCAGCGTCCATAATCCCACTCCTTAAGCTAATAATCTATAACTTTCGGGATTATGAAAAGTATACCATAATAATACAATTTATGTCAACAAAAGTTGAATTTTGTTATGTCCTATTTCGTTGCGACCACTCGTGAGCCGTTTGAGCCAGGGCCACAATGTTTTTTGGGGGGGTTCCGGGTGAAACTCCACCGCCAAAGGAGAGAATCATTCCACCGCCAGGCGCAGCTTTATCTAAACATTCCCGCGCCGCTTGGGTTACATCTGCTGGAGTTCCCCGCACCCCCACATCCAGCGGGGGAACATTACCCATCACAGCAACCCGATGCCCCATTTTGGCCTTTACTTCGGCAATATCTGTTTTATGGCTGAAATTGAACACATCAAAGTTGGCCTCAGCTAAACTTGCCAACAGGTGGGGACAGGGGGTGTCGTTATGGTAAACTCGCAGCAGCCCCTCAAACTCATCAAAGATGCGACGCAGATGTGGCTGAATGAGTTCTTCATAATGCCGCTGAGAAACCATCCCCACAATGTCATCGAGCAGCATGATGCCCTCCGGTTGACTCAAGGTATCTAACTGAGCGTGCAGCCAGCGAATAATGGTTGTGGTTGCGGTATCTAGAATGCGCGCAACCCGATCAGGGTTGAGGGCAAACTCCATCAATAGCGGTGTCATCCCGGCCAACCATGAGGCGACCGTCATCGGGCCGCGCGCGCAGACCATTTTAATACCCAGTCCTTCGGCTTGCAGGCGTTCGTCCATCACTTTGTACAGGCGGAGGATCAGCGGCATCAGGCCGTCGGTTTGCGGGTTGGCCGGTTTTACATCGGCCCAAAAAGAGAGATCGGTTATCACCGGCTCAACGGAGGGAGGGCTGTCGGCGTGAAATTGGAGTTTAACGCCAAAGGCAGAGGGTTCGGTGGCCATGCCGTATTCCAGCCAAAAGCCCGGAATCCAGACAATATCGGGAAAACGCTCCCGCAAACCCAGGTTGATTTCCAACCATTTGTCGGGAAAGAGGTAGTAGTCCCGCGTGTCAATGCCTGCGTAGCCGGGGAGCCATGGACTATCGACGATGAGAGCAACCGGAACCTGCTCAGGCTCACCGAGTTGAGCCGCGAGTTTGAAATTTTGCCAAGCTGAAACCATAATTTTTTCTCCAGGATATTTTTGAAGTTGAGCTGTCAGTTAAAGTAACAATTATGTCCCAAAGCGCCGGTAACGCTGAATAACCTCCATCATGGCAAAAATATTTTCGTCGGGCGTGCCATAATCCATATTGATGCAGCAAATTCCTGCCTGTTCCAAGGGGCCGGCGGCCAGGAGTAGCTTTTCTGTATCTTGGGCAATTTCTTGCGGGTTGCATTGCAGCATGCGCACCGGGTTGAGACGTAAATTGAAGAAAGCTTCTGGCAGCGCCTCTCGGCACTGCGTCACTTCAGACCCCCAACCTACGTCGAAATAAACGGCGGGCAGTTCCGCATAAACGGGCGCAATCCGGTGCATGTTGTCGCCGCAGTGATGAATGCCGTAAGGTTGGATGCGCTCGGCCATGCGTTGTTCTACCGGCAGTTGCAGCTCCCGGTAGCTATCCGGCGAGATCATTTGCACCGAGCAATTGGCGTGCAAAAAGAGGCCGGGATTGATACGTCCAACCATCCGATTGACCGAGATTGAACAGCTACCCGTGCGCTCGCGCATGTATAAAGCCACATCTACAATTAGCTCTCCAATCAGGTCCAGTAGCCGCCGGACGCGCCCCGGGGCCTGATAAAAATCCAAAAAGAGATTCTGGCCGTACAAATGGTAGGCGGTATTCAAAAGCCCATCGGTGTTGGTATCACCCACCAGATAACCGTACCTGGCCTCCAGGGCGTCCATATCGGCAATGAGTTGCGGCATGGGCCACCTGTTGCGGAAATCAGGTTTTTCTAACCTCTCAATCTGCTCCATAGAAAGGCCGAGCGGTTTGGGTTGTGGGGCGGCATTGGGGATAAACGCTATCTCTGCGCCCAGCAGGGCGGGGATGACAAAGCCTCCCGCCACATGCAGAGAACCAATGATGGGTCGAGGTTGGGGATTGGGGTCACCCAGCCCCAGGTCGCCAAATCGTTGGTGGAGCACCTGCCGCATAGTGATGTCGTTTTGGATGCGTGTTTCGGCATCAAGATAAAACGACTCATCAAAAGAAATACCGGCGGTTTGATACCACCAGTTGGGGTTGAAAACGAGTTCGACCGGCAAAAACTGGTTGGCGGTTGTTGCAGGCACTTTTCCTCAACTTTATCGCTTTAACCAGGCCACAGCCTGGCGATAGATAACGTATAGTTCTGGTTTATGTTTTCGGCCACATCGACTCATAGGCTGCGATCATTTTATCTACCAGACCATTAAATTCCTCGTCTATGACTTGTCTTGCTGGATCGGCGTCGTACCAGGCTATAATTTCTTCGGCGCCTCGGGAGAAGGGAGTAGTGGCAGTGAAATCGGGCACAACTCGCTTGATTTTGGTGTTGTCAAAAATCATGCTATTGGTTTTGTCGCCCAAAAGTCCTGCACCCCAATCGGCATCGTAGGCGGCGATATATTCTGAGGGGATATGGACCAGCTTGGCCTCGACTCCCGCCGCCCGGGCCAGAATTTGATAGATTTGATTCCAGGTCAAAACCTCGTCGGAGGTAATGTGAAAGGCTTCGCCAATGGCGTGCGAATTGCCCAGCAACCCAACAAATCCCTTGGCAAAATCCTGGTGATGGGTCAACGCCCACAAAGATGAGCCGTCGCCGTGAACAATTACCTTTTTCCCTTGACGCATCCGGTCGATGGTGGTGTACCGGCCTTCCACTGGTAGCATAGTTTTGTCATAGGTGTGGGAGGGACGCACGATGGTGATGGGAAACTTCTCCTCACGATAGGCCCGCACCAACCGTTCTTCGCAGGCGATTTTGTTGCGCGAGTATTCCCAATAGGGATTATCCAACGGGGTAGATTCGGTCACGGGCAGGCTGGCCGGAGGGGTCTGGTAGGCGGACGCCGAACTGATGAAAACATATTGGCCGGTGCGCCCCCGGAAGAGCTTTAGATCGGTTTCAATCTGGTCGGGGGTGAAAACGATCCAATCAACAACTGCATCAAACACGTAATCCTTGAGGACGCTTTCTATCGAGGTTCTATCGCGGATGTTGCCGTGTAAAACGTGAGTTCCCGCGGGGGCGACCCGTGAGGATTGTCCTCGATTGAGCAGATACAGTTCAATACCGCGCTCCACGGCCAGTTGTGAACAGGCGGAACTGATGACTCCTGTCCCCCCAATGAATAGAACTTTCATCAGTATATCCTTTCTTTGGTCTGTGATTACTCTTTCGATGTATTCCGATACGTTTGTAGTATTTGATCCATCACCCACGTGGTACGGGCGGCTGTTTCGCCGGTGCTGGGGCAATGTCCCATCCCATTGAGTTCATCAACCACGGTTTGGATGAGCGGCTGTTGAACGTGAGGTGGATGATCAATGCTAAATTGAGTGACTCCTTGATGGGTGGTTAGAGTAACCGGCTCATCATCAAACGAGGAGAAAGAAATCTTGCCCTGGGTTCCCACTATTTCATTGAGATCGAGATCTGTAAAACTGGTGAAACACCAGGAGCCTACACCTTGTATGCCTGCCTCAAAGACAAACGTGGCAGTGACAATGTCTTCGGCCGGATAGTGATGACCCTGGTTGGCGGCAAAACCCTGTACCGTTTGAATGGGTCCAAAAATATAGTCCAACAAATCGAGCGTATGGGCGGCCAAGTCGACAAAGTGCCCTCCCCCGGCAATGTCAGGAATAACGCGCCAGGGGCGGGTTTCGGGATTAACTTCATCTGGTTGAACCTGACGGTGAAGCGTTATGGTTATAAAACGTATTTCGCCGATGGCCCCCTGGTCAACCAAATCCTTTATCTTCAAGAAGCGAGGCAAAGCTCGTCGATAATAAGCCACAAACAGGGGCACGTTGGCCGTCCGGCAGGCTTCCATCATCGCCTGGCATTCCTGGTGATTGAGGGCCATTGGTTTTTCAACATAAATCGGCTTGCCGATTTGGGCGGCCATCAAGGTGTACTGTTTGTGCCAAGTGGGTGGTGTGGCCACATAAACTGCATCAACTTCGGGGTCGTGAATGAGCGCCTCTGCATCATCGTACCATTTGGGCACGCTGTGGCGTTGGGCATAATCTTTGGCTAACTCGCCATTGCGCCGCATAACCGCCACCAGGCTGGAATTGGTTGCCCGTTGAAAACCGGGGCCGCTTTTTACTTCGGTTACATTGCCGCAACCAACGATTCCCCACCGGATTGTTTTCATAGTTTATTCTCCTTTTGGTTCAACCGAATACAACTTATTTAGACCTGTGCAGTAAGGCCAAAGATTGGCCGAAGAGCCGGGGGATGGGGGGGCTCCCCATTATGCCCCTTCCCTGGGCGGCTATGGCCCAGGTTGACTTATTTTAAGAAGTCTTCGCGGATGGGAGTAAAACAATCAACCAGCCGGACGTGTTCGGTCAGTCGCTGGATGGTATGGGGTTTACCCGACGGCACCAAGAAAACATCGCCTGAACTCAGGTGGGTTTGCTGGCCATCCAGGATGAACATGATTTCGCCGTCGGCCACATAGCAGACCTGTTCGTGCGGATGGGAATGGGGTGGGTCTGGTTCAGACGTGGGGCCGTCGTCAAAATCAATAACGACAATCATCAGGCTGTCTAAATAACCTATCCGGCGCTCCACTTTTTCAGCGATTTTTTCGGCAGGGGTGTCTTGATATTTCAGGACTGCCATTTGAATCTCCTTTGATCAGGTATTATCTGTATTCAGTTCAGCCTCGGCCCGTTCGATGAGCGCGCGCATATAGGCAATGGCATAAGCTGTGCCGCCACCCTGGGCATAATCTCCGGCAAATTGAGGCGTATGGTCCAGAATCATCGTGCCGTCGTAGCCGATTTCGCAGAAAACTTTCATCACCTGATACATATCCATATAGCCGTTATCCAGGAAGGTTTCCTCAAAATAAGGCAACGGCGCGCTGACGTTGCGGAAATGGACGATGAAGATTTTTCGCTGCGTGTGGAAATAACGAATGGCTTCCAGCATATTGCCAAAATCGTTGCCGCCTTCCAGCCAGCAGCCGGTGCAAAATTCCATGCCCAGGTAAGGGTTGTTGGCAATTTCAAAGGCCCGTTTGTAATCTGCAAAACTGTGAATCAAGCAGGGGATGCCGCCCAACGACGGGGCTGGTGGGTCGTTAGGGTGTAGGGCCAGCCGCACGTCGGCTTCTTCGGCCACCGGCAGAATTTGTTTGATAAAATACTCAAAATTCTCCCAAATTTCATCCTCGGTATATATCCGGCCATGGGTGAGGGGACGCCGTTTCATTTCGGCCAGGTCAACCCGGCGGGTGACTGCGCCTCGCGTTTCGCCCGGCGTCGAACTCCACACCCGCGAGGGTTCCCAGGTGAAAGTAGTGGTGTGAATCCCGGCCCGGCTCAGATTGCGGATAAAGGTTTTGAATTCGGCAATAACTTCATCCCGGCCCGGCAGGGCCAAATGAATTTTATCGGATTTGGCTATATCGTAATTCCCGGCGTTGTACAAGGTCAAGCCCGCCTTGGCCACCTTTTCCCGCAAATTGGCCAGAAAGTCGTAATCACGCTGGTGCGCTTCCACCCAGGTATACACATAGTTCAGGCCAAGCTGTTTGGCAAATAACAGTTGTTCGTCGCTGGGTTCGGGGTCAATGAACATTGACAGTTTGATTTTTGAGGCGGCTCTTTTTGGCGTGGTGTTCATCTAAAAATTAACCTTTCATTCAGTTTCAGTCAGGTTGACGCTTAGCGGAATCTTGATACCGACTGCCATATATCCGGGTTGGGGCCTAGCTTTTGTTTGACCTCCTCCGTGGCCTGGTTCAGTTTGGTGATGATGTCTGGGGGCAATGCCAGGTCTACCGCTTTGACATTTCGTTTGATCTGCTTCGGATTGCGGGCGCCAACAATGATGGAAGTGACCCCCGGCTGGTGCAGTAGCCAGGCCATCGCAACATTGGCCATCGGTTGGTCAATCTTTTGGCTAATCTGGCGAATTCTCTCGATGGCGGCAAATGTTTCGGTTTCACAACCCGCTTCACTGTGGCGGGAGCGGGGCCGATTTTTGGAAAAATGTCGCGAACGCGCCCGTCCTTCGGGCACATCGTCGGGCGAAGCGTATTTGCCGGTGAGCAGGGCCTGCATTAAAACGCTATAAGGCAAAATCCCGATGCCTTCCTCAATACATTTCTGCCTGATTTCAAATTCAATCGCCCGCCAGAGCAGGTTGTAAGGGATTTGATTGGTTTCGCTTCGGCCCGTGGTTATCAGTTCGGCTAAATCCTGCATGCCAAAATTACAAACGCCAATGGCTCGCACTTTACCCTGGTTGCGTAGTTTTTCCAGAGCGGCCCAGGTATCGACCAGAGGAATGGAATGATCACGCCAGTGAATCTGATATAGGTCAATATAATCGGTCTGGAGGCGGCGCAGGCTGTGCTCGCACGCTTCCTGTACTGCTTGTGGCCTCAGGTGGCTCCGGCCTACTTTGGTGGCGATAACGGCCTTATCCCGGCGCCCTACCAGAGCTTGCCCCAACATGATTTCTGAATGACCGCTACCGTAGCCCTCGGCTGTATCAAAGAAATTAATGCCGACATCCAGCGCCGCATGCACGGTAGCTATGGAATCGGCGTCATCCTGTGGCCCCCACAGGTCGCCACCGGCAAAAGCCCAACAGCCCAGGGTCATTGTTGAGACAGTAAAATCGGTTTTACCAAGCTTTACGTATTTCATCTTAACTTTTTAACTCCTAACTCTAATTGTTTTCTGCAAGGGTCTGCATATTTGGGTGGCATTGTTTTTGCGTAAGCAATAAAAGGCGAAATTCGGTGCAC
>JAFGNV010000172.1 GCA_016926805.1 Anaerolineae bacterium
CATGGGATGGGTCACATCATACGAGCCGCTTCGGTTATGTCAAAATGGGTGGGGCTGAATTGTCAACGGTTCCCGAGGGGTGTACCCGGTGTCGCCGCAGTATGTTCAGAAAGTTCTTGACCAGCCGCAAAAGCAAAAAGAATAACTTTGACCTCATCCGTGTTGTACAACGTGCGACTGATGATACTGTCGGCGGGAATATCCGGAATTTGTTGTCGAAGATCGGCAACGAAGGTGTAAGATGAATTCATTTTTATCCTCAGCTATGGCATATATTGCGACAATCAGTAATAATCACAATCTGAATCATTTTAAGACTGATGATAGCAGAACCCATCCTCCCTGCAACAACTTTTGTCACAAAAAATTCGGTTATTGCTGAATCTCACGAAGGTAAGCCACAATATCGTATAAATCTTCATCGGTCAGGGCAGGATTGCTACCCTTGGGAGGCATGGCCACGCCGGTGGTATTGAGAGGGTCGCCGGGATCGCGTCCAACTTTGATGAACTCAACCAGCTCATCGTCGGTTTTACCGGCAATGAATTCGCTACCGGCCATGTCTTTACCCAGACCCGGCACTCCTTCGCCGGCCGGGCCGTGACAGGCCGAGCAACTGAGAAATAGTTCTTTTCCTTTGACCGGATCACCTTTGTCGGCTTGTGCCGGGACTTGTTCGGGTTCACTACCTCCACCGCAGGCCGAAAGAACTAAAGCCAACATGAAGATTAATCCAAGGGTTAGAATAAGCAATTTCTTCATCTAAAATCAAATATCTCCTTTGGGTGAGTTTTACTGATTCATTTCTACTCCCATCTCACGAATTTCAGCTTCAATTGTGAGGGGATCAGATTTTTCAAAATTGAGCGTAAGTTCTATTTTTTCACCAGCCACCAGCTCTTGTTTCAGATTGATGAGCATCACATGGAGACCGCCCGGTTGGAGCATAGCCGATCCACTGGCAGGTATTTCAATTTTGGCCACGGGACTCATCTTCATTACGTCGCCTTCCATTTTGCTCTCGTGCAGTTCCACCACTTCGGCGGCATCAGTTTCAACGCTAATCAAGGCATCGTTAGTACCGCCCTCATTTATCAACCTCATATAAACTGCGCCGGTACCGGCCATTGCTGGAGATGGGCGAGACCAGGGTTCCATCACTTTGATTTGAGCGCTGCTGTTTGGACTGGTTTCCGATGCTGGACCACATTGAGCAGCCATGATGGCTACCGCCATAATTAGTACCATCAAAGATGCAAACTTTTTCATAAAAAAATCTTCCCTTCCGTTTTGTTTCAACAGGTTTGCCCACCAGTGCTGCATTGCTTTAGAACCCATTTGGGGATAATTAGAGTCCTTCTCGCTGGATGAGATATTCCAGATCACTGGTTAAATCTTCGGCGGTAAAGCCAAAAGGATATTGCAGCAACAATTGTTGCTGCGGGTCGATGAGATACAAACGGGCAGTGTGATTGACCAGGTAACCAAGCGCCGAATCTGAAACTGCTTCTTTTTCGGCAAACGCGCCGTAGGATTTCATCATTTCCTGGATTTTGGCAAAATCATCGGTGAGGCCCATAAATTCCGGGCCAAAGGCGTTCATGTAATTGGCCAGCACTTCCGGCGTATCCCGCTCCGGGTCAACGGAAATAAAAATCACGTGGATGCGTTCCCGGCCAGTTTCCAATTCGGCCAGCGCCTTTTTAACTTCCCACATAGTCAAAGGACAAACATCGGGACAATAAGTATAACCAAAATAAAGTAGGGCAATATCGCCCTCAACATCACTCAAATGGAAGGGATGGCCATCGGTGGCCGTCAATTCAAAATCGGGCAACTGGATCGGCGGGTCAATCAAGCCGCCTTTATACTCATATTGGCCTAACTGGCAACCGGCCAGAAACATACCCAACACTATGGCCGTTATACCCAATAAAAATTTGTGGTTTAACGTCATCAAGTCTCCTTGCCTGGATGGCAGAAGTATGGTTACTGGAATCTTACTGACAAAGGCCAATATGACAAGTTTATCATTGATTAACCATTTGACACAGTCGCCTTGCCGGATGATAATAACGCAAGCCACCACCTGGGGGAACTTGGGACATTGTCAGTTGTTGCCAGGCAATAAAGCAAAGATTTACTCAGAAACGTATCCCATTTAAGCCAGAGCGGCCAGGAAAGGAAATCCTGATGAGACAAGTCAAACTTGCCCCCTCTATTCTCTCCGCCGACATTGCCCGGCTGGGCGAACAGATTCGGGAAGCCGAAGCGGCCGGGGCAGATTGGATTCACGTGGACATCATGGACGGCCATTTTGTGCCCAATATTACTTTTGGCCCGCTGCTGGTTCGAGCTATCCGACCGGTCACCAAACTACCGTTAGACATACACCTGATGATTGAGCAACCCAATCGATATATCGCCGATTTTGCTGAAGCCGGAGCCGACCGCATCACCGTCCATGTTGAAACCTGCCCCCATTTACACCGCACTATTCAGTTCATCAGGGAGTTGGGCTGCAAACCCGGGGTCACCCTGAACCCCGCTACCCCACTTTCTACTCTGGAGGAAATCCTGCCGGATGTAGAGCTGGTGCTCATTATGTCGGTCAATCCCGGCTATGGAGGGCAGGTTTACATCTCCGGCAGCACTGCCAAAATTGCCCACCTGCGCCACATGCTGGACGATATTGGCTCGGAGGCGGAAATAGAGGTGGATGGAGGCATCAACACAGGCACCATTCCCGAAATTCTCAGAGCCGGGGCCACGGTATTGGTAACCGGGTCGGCAGTTTTTAACAATAAGGCCTCGGTAGCGGAGAACATTCGGCGCTTGCGTAATTGCTTTCCGGCTGATGCGCCAACCGGCATGTAACCGTCGCTTTGACCATCGGCGGGGCGTGGGGCAACAAGCCAGGTTTTTTTCGACATGCGTGGTACAATGTTTTTACTAAAACAGGGATGCGGTTCGGCGTATCCCTATTTTTCTGCCTACGAGTCGGGGAACAATTGGCCCGCAACCAACGTCTAATAACCTCAAGTAACCTATGCGTCAGGTAAGAAGGTACATCAATAAACTTTAACAAAAAAGGAGTGTTTATTATGAATGCTAAATCTCTACTATTGGTCATCACCCTGTTGGGCACAGCCGTCCTCTTACTGCTCGGCAATTTTGCCCTGGGCCTGGCTCAATTCGACTCGCCGGTGGCGCAGGCCGCCGGTGAATTACAGGCCCCGGAAGACCTGGCCCGCACCATCACGGTTGTGGGCGAAGGCAATGTGAGTGCGCCGCCGGATATCGCCGTGGTCTACATCGGCGTTCAGGTCATTGACCCCGACGTAAAAGTGGCCACGGATAAAGCCGCCCAAGACATGAACAGTCTGTTGGCGGCCCTTAAGGGTGAAGGAATCGCTGAGAAGGACATCCAAACCTCTTACTACAGCGTTTATGTTGACCGGCCTTACGGCCCGCAGGGTCCTGCCGAACAGGCCCAATATCAGGTGAGCAACAATGTGCAGGTTACCATCAGGGACCTGGATAAAGTCACCAATATCTTGGGGGCAGCCATTGAGGCGGGCGCCAACAATATCAACAGTGTCGAGTTCCGGCTGTCCGATACCAGCGCCCTGCAAGCCGAAGCCCGGGCCAAGGCCGTGGAAAAGGCCAAAGCCAAGGCCGAGGAACTGGCCGAGTTGAACGGTGTGGCCGTGGGTGAAGTGGTGAACATCAGCGAAGTGATTGATCAGGGCGCCTACTTCATCAGCGAGCAGTCCTACGGGGCTAGAGACATGGGCGGCGCTGGTGGGGCTGGCCCCATCTCGCCCGGCGATGTCTCGGTAACGGCGCAGTTGCAGATTACCTACGCCATGCTGCGGTAACCCCAGGCAGGCAGCAAGACCCTGAGAGTTTCTGCAACCCTCAGGGTCTTTTTATTTATCTCGCCGCACTTGGGGTCTGTCCAAATTTTTAGGACAGACGGGGGGTGCGGGGGGTATCCCCCCGAATTTCCCCCTGGTTTGTCCAGATTTCGGGCAACTGAAGGTTGCACAAAATTCTGGACGTACCCCCGCACTTGCAACCACTATACAGCCGTGATACAATCGCACCTGCAATTATTCTCACAAAAAGAGACCAAGGGACATGAACAGTTTAATTGACGCCTTAAGAGCACAGGGCCTGCGGGCAACGCCGCAACGGGCCATTATTTTTGAAGCCCTTGAAAAACTGGAGGGTCATTTCACTGCCGAGGATATTTTTGCCGAGGTGCAACAGGTCAACCCCTACATCAGTCTGGCCACCGTCTATCGCACCCTCGAATTGCTGCAAAACCTCGACCTGGTTACCTCAACCAATCTGGGTGGCAATCAAACATACTATGCCCTCAAAGACCATTGTTCGCACCATCACCTGGTCTGTCAGGCCTGTGGGGGTATTGAGGAATTTTGCGATGACATCTTTGAACCGGTACGGGTAATGTTGGCCGAACAGTACGGCTTTGAGGCGCGCACCGATCACCTGAGCATCTTTGGCCTTTGTAAGAAATGCCGGAAGGCCGGGCAAAACTGATGCTGGAACTACCTCAGCCCAACTTTGATGTTGCCGTCATCGGCAACGTTGGCATTGACACCAATGTCTATCTCCCCGGCAACGATATTGACTTTACGGTAGAGGCCAACTTCACCGAGAACTTGGACTATGTGGGCCAGGCCGGGGGCTATGCCAGCCGGGGTTACGCCCAACTGGGCAAAAAGACGGCCTTTATTGGCTACGTGGGCGATGATTTCAACGGTCGCTTCATCCGCCAAGAGTTCGCCCGGGACGGAATTGATACCACCGCCCTGTTCATCGATCCCCAGGGCACCAGCCGGAGCATCAACTTTATGTATCGGGATGGCCGGCGCAAGAATTTTTACGACGGTAAGGGCCACATGCACTTGGCGCCCAATCTGGACCTTTGCCGGAGCGTGCTGGCCCGGGCCAGGCTGGCTCATTTTAACATTCCCAACTGGGCGCGCCAGTTGTTGCCCATTGCCAAAGAACTGGGGTTGACCATTGCCTGCGACCTTCAGGATGTGGTTTCACCAGACGACGAGTATCGCCGGGATTTTATCAAAAACGCGGACATTCTTTTCCTTTCCGCCGCCAATTACACCGACCCCACCTCCCTCATTGAAACATTCCTGGCTCAAAAGCCCGAGCTGGTGGTGATCGTGGGCCGGGGTGCCCAGGGTTGCGCCCTGGGCACGCAAGCAGGTGTCGAATTTTTCCCGCCGGTGGAACTGGATGCCCCGGTGATTGACACCAACGGCGCCGGAGACGGCTTGGCCGTGGGCTTTCTGTCCAGTTTTGTGCTGGATAAATACTCACTGCGCGCCTCGATTTTACGGGGGCAGATTGCGGCGCGGTACACGTGCGCGCAAAAAGCTTCTTCATCTAGTCTGATTACCCCGGAAAAACTGACCCGGTATTTCTAAACCCAAAGCCTGAGCGCAGTAAAAATAACTATCTACCCATTAAAGAAGAAGAATGCCTTTGAGTATACCAACCTCAGTTTTTCAGGAAAACGTGGTCTTCATCACCGGCGCCTCGAGCGGCTCTGGCCGCGAATTGGCCTATCAATCAAACAGGAACGGTAATCAAGCATGTTTCAACAAATCATCTGGCTGAACGTTCTCTCCGCAGCCGTGACTCTATTTTTTGTAATGGACCCCATCGGCAACATCCCGGTCTTTCAGTCCATTCTGCAGAGGTTTCCGGCCAGAGCGCAGGTCAAAATCATTGGCCGCGAACTGCTCATCGCGCTGGGCATCCTGCTGGTATTTCTGGTGATGGGCACCCAGATTTTGAGTTTTCTGGGCCTCTCTCAACCCACCCTCAACATTGCGGGGGGGATTGTTTTATTTCTAATTGCCTTGCGCATGGTGTTTGAGATGCGCGGCCTTAGCTTTGGTGAGGACGAAACCGATCCTTTTATTGTGCCGCTGGCGATGCCCCTGGTGGCCGGACCGTCGGCCATTACCATTGTGATGTTACAGGCAACGCCACAACCGGGCCACATCTTTGAGTCGGTGTTGGCGCTATTACTGGCGTGGGTAATGACCACGGCCATTCTCGTTTCCTCGCCGCTCATTCTCCGGTTTTTGGGTCGACGCGGCATCAGGGCGTTGGAACGGTTGATGGGCATGCTGCTCATCCTCATTGCCGTGCAATTGTTTTTGGATGGAGTGGCCCAATATTGGAAAACCTATCTATAACAAACAAATTTACAAGGCAACTGGCCGCCAGCAGCCGTCAACTTCTACGCGACGCCATCAAAACCAGCTACGACCTCTTCAAAATCATTGTGCCCCTGAGTATCATCACCAAACTGCTGACCGACTGGGGCGTGACCGATTATCTGGGGCTGGCCCTCGGCCCGGTGATGGAACTGGTCGGGCTACCCGGCTCGATGGGGTTGGTTTGGGCCACGGCGATGGTCACCAACATTTACGGCGCTATCATCGTGTTTGCTGCCCTCGCCCCTACCGAGAGTTTAACGGCGGCTCAGGTCACCGTTCTCGCCACCATGCTGTTGGTGGCGCACGGTCTACCGGTTGAAGTCCGTATCACCCAAGTTGCCGGATTGCGGCCCTGGTTTATCGCTTTATTCCGGGTTATCTGCGCCCTGGTGTTGGGGGGATTGCTTAACCAAATATATAGCAGGGGTGATTTTCTCCAGGCACCTCATCAGGCGTTGTGGAATCCTCCTCCTCAAGATTCCTCCTGGTGGGGTTGGACTCAAACCGAAGTAAAAAATCTGCTAATGATCTTTCTCATCATTCTGGGGCTGTTGGCAATCATGCGCCTGCTGGAATGGATCGGCGTTATTACCTTACTCAAAAAGCTGCTGGGGCCGGTGCTGGCAATGTTAGGCATGAGCCAGGCGGCGACACCAACCACCATCATCGGGATGACGCTAGGGCTGAGTTTTGGGGGCGGTCTCATTATTCAAGAAGCGCGATCCGGCCGCCTGTCTAAACAAGATGTTTTCTTTTCCCTGGCCCTGTTGAGTATCTGCCACAGTTTTATTGAAGATACCCTGCTCATGATGGTAGTCGGCGGCCATTTGTCGGGCATCCTGTGGGGGCGGGTATTGTTCTCACTGCTGGTTATTTTTCTTTTGGTAAAGATTGTGCAACGCCTTCCCGAACCCACCTTTAGCCGGTTCCTGATTCGCAAATCCTGGGCCGGTTGATCCATATCTCTTGAATTTTTTACCCGGAGGAAACGATGGATACGATCAAAGTTGC
Source organism: Anaerolineae bacterium (assembly GCA_016926805.1). Taxonomy (GTDB): domain Bacteria; phylum Chloroflexota; class Anaerolineae; order 4572-78; family J111; genus JAFGNV01. The sequence continues at coordinate 7,293 of JAFGNV010000172.1, forward strand.
GCCACTCAAACCAACAATTCCTTTTGACCTGCTCGACCAAATTGATGTGCGCGTGGGGACAATCGAGGCAGTGGCAGACATTCCCGCGTCGGACAAACTGGTCAAACTGACGGTTAATTTTGGCGACCACCAACGGACTATTTTGGTGGGGCTGAAACAGGAACGAGCAAACCCCGACGAAATCAAAGGCAAACAGGCCCTGTTTGTGATTAATCTTGAACCCAGAAAAATGATGGGCGAAGTTTCAGAAGGAATGTTGTTTAATATTGGCTACACCGACGGCCTGACGCCGGTGCTGGCAATGCCTGAATTCCCGGTACCCAATGGCACCCGCGCTGGATAAGGAGAGATAAGTTGACCAAGCTAGAAACGCAAGCGATTCACGCCGGGCATCAGGTGGACCCGACCACCGGGGCCATCACCCCGCCGATTCATCTATCCACCACCTTTGAGCGACAACCGGATGGGGCCTATCCCCACGGTTATTATTACGCCCGCAGCGATAATCCTAACCGCCACGCCCTGGAAGCAAGTCTGGCCGAGCTGGAAGGTGGGGTTGAGGCGGCCGCTTTTGCCTCCGGCTCCGGGGCCGTTATGACCATTTTGCAGGCCCTCGCGCCGGGCGATCACGTGATTGCGCCCGATGACCTGTATTTTGGCATTCGCCTATTGCTGCAAGATGTATTTACGCCGTGGGGCCTGGCGGTGAACTTTGTGGATACCACTAACCTGGCCGCCGTAAAACAGGCGCTGCAAACCAACACCCGCCTGGTCCTGATCGAGACTCCCTCGAATCCTCTCCTAAAAATTACCGACATCCGCGGACTGGCCGGATTGGCGCACGAAGTGGGCGCCTGCCTGGTTTGCGATAACACCATTGCCACACCGGTATTGCAGCGTCCGCTCGATCTCGGCGCCGACCTCGTTATTCACGCCACTACCAAATATTTGGGCGGCCACAGCGATGTATTGGGCGGGCTGGTGGTGGCCAAAGCAAACAACGAGTTGTGGCAAAAAATCAAACACATCCGCCAGATTGGCGGCGCGGTGCCGTCGCCGTTTGAGTGTTGGCTGGCGTTACGCGGCATCCAAACCCTGCCCTACCGGGTTCGCGCCCAGGCCGACACTGCCCGGCAAGTGGCCCAATTTCTGCAAACCCACCCGGCGGTGGAAGCGGTCCACTATCCCGGCCTGCCATCCCATCCCGGCCATCCGGTTGCCGCCGGCCAGATGGAAAAATTTGGCGGGCTGTTCTCGTTTCAGGTCAAAGGAGGACAGGCGGAGGCCATGGCCGTGGCGGCCAGGGTCAAGATTTTTATCCGGGCCACCAGCTTTGGCGGCACCCACAGTCTCATCGAGCACCGCGCCTCCATTGAAGCGCCGGGCACCACCACGCCGGAGAACCTGCTGCGGGCTTCGATTGGACTGGAAAATGTGGACGACTTGATTGAGGATCTCGACCAGGCCTTGGATTGAGAGAAAACTGTGCGGAGTTCTTCACGGGCCAGCGTAACGACTCTTACAGGTACATGGGCTTCTCTTGGAAGCGGTGTTTCTGCTGCTGTTTTCTGGGCACCGTCATTTAGTTCAGGCAAACCGTTTGGCGTTGCAGTTGGTGCAGCAGCTGGACCTGAAGTAAGCTTGACTCATTCAAGTACATTTTATCATCAACTGCTTCCTGTAC
>JAFGNV010000173.1 GCA_016926805.1 Anaerolineae bacterium
AAGAGGAAATACAGCCATCAGACACGCAAGAGCATATTTTGACCATAAAAACAGAAGTGACGGAAGAACAGTTGAAGCTATCCATTGCCGATACCGGCCCCGGCATTTCCTCGGAGGTATTCCCCCACATTTTTGAGCCGCTTTTCAGCACCAGAGGTTTTGGCGTGGGACTGGGGTTATCCATTGTCAACGAAATTGTCAAACAACACAAGGGCGAAATTGAGGTTAATAGTGAAGTCGGCCAGGGCACCCAAATGATTGTGTGGCTGCCTCTGCCCGAGCATCGCGCTTGAGCCTGACGGAGGGTGAAATACAATGAAACACAACCAACAACAAAAATATTTGCCTATACTTATTGCTGTATTCATCATCACCAGTCTGCTGTTGCTGGCCTGCGGCGGCCAAAAAACCTACACTGTTGGCGTGCTTAGCATTGTGCCAGATTTAGATAGCGTTTTGGAGGGTTTCAAAGAGGGCATGACCGAATTAGGCTACCTTGAAGGCGAAAACATCACTTATTCCTATGAGGGAGCAACCGCCGATATGGACAAACTTGATGCGGTGGCGCAAGGTCTGGCGGCGGCAGATGTCGATTTGATTCTGACTATCACCACCCCTGCAACCCGGGCGGCGCAGAAGGCCACGGTCGGCACCGATATCCCGGTGGTCTTTGTGGCTGTAACCGACCCGGTGGGCGCCAGCCTGGTAGATAGTCTCAGGCAGCCCGGTGGTAATACCACTGGCGTCACCTTTGGCGTGCAGGAGGCGCGGCGTCTGGAATGGCTGATGCAAGTAGCGCCGACAATTGAACAAATCTATACTATCTATAACCCCGAGGATCGAAGCCCTGTCTTGGCCCTGGAGGCGGTGAGCGAAGTTGCTCCAAAATTTGGCGTTGAACTCATGACACGTGAGGTCCGCAATCCTGAAGAGGTTGTGGCCGCCATTGAGAATATTCCTGCGGAAGCCGACGCCATTTTTTTCCTGCCTGATAGTCTGGTTTCTACTCGTATATTTGATTTTATAAAGGCGGCCGCTGAACTTCAATTGCCCACCTCAGGCGCCAATATTGAGATTGTGAAGACGGGTGGCGTATTGACTTCCTATGGTATGGAACAAGTTAGTTCTGGAAAGCAGGCGGCGCGCCTGGCCGACCAAATTTTCAGTGGGATCAAACCGGCCGACTTGCCCGTAGAAACGGCCGAGTTTTTTTTGGCGATCAATCTGAAGACAGCCGCTGCCATCGGCCTTGATATTCCGGACGAAATTTTGCTCCAGGCAGACGTCATCGTTCGCTAAAATTGTAGCCCTGAAAACCAGACCTGACAGGTTTTTGGAACCTGTCAGGTCTCCGGGCTGGGCTGCTCAGAAAGGCATGTGACATGCGCAATAGTATTCGGACACGCTTGACCGTAGCCTTTATTGGTTTGGCCATCGGCCCCTTGTTACTGGTTGGGGTTATTTTGGCCTGGCAAAGCTTCACCACCCAAAAGCAGCAAGCGCTCAACCTGCAACGCGAGATGGCGCAGCGGGTGGCCGTTGAGGTAACAACTTTCTTTACGGAACTGGAAAACGAGTTACGCTTGGTAAGCAGGGTGCAAATGTGGCCAGGACTGAACCGGAATGAGAAACACAATATCTTGAGCTTACTCATTTCCCGGGGTGTTTTTGAAGATTTGATCTTGCTCGATAACCAGGGACAGAAGCAAATCCATCTCTCTCGCTTGAGCCTTACCCCCACCAACCTGGGCGAGTACGCCGGGACTGACGAGTTTGTCATCCCCCAGACAACTGGCCAGGTTTATCACAGCCCGGTCCGGTTCGATGAGATTAACGGGGAGCCATTAATGACCCTTGCTGTGCCCCTGTTCGATGCCCGCACCGGTCTGGTGGACGGGGTGCTCATCTCTGAGGTTCGTCTCAAAAAAATCTGGAACCTGATTGCAGATGTCCAGGTTGGCCCGGGTCAAAGCGTCTACATTGTGGATGCCCAAAATAGAGTTGTGGCTCACCGTAACCCTTCGGTGGTGCTGCGCGGCACCACCTTTGCTGTGCCTGAAGGGGACGGTATCCAGCCCGGCTTAACTGGCTCGAATGCGGTCCTGGCCGTTGACACGGCTCGTTTTGGCGAGCAAGAATTCAACATCATCGCCGAGCAGGCTGTCTCTGACGCTTTTGCCCTGGCCATTTATACAGTTCTCATTACCACAACCCTCGTTGTGGCGGCTTTATTGGTATCCGGCACGCTGGGTTTTTTGATTGTGCGCCAGATTGTTTGGCCCATTCAGGCTATGGCAACGACGGCTCGGGCTATCAATGCCGGAGACCTGTCGCAACAAGTTCAGGTCACCACCCAAGACGAACTGGGCGTTTTAGCCAATGCCTTTAATAGCATGACTGCGCAATTGCGAAGTCTCATTGATAGTCTGGAGCAGCAGGTAGCCAGGCGGACCCGGCAGATTGAAACCGTGGTCGAAGTCAGCCAGCAGCTAACCGGCATTTTGGATCTGCCCACCCTGCTGCG
>JAFGNV010000174.1 GCA_016926805.1 Anaerolineae bacterium
AAAGCTAACTTTATTTGGTTGTTAAGGAGCATACCCGCAGCGACCTCTATTCTCAAATTCGCCGCCCTTCATATTATCTAACAACCAGATGCACTTCGTCCCAAATGCCCATAGTGCGGATGGGCGGGGCAAAATCCCAGCCAAAAGACATCTGGCACTTGAGCGTGACCGAGCGGTCGGGATAAACCCCGGCCCATGTATCGTACAAAGATGCCGCAATTTTTTGCCAGAGTCGTTGCCAGAGGTTGAGATGGCGATGGGGAAGGGCGCTGCTGCCCCACAGCCGCACGGCCACCTCTGCCGTGCCTTCAGTCGAGGCGTTGGTAATTTCAATTATCTGGCGCGAGAACATCCCTTGATGGCGAGTCATCTCCCGCCCATTGACGAAGATGGCGGAAAGGTAATCGATACCCTCAAAAATCAGGAAGACCCGTTGGCCAGGCGATAGCGGGCCGGTTTCAATTGTTCGCCGGTACCACCAGTCAACCTCTTCTACCCACAAGCTCTCTTTATAAGCTTCGGCCCAAAACGGATCGGGGATACGCCCCAGCGCCAGCAGGTCGGTGCGGACGTTGCCGGCCACGGTGGCGGGGAGCCATTCGGCTACGTGGGGCAAGTCGTAAATTTCAGCATCGGTGAACGAGCGGCGAGGTACCTGACCAAACTGCCAACTTTTGCTGTTAAGGCTGATGGTTTGTCGAAGCCCCAGACTTATGAGTTTCGCACGCTGCATGGCCCATCTCTTCAGGCTGTCTTTGCCCACAATCGCCGCCAGGGAATCTCCCGCCAGACGACATCCATATCCTGCTGCGTCAATCCGCCAACCAGGGCCAGCGCCAGCAGATAAACAACTCCGGCGATGGCAATAGTCACAAAGAAGTTTACATCGCCGATGAGCCACAAAACACTGCCCATCATCGCTGCGGCGATGGTCGGTCGCCAGGCAAGATCAAACCAGGGCACGGTGCAGAGATTCCGGCGCACCAATAGATAAAAGGGAATCAACAACGCCCACTCCGAAAAAATCGTGGTAATCGCCGCGGCTCGGTAACCGTAGAGGGGGATAAAAATCAGGTTGGTGACAACATTAAACAGAACCCCAATCACAAATGCGCGGGTCAGGTGGCGCTGTTGGTTCAGGGCAATCAGGACATATTGCGTCACCTGATTAATAAAACTGAACGGTAAAAACCAGATGAGCAGTTGCAGCACAATCATTGAATGAGGCAAAAATTCCTCCCCGGCCAGAACCAGGATAAGTTCACGGGCAATAAAGGGCGTCCCTACGGCCAGGGGTAAGGCTAATAACAACAAAAAGCGCAGGCTCAAAATGTAGGCCCGCACCAGCGACTCGCGGGAATTGGCGGCAAAACGGCTCATCAACGGAAAAATGGCCAGGGTAAAATATTGCGGAATCACATTGATGCCGTCGATGTATTTGTAGGCGGCGCTGTAATACCCTACGGTCTGGTCACCCCAGGTAGGTTTGAGGATGAACACGTCGATGCGAAAGAAGATGGTGGACAGGAGATGGTTGATCATCAGGGGCAGGCTTTCGCCCATCATCCCTTTTTGCAGAGTGCGGTCAGGTTCCACGGAAGGATGGAAGACTTTGATCACCAAAATGTAACTCAACATCACCAAGGCTGCCAGGTTGCCCACCAATGAGGCTCCGGCCAGACCGACGATGCCCCAGCCCAACAACAGCACCAGCGCGCCGATACTTACGCGCACCAACGCGGTGACCAGGGCAATAGCAGCCGGGTATTCGGCTTTCTCGTGGGCGTAAAAGATGGCCGTCAGACCGTCGGAGAGATTGCTGAGCAGGGTGCCAAGTGCCAGAATGGCAATTGTTACTACCACGTCAAGGGTGGTGCCGCCAAAGTTTACATACAGAACCAAAATTACGGCCATTATCGGCAGGGCGGCCAGCCATAGCCAAAGACGCAAGATGGATATGTTGGACAGATAACGATTGCTCCGGCTGCGGTCGGCGGCGACCTCGCGGGTGACCAGCGTGCCCAGGCCGTAACGGGTGATGATCTCGGCCAGGCTGATGAAAGCGACGGCAAAGGCGTAACGCCCGGCGCCCTCCGGCTGCAAAATGCGCAGCATCAGCATGGCAAAGGCAAACTCAATCACCCGGATGGATAGGGCCATGATCATCGGCACCAGGCTGTTTTTGGCGACTCGTTTGATGGGCGAGTCGGTTTCCTGTTCCCGGTACAGTTTACCCCAGGCCCAGTAGCCTAACAGAAATAGTAGCGTAACGCAGGCCAAAAACGAGCCGTAAAGCCCCAGTTGAAAACTGCGCGGGCTGTAGCGAAAGCGTACCTGCCACTGGCCGGGTTGGAGATAGACGGCGCGGAAGGTGCCGTTGGCGTGGTGGATGGTTAGCTCAATTTCGTCGGCTTTTGTGGTTTGAGTGGCGTAGGCTCGCCAGCCGGGGAAGTAAGTGTCGGCTAACACCAGCCAGCCGGGTTGATCGAGGCGCACCGCCAGTTTGACTTCGTTGGCAGTGTACTGAACGATCTCCACATGGGGTTTGGCCCGCGAAAGTGGCCCGGCATCTTCGGGGGCCAAATCCCGGCCCAGGCCGTTGGTTTCGCCATCGAGCAGCACCTGCTTCCGTGGATTGAGACTGCGCAGGGCAAAGTCCAGATCGCCATCAGTCCCATCAGTTTTCTGAAAATTTGCCAGGTCTGCCCCTTCATCTACCAAAAAAGCTCGCGGCAAGGCATCCGTATTTTCATAGACGCGAATTTCCTGGTTGTAGACCAGTTGGTAGTTGGGATTATTGATGTCTACGGTGGTCAGGATATACCGCACCCCGAGCAGGTCCAGTAAGGCCGAGTTGAGCGCGCTGTAGCCATCGTAATAAATTGGGCCAACCCGGTTGAAGAGCAGGTCGCCGTTTTCCTGAATGAGTTGCATAAAGCGAGCGTATTGGCCAGGGATGATGCTATCGTAGCCGCGCACGTCAAACAGGTTGGCGTACATCCCGGCGTTGGCCAGAAACACTTTGTTGCCGCGTCCGCCGGGCGTGTCAAAACTGTTGAGGCGAAAATATGGATCCTCTACCTGTCGAGCTTCCAGCCATTTGACCACCTCCGGCTTAAAATCGAGCAGGGCCGGATTAACTGAAGGGTTGAAACCGGCGCCAGCCAGCAGTAGGTCGAGGCTGATGATGATCATCGCCAGCGGTTTCCAGGCGTTGATCCGACCCAGGCGGGCAGGAAAAAAGATGGGACAGCGGGCGATTCGCAGCACTGCGCCGGAAGCCATCACCATCAGAAAAAACTTAAAGAAATTGGGCCACTGGTAGCCGAAGAATTGGCGGCCATCGGCAAAAGCATGTTGAGCCAGGCCGGAGCGTTCGAAAACAAAAGTGGCGGCCCGGATGAAAGGCGCGGGAACGAACAGCGCCGCCAGCATCACCACAACGCCAAGCAAACCACTCCAGAAGAGCAGCCAGCCAAAATAACGGGAGAAAGTACCCAGAAAGGAGGGCGGGGCAAGAGAATAACCAGGCCGCCCAGAAACTTCATTCGGCTCCTTGTCATCTTGTTCCTTGACCACCCTGCTACCTGCTATCTTGTTCCCTTGCCATTTAGCACTGACCAGTCGGCTCAAATAAGTTACGCCAATTCCGGCCAGAACGGCAATGCTCAGGGTATAAGGAAAAATCCAGCGGAAGGGCGAGTGAAGTTGGTTCCAACCGGGCAGGCCGTAATAAAGTAAGGCATACAGCGGAGTACCAAAGGCGAACAGCAGAGAAAGTACCGCCAACAGGGCAAAAATAAACACATAGCCTTTCAACGGCTGGCTGGTTTGGCGCTTGAAGATTTCATAAATTGCCTGGGCCAAGGCTAACCCAGCCAGTACTAACGGCAATATCCCGGTGTAAGCTCCGGCCTCAACTGCGGTTTTGGTATCCCAACTGGTACAGTGCGGACAAAGCGGATTGATTTCACCGGTGGCGTTGGGGCCGAGAGAAAGCCGGTGCCAGGTGATTACGTCAAAATAGCTATGGTGCGCCGGGCTGCCGAAAAAATCAGGGATGAGGAAGGTGGCGATACGCCGGTAGGGCAAGGCCCAGCCGCGCACGTCGGCCAGGGTGACCGAGTTGTCGCGGAAGTTTTGCGTCACCACTTCATACATAGGAATCAACTGAACCAGGCCCAGCCCCACGCCCAAAATAACCATCACCAACAGCCAGCCCGCCAGGCGCAGGGCAAAGCGAGGCGTAGTTTGCCGCCGCCACAAAATGAGGAGTCGGCCCAGGGCATAAAAGCCAGCCACCAGCAAGGTGTAGTAAGTGATTTCGACGTGCCCGGCCAGGGTTTGCCCGCCCAGGGCAAAGGCTCCGGCAATTACGTAAGGAATGGGCGAGTAGCTCACCCGCCCTTTGTCTTCTTGTTTGCGGATAATCACCTCGACCATGGCCAGGATGAGGGGCAGCCAGACCGCTCCGGCAATGATCATGGTAAACACCACGCTGACGATGAAAAAGCTGCTGAGTGAATACGCGATCCCCGCCATCAGCGCGCCCAGCCGGTTGGCCCGCAAGGTGCGGACAAAAATGTACATAAACAATCCGGCCAGCCAGAGTTGACTGACCGTAAACCAGCCATAGGCTTTGCTGAGAGGTAAAATGTAAAACAGCAGGCTGAAGGGGTACAGAGCCGAGTGCTGGCCATTGGCCAAAAAAGGCTGGCCCGACAAAATGTAGGGGTTCCACAGGGGAAACTCGTGTGCAGTAATCGACTCCCGGATGAATTTTTTCCAAACGTAGTTTTCCAGAATCAGGTCGGAGAGGAGTTGGTTTTGGGGAAGGCCCACGCCCTGGGACTCCTGGTAAGAGGCCCAGGGTTCGTAGGCAAATAAATTGTCCACAGGCAGGAGGGTATTTGCGCCGACAGTGACAGGCCAGAACAGGAGGAGAGGTAGGACCAATAGAGTCAGCGCGGCCCAAAAATCTTGCCGATTAATGGCTTTCAAGCGTGGCGCTCCTAGATTTCGGCTGAAGTGGGTAAGGGCACAGATTTTACATTGCGGTGTCGCCAGCGAATTTCAAATACACGCAGGGCCGCCTCTATTTTGACCGGCACCGTCATTTTACTTTGCCCAATGCGGCGGTCTTCAAAATAAATAGGGATTTCCAGAATGTGGAAGTTGAGTTTTTCCGAGATGAAAGCCATCTCGATTTGGAAGACATAACCATTAGATGTAATGCGGTCGAGACCGATTTGCTGTAGGGCGCTGCGCTGCCAGCATTTGAAACCTGCGGTGGCATCTTTGGTACAAACGCCCAGAATCCCCCGTGTCCAGACTGAGTTGGCCCACCAACTTAATAACCAACGCCACCAACTCCACCGCTCGTCCAGCTCACCGCCGCTTATGTAACGCGATCCCACTACTACATCGTAGTTGGCTATTTTCTCCAACATCTGGGGAATGTAGGAGGGGGAATGGGAAAAATCGGCATCCATCTGGATCACGTAATCGGCCCCGTGTTCCAAAGCCCACTTGAACCCGGTAACATACGCGGTTCCTAGCCCTTGTTTGCCTTCGCGGTGGATGATGTGTAAACGACCCGGATAACAATCTCGCGCCAGATCTTCGACCACCTGGCCGGTACCGTCGGGAGAATTGTCGTCAACAATTAAAATCTGTAAATCCTCTTCAATGTCAAGAGTAAAAAGTTCGGCCGTAATTGCTGGCAGGTTTTCGGCCTCGTTATAAGTTGGAATTACTATAATTGTAGTCATGTAAAATACTTTTTTGGGTGATTTGAGAATCTCAAGAGCAAAGGTGGAACTCTGCGGGGAGGATTATAATCCTTATCTATCGTTTTGACCATTCTGGCGGAATAGTTGTTGCGGTCACAATTATTCAAGTTCCGTTTTTGGCAGCATCCCATAATTGGGGGTAAATCGGTATCCTACCCCCCGCTCAGTGATGAGATAGCGGGGGTGGCTGGGATTTTTTTCAACCTTTTTCCGCAGACGCCAAACATACCATTTGACATTTTCAAGGTTGGTTTCGCTGTCGTAGGGCCACACGTTTTCAAAAATGTATTCGGCGCTCAATATCCGGCCGGGTCTTTGGGCCATGAACAACAGTAATTCGAATTCTCGGGGGGTCAGGTCGGTTTCTTCTCCATTCACCATTACCCGTCGTTCGGTCGGGTCAATGACCAACTCTCCGTCGCCAAAACGGAGTGGAACCGTTGAGGAGGTTGGAGGCATACTGGCCCGGCGCAATACCGCCGAAACCCGGGCCAACAGTTCATCCTTAAGAAACGGTTTAACCAGATAATCATCGGCGCCAGCCCGTAAACCCCGTACAATGTCGGCCTGTGAACCCAGGGCCGTGAGCATAATAATGGGCACGGTGGAAACTTGACGGATATGGATACAAACTTGCCAGCCGCTCATATCGGGCATCATGATGTCAAGCACAACCAGATGCGGTTTTGTTTCATCAAGCAACCTCAGCCCCTCTTCCCCATTAGAAGCAACAACAACTTGATAACCTCCCGTTCCCAGGCCGGTTTCTATGAGTTGGAGTAAGAAGGGATCGTCGTCGATGACAAGAATTTTCTCGGGCACTTTTCCCCTGGCCGGTTAAACCATGAATTTGGATCTGCCAAAGCACCTATATTTTAGTAAGTTATGCGGTTTGTGTCAATGTATGGTTAGGAGTGAATCCAAGTTGACGGCGTAAAGGAAAAATGCTATAATGGCCCTGGTAGTTAAATAAACTTGACTCCGCACAAACTTGTGCAGCATAAAGCTCTATTCCCCCAACCCTAAAATCTTTAAAATTCTGATTTCTCTGAATAGACAAATTTGAGAAGCTAAATTATTTTTTGGATATTATCCCCTGTATCACCACAGAATGGGCTTATCAGCAGACCGTTGAACTTGCTTGTTTGGAATAAGGCTTTCATCAAGCGAGTTTACCACTAGTAATTCAATAGATGATCATCTCTATTCATTATGACTATTTGCCCGTTGATTTTGATGCCAGGTCTAATGCAAACAGCGAGGACCAAAAAACAGTAAAGGAAATTATTGAACCAAAGTATAACTTTAAGATTGTGGATCAAGTACTTCCCCAGAGATAATCCAAATATTTGACTATCTTGCGCTTGAAGATGGAAGTGATTAAACCCCCATCCCCTGGATGGGGCCCCATCCAGGGGATGGGGCTGACTGACCTGACAGTGTTTTGATCCAAGAACAAAGAATAATTCTTACATTCACTTATCTTTCCCGGAGTTTCTATAATGAATATGGCTGAACTTGACGCCAAGACCCTTGAGGATTTGAGGAGTCTGGCCAAAGAATTTGAGATTTCTGGCTACAGCAAACTGAAGAAAAGCGACCTTGTTTTAAAAATCTTAAAAGCCAATGCCGAGGCCCAGGGATTCATTTTTGGTGGCGGCGTGCTGGAAATCATTCAGGATGGTATTGGTTTTCTCCGGTCTGTAGACTTGCTGCCCGGCCCGGAGGATATTTACGTGTCACAGAGCCAGATTCGCCGCTTTGGATTGCGTACCGGCGATATGGTCATTGGCCAGGTGCGCCCTCCCAAAGACACCGAAAAATATTTTGGGTTGCTGCGGGTGGAAGCGGTTAACGGGCTGGACCCTGAGGCGGCCAAAAAGCGTCCGATTTTTGAACGGTTGACCCCTATCTTTCCGGAAGAACGGCTGAAGCTGGAAACCCGCAAAGATGTTCTTTCCACTCGTCTCCTGGATATGTTGGCCCCCATTGGACGGGGACAGCGCGGACTAATTGTGTCACCGCCTAAAGCCGGTAAAACGACCATTCTCAAGCAGATTGCCAATGGTCTTACCGCCAACCACCAAGATTTGCACATGATGGTGGTGCTGATTGGCGAGCGTCCCGAAGAAGTAACCGACATGGATCGTTCGGTGGAAGCCGAAGTGATGGCCGCTACCTTTGACGACCCGGAAACGTCTCAAACTCGCGTGGCCGAAATGGCGCTGGCCAAGGCCAAACGTCTGGTTGAGGGCGGGCGTGATGTGGTCATTTTGATGGACTCGCTGACCCGCCTGGCCCGCGCCTATAACATGGTGGTGCCGCCCAGTGGCCGGACCTTATCCGGTGGCATCGACCCGGCAGCGCTGTATCCGCCCAAACGTTTCTTTGGCGCTGCCCGCAACATCGAAGAGGGTGGTAGCTTGACCATTATTGCCACTTGTCTGGTAGATACCGGCAGCCGGATGGACGACGTAATCTACGAGGAATTCAAGGGCACGGGTAACATGGAAATGCACCTTAGCCGCAAACTGTCCGAGCGCCGTTTCTTCCCGGCCATTGATATTGAACGCTCCAGCACCCGTCGTGAAGATTTATTGATCTCCCCCGACGATCTGGCCCGGGTCTGGACGCTGCGCCGGATGATTACCGCCGTAGGTGGTGGTACCGAAGCCACGGAGATGGTGTTAGAACGTCTGCCCAAAACCGAGAACAATGCCGAATTTTTGACCACCCTGAACAAAGATATTTACTAGATTACCAATTTGACGCGCTCGAAGAAGTGATTATCATAGGGTGATATGGTTTAACAACTGATTTCCAGGCTTTTTGAGACGTTATCATGCAACAATCTCTAACCAAAAAACGGCTTGACGATCCTTCGGGCGCAGACTCCTTGGATACCCCCCCAAGCTTCAGCAGTGAATACCGCGAAATGGGTCTTGCCTGGCTCAAAAAAACCTTTGATGATGATGCCCTATTGCGCCGTATCTCAACGCATGGGGTAGTCATTTTGTTGGTTGTTTTGACAATAGGCTTGAGTAATTTGAACCTCTCCTGGGGCAAGATCAAGGCCATTCGACCGCTCAAACAACCTGAGAGCCAATCGGCGGCGACTTCTGTTACAGTTGAGGCAAAAGGGGGCGAAGCCCTGACCGTGCCGATAGAAATAGGCAACGTTCAGGACGAAGCGTTGGTGCGGGCGGCGGTACCTCACACCATCATCCCTAAACGAGCCAAAGAAGCAGAGATTTTAACCTACGTGGTCGAGTTTGGCGACACGGTTTTTGATATTGCCCTCAGATATGGTCTGGCCCCGGAAACAATTATGTGGTCCAATCCCAGTCTGGGCGACACCCCGGATTTGCTCCGGGTGGGTCAAGAATTAATCATTTTGCCGGTTGATGGAGTGTATCATCAGGTCGGCGCGGAAGATACTATCGAAGGGATTGCTGCTACCTTTAAAGTTGAGCCAGAGGCAATTATTAATTACCCTCTCAACAAATTAGACCCGGAGAACCTTATGATTCAACCCGGCCAATGGCTTGTAGTACCGGGGGGAACCAAGCCCTTTGTGCCGCGCAGCGTCATCGCCTATAGCGGCCCGGTACCTGATGATGCCACCAGGGGGACGGGTATATTTGGCTGGCCAGCCAGCGGTTCGATTACCCAGGGCTATTGGGGTGGTCATCGGGGGTTGGATATTGCCGCTTGGTTGGGGGCACCCATTGCGGCCTCAGACTCGGGCCACGTAGTTGCCGCCGGTTGGGACGACACCGGTTACGGTTATTTTGTCGCTATCGACCACGGCAACGGTTTTCAAACGCTTTACGCTCACTTGCAGGCTTATTATGTCGAGCCTGGAGATGACGTGGCCAAAGGAGAAACCATTGCCGAAATGGGCAGCACCGGCAACTCCACCGGCCCCCACCTGCATTTTGAAATTAGACAGGGAACCGTCCAACGGAATCCTTACGGTTTTTTGCCGTAAATGGCTTTTCTCAAAAACCATAACTGCCGGATGAAAAAGAGCCGCTTATGATTGAGCGGCTTTTTCATTGGAATAATCTCCCCACCTTTGCAAAGGTTTCACCGCATCCAGGGCTGGTACTTTTTCCACCATTTTTTTAGATAAGGTCGCGTCTCTTCAAACTCTACAGCTTGGGCGGAAATTGTGCCTTCGCGGGCCACCAACGACAGCCCGGCAATCTCTTGCCCAAAGGCAGCCAAACGCCCCTGGTAAATAGGAAACAACGACTGCACAATTTGGTAGGGGTCGTTCTCGCCTTTGTTGAACACCACGGCAAAATCATAGATGATCCGCGCCCACAAATCTGAGGGAAAATAGAACCGATCTGGAGGAAGCGTGGCCAGGGCTTCCAGATGAGACAGGTTGTCAGGGGTAAGTATTCGCTTCCAGAGGGCGCGGTATTCGGTCCAACCGATGGCCAACTGGTCGAGCAGGGGGGTGGGGTCTTGCTCGGGTACGGGATTTGAGTTGACGGCAGATTTGAACTCGGTAAGGGTAGACAGGGAATAAAAGTCATCCACCCGTGGCCATGTATCGCGATAATCGTAAACCAGGCGGAGCATCACACTGACCACGTTTTGGAACTGGTTTTTTAGATAAAGGTTGTATCGTTTGAACTGCCTCCTTTCTGCCGGGTTAGGGTAAGCTCTGGGCGGAAGGTCGAGCGAGGTTTGTTTTTCACCCAGCGCCGCCTGGGCCACGCGCCATTGGTTCAGAAGGGCGTAGGTTGTCAGCCAGGGAGGCAGGCCAAAAGCGGCCACATCCGTTTCCCAAACATCCTCGTCCAGGATGGCCGTGGCTAACCGGGGCGAGAGAGCAAAATCGGGAGCGGCGGGATGGCGCACGCTTTTTCCCCACAGGGCGCGAAACAGCGGGTAAACAATCAGATCACTCAAGGCGCTGCCGGGCGCCAACGGCGACCACTGATAGCGTGGTAGCACCAGGTCGGCTTTGTCTTTGAGAATCAAATGGGCCAGCCCGGCCACCCAATTGGGCCTAATGGATTGGGTGTTGCTGTCGAGCACGATGATAGCTTTGGCGTCCAGAGCTAGCGCCGCATCCAGCAACGCCGCAATCGCATTCCCCTGACCCAAAAGTCCCTCATACCGGCCCGTTACAACCTGGCAGTTGACGCCGTCGGTTGCAACCTGCGCCTCTACCGCTTGCCGGGTAGTGGTTTCCTGGCCAACATCGGCATTGATGATAACGGTATGAAGATCAGGGTAATGCAATTTAACCCCCGCCACGGCCACGCCAGTAACGCTGGCCGCACTTTGAGGGTTGCGGTGAGTAGGCAGGCCGATAACCAGATCCGCCTTGCCAATTTTATTGAGTTGGCGTTGTGCGCCGGGCCGTAAAATTGGATGATACATGGGTTGAAACACTCACGGGGTCAGGGCGTCAACGGCAGTGGCTGCAGCCTCTTCGGGTGTCGCTTCGCCACTGATAACCTGTTGCACCGCTTGCTGCATAATGCGGCCTATCTGATCGTAGCCCACAAAACCGGGCTGTGGTTGAGCCGAGTTGAGTTGCTCGGCCAGATACACCCAGTAAGGGTCGTCTCCGGCAAGTTGTTGATAGGCCGAATCTCGGGTAGGAATAGATTTATTGATGCTGTTCCAGGTAGCATTGTTGCTGGTTGACATGAAGGCCTCAATTAAACTTAGAGCCGCCCTTTGACGTTCAACATCATCTGTAACTAACACCATCACCCAACCATGAGCGATAAGCACCGGGATGTCCCCCTCTTTTTTTACCGGCAATGGAGCAAAGGAAGTGCTTTGGAGCAGTTCCCGGTCGGTTAGGTATTGGCGAACACTGATTTGAGTCAGGCCCGCTTTGGCTTCCAGATACGTGGGCCAGAGTTCCTCGGTTGTGGCCGCTTCCAGAGCCGTGGCATTGATGACGCCATTTTCCAATAGCTGCTGGTAGAGATTTAGCACATCGCGTAAGGCTGGTTCATCAATGGTGGGCAAACCTTTATCGTCGAGGAGTTTGCCGCCGTTAGAGAGATAGAATGATAAGGTGGTATCGTTGACCAGCCCATTGACTCCTTTGGCCGGAAACAGGTAGCGCGAGTTACTGCTTAACACGTCGGTCCACAGCACCAGCGGGGCGGTAAACGTGCGGGTATTGTAAACGGTGTGTTCCAAGTCCAGTCCCAGGGGGACGCCCACCAGTTGCTCATTGGCGGTACCCATTTTGCGGGCGGCAGGGATCAAATCCTGCACAATCGAGCGATCCAACTTGCCGTCGAGTGACTGAATAAGGCCGCCGCTATAGGCTTGGTTAAGATCGGTGGCATTGAGGATGGCCACATCTGGGAGAATGGTCGGCGCAACCTGGCGGGAAGTTCGCAAAAAGTCTAGCATGCCTCCTTTGCCACCGGGTTTTTTGAGAATCATGTCAACTTCAATATCGGGGTTGGCGCGCCGGAAATTGCGCAGGCTGTTGTTGATGAAGTCACCGGCATCGCCGTCTGCCTCCGGTGAAATCGCTTCGATCGTCCACACGGTCAGGATGGTGTTGGAATTCTCCGGGGTAGTGGTCGCGGTGACGGCGATCGTAGGCGTGATTGCAACCGTAGGGGTTTGATACGGGCGAATGGTTGCTGTGGCCGGGATGGTTGGAGTATCTTGGTTATTCATCGTTATCGAGTTGGGCAATTGACAGCCGGAGATACCGATCAAAACAATCACTCCCACGACCAACACAATGGCCAGCTGCATTATAGGGTGGTCCGTTTGGGGCCTAAAAACCTTAAAGGCTCTTGAAGCCTGCCGGGTTTGAATTACTTGAAAAGAGAAGTTGTCAGCCATACTTTATCTTTCACCATTGTCAATCTTGAAATCCTATTATACCACAGACAGTTGAATTCATAACACTTGCCCTTTCAACGGGATTTTGCTAGAATGGTGCCCGGTTGACCAAGACTCAGGAGTTTGTTAACAACCCTGGGGGCGGTTTTACCTCGGAATTACATCCAGCCCAATAGGCAATCATGACCACTGAAAAGGAGCATTCCAATGGACCTAGCCAGCACTATCCGTAGCGTGCCCAATTTTCCCATCGAGGGTATTTTATTTTACGATATTACCACGTTACTCAAAAATCCGGCAGCGTTGAAAGAAAGTATCGATCGGCTGGTTAAACATTATCGAGATGCCGGAGTGGAGGTGGTGGTCGGTGTGGAGTCCAGGGGTTTTATTTATGGTACGCCGCTGGCGTATCAATTGGGGGTGGGATTTGTGCCCGTGCGGAAGCCCGGCAAACTACCCGCCGAAACCGCCGCCGAAAGTTACGAGCTTGAGTATGGCACCAACACCATCGAAATCCACGTTGACGGTATTCAAAAAGGGCAGAAGGTGCTAATTGTCGACGATTTGCTGGCCACCGGCGGCACGGCCAAGGCGTGCTGCAACCTGGTGGAAAAATTGGGCGGCGAGGTGGTAGGCGTTGCCTTTTTAATTGAGCTTGACTTTTTGAACGGCCGAGACAAATTGCAGGGGTATGATGTTTTCTCCCTGCTCCACTACAACGAGTAGCAGCCGGCGACCTGTATCCCTGTATCATCGTTAAGGTCAATAAATGGGGAAAGGGCAGGTTTTAGGCTATTTCTCGTTCCCAAATTTAACATTTCACGATGCGTTGATCGTTCTTTCAGCAAGAAAAACGGGGGAGTAAGTTGAAGGGAACTACCCCCCACGCCCCCCGGCCACTGGCGTTTTCCTTAGCAGTTTGGGAACGAGAAAAACGCAGTTGTCAATCCTGGTCTTGGTTATTCAGTTTCAGCATAATCGTTGCCAGGGGTGGGAGGGTGAGCGACAGAGATTGAGCGTGTCCATGCATGGACACGTTTTCTGTTTGGCGGCCACCTTCGTTACCCACGTTACTGCCCCAGTAATACCCGGCATCGCTGTTGAGGATTTCGTGGTAAAAGCCGGGCCGGGGCACGCCAACCCGGTAATTATAGCGCGGCACTGGCGTAAAGTTGCTGACCACCACAACGAAGTCATCGCTGGATTTGGCATTGCGAATGAAGGAGAAAACGCTGTTGTCACTGTCGTTGGCATCAATCCAGGTGAAGCCGGTCCATTCAAAATCGTCCTCGTACAGGGCCGGCTGACTGCGGTAAACGCGGTTCAGGTCTTTTACAAAGCGTTGTAAGCCTTGATGATTGGGCGCTTTTAAGGCTTCCCACTCCAGGCTGGTGTCAAAATTCCACTCCTGCCATTGGCCAAATTCGCCGCCCATAAACAGGAGCTTTTTGCCGGGGTGACCCCACATAAAGCCGTAATAGGCGCGTAAGTTGGCAAACTTCTGCCACTCATCGCCCGACATTTTGTTGACTAATGAGCCTTTGCCGTGCACTACTTCATCGTGCGAGAGCGGCAATACAAAATTCTCGTTAAAAGCGTAGAGCAGGCTGAAGGTCATATCGTTGTGATGGTACCGGCGATAAACCGGGTCTTTGCTCATATATTTTAAGGTGTCGTGCATCCAGCCCATATTCCACTTGAGGCTGAAGCCCAACCCGCCCGTATAGGTGGGGCGAGAGACCATCGGCCAGGCGGTGGACTCCTCGGCAATGGTCAACACGCCGGGAAAGACGCCATGCACCACTTCGTTGACTTTGCGTAAAAAACTGATGGCGGCCAGATTCTCGCGCCCGCCATATTCATTGGGCAGCCACTGCCCCTCTTGGCGGGAGTAGTCAAGATAGAGCATCGAGGCCACGGCATCAACCCGCAGGCCGTCAAAATGATATTTGTCAAGCCAAAACAGGGCGTTGGAAATTAGGAAGGTACGCACTTCGTTACGCCCGTAATTAAAGATGAGCGTGCCCCAATCTTGATGTTCGCCCTGCCGGATGTCGGCATGGGAATAGAGGTGGGTTCCATCAAAGTAGTTAAGGCCGCTGCCGTCTTTGGGAAAGTGGGCGGGAACCCAATCCAAAAGCACCCCAATGTGGTTCTGGTGGCACCGGTCAACAAAATACATTAAATCCTCAGGCGTGCCAAAACGGCTGGTAGCGGCGAAAAAGCCGAGCACCTGATACCCCCACGAGGCATCCAGGGGATGTTCGGCGAGAGGCATCAGTTCGATATGGGTGTAGCCCAGTTCCAGCACGTGGGGGATTAATTCATCGGCCAATTCCCGATAGGTTAAATAACGCATGCCCCACTGCTCGTCGGGCACTTTGCGCCAGGAACCCAGGTGAACTTCATAAATGGACATTGGTTGATCAAAGGCCTGGTATTCAGCACGGTGGTTGACCCACTGGTCATCGTTCCACTGATAGCGATCAAGGTCAACCACCACCGAGGCCGTTTTGGGGCGTTGTTCTATGACAAAGCCGTAAGGATCGGTTTTGTCAAAGCTGTCCCCGGACTGGCTGATAATGCGATATTTGTATACCGTGTACTCTTTTAAACCCGGCACAAAGAGAGTCCAGATGCCACTGTCGCTGGAGTTCATCGGATGGCTTGTGCCGTGCCAGTTGTTAAAATCTCCCATCAAAAAAACTTGCCGGGCGTTGGGTGCCCACACGGCAAAATGAACTCCCTTTTGATCGCCCAATTCAATCAGGTGCGCTCCCATTTTTTCATAGGTGCGTTCGTGGGTACCTTCGCCGATGAGGTATTTGTCAAAGTCGGTTAGCCATTGGGCTGGAGTTGGCGCTGTTGTTTTGGTTACGCTCGTTTTTTTCTTGGTCATTGTTTACTTCCCCCGTATTGGTTACAATGTGCAGGATGTATCCTATAACGATATTAACACAATCCTCAACCAGACGCAATCTGGTTATGCCTGCTGAGGTGGTTGGTGAATGCCTGGCAGGCAAAGATAGGACTTCCGGCCTGCAATTTGCGGATTTTCACTTAACAAATGCAAAGAAGCAAATTTTGCAATCTGGTAGATTCGTAGTAGAATCTCCGCAGTTTTCACGGAGATTGCGTAGGCTATATTGCTTAGTACTAATTGCCAACGTATCCGCAATTATGCTATAATATGATCAGTTTTGTAAAGAATCTGGCATCAGATAGCATACGACGCAGGGAACCGTCGTAATTTTAACCACAAGAAAGTCATTTTTATTCTCTCAAGAAAGAGGAAGGAGTACAAGATGACGGTCATAACGCAGCCGCAACAGCAGCCGCAGGTTATCACCAAACCGCGCCGCCGCAAAACGACAAGACGGGCGCAACAAAAAGCCCAGTCTGGCTCTCTGGTTCTTTCCAGCCTGAAAGCAAGTTTAGTCGGTGGCGTTTGTATTTTGCTTTTGATGTTAATTAGCCTTATTCCCCTTCAATTTCTGGCATGTTTGGTCATTCCCGGTTTTTTGGTGGCCTGGTTGAGCACCGGAATGTTGGCCGGTATCTTTGCCGGTGATCGGGTGAAAAACAGCTATCAGGGTGGCAAGGTTGGTTGGATGGCCGGTTTCTGGGCCGGTATCTATGGCGGGGTAATCGCCATGATTTTAGCCGCAGTTGGTGTTTCCGTTCTTGGTATCCCCATTGTTAATTTTGGTCAAGGTATTGTCAGCCAAATTTCCCCCGATTGGTTAGTCAGTTTAGAAAGCATTCATATAACCGCCGATGTGATAGCCCTGATGGGTCGTGTCTTTGGCATGTTCATTATGGTTGGGATCATCGGTTCTTTGATCTCTGGCCTTTTTAGTTCGATTGGCGGAATGATCTATCCCAAGTTGAGTAGTTGAAGTTTGTCTTGCGTAGATTTAAGAAGCCCCCCTTTACCGGGGGCTTTTTTGTTACGATGTTAAAATTGACAACCGGCTATCGTTTATCGATAATCTAGCCATGGCTTTCAGTTCCCCCGCAGAAAAAAAACAATACGTTAACACCATGTTTGCCCGGATTGCTCACCGGTACGATTTGATGAACCGGATTATGACCGGCGGGCAGGATATTCGCTGGCGTAAATTGTTGGTTGAGCAAGCGCAGCTCCCGCCCGGCGGCCGGTTGCTCGACATCGCCACCGGAACCGGCGATATTGCTTTTGCCGCTCTGAAGCAGCATCCCGAATTGGGCTACGTTGTTGGCGCGGATTTCACCCTGCCGATGATGGGCGTGGGCCAACAACGCCAGCAAAAGGTCTCTTTTTCCAGCCGGATGAGTTGGAGCGGGGCCGACACCTTACACCTTCCTTTTCCTCATAACACGTTTGATGCCGTGGCCAGCGGCTTTCTGATGCGAAATGTTACCCATTTATTCCAGGCGCTGGCCGAGCAAACCCGAGTCTGTAAAGCCGGGGGGCGGGTATTAGTGCTGGACGTGCCACGCCCGGCGGATAATCTTTTTGGCCGGTTGTTCCGGGTTTATTTTCATTACGTGGTACCATTTTTGGGGGGACTCATTTCCGGCCAGCGGGATGCGTATTGTTACCTCCCTGCTTCGGCGGAGGTTTTTCTGCGTCCCGAGGAGTTGAAAGCAGAAATGGAAAAAGCCGGTTTGCATGAGGTGCGTTACACCATGCTCATGTTCAACACTGTTGCCTTGCATGTAGGGGTCAAATGACCAGAGCTGAATCCTTTAACAAGGCCGACGAGCGGGGCGTGCCCAGCCTGGTCTGGCGGGCCGGGCAGGACCGTCGTCTGGCGATGATCAAAGAAGCAGCCGGGCCATGTCTCTTGCCGGATAGCCGGGTGTTGGTGGATGGTTGCGGCGTGGGTTTGTATGTGCGGGCTTTGCGAAAATTCACCCCGCACGTGATTGGCCTGGATATAGAACCGGAGCGGGTGGCCGAAAGCTATCTTCATTCCCCTCTCGTTAATGTGGCTGCCGGGGAATACCTGCCCTATTCGGCTAATTCTTTTGACTTGATCCTGAGCCACGAGGTAATTGAACACGTCCAAAACGATACCCTCTGCGTGGCCGAGATGGTGCGGGTGCTCAAACTGGGCGGGCGAGCGGTCATCTTTTGCCCCAACCGGCTTTATCCGTTTGAAACACACGGGCATTACTGGGGCGGTGAATATCATTTTGGCAACACCCCGCTCATCAATTATTTGCCGAATCGGTGGCGGAACAAACTCGCCCCGCACGTGCGCGCGTACACTCGTAGCGATCTAAAACGACTCATCGCCGAGCTGCCGGTGACGGTGGTGGCTCACACCCAGATCTATCCAGGCTATGATAACCTTGTGGCTCGCCATCCGGTCCTGGGGTGGGTGTTGCAGCGCGTCACCTATGCCCTGGAAAACACTCCCTTGCGTGTTTTTGGTCTGTCGCATGTGCTGGTGATGGAGAAAAGCCAGTCGTGATTGAAAACACTCAGATAAAAATGGTTACCTCTTGCAACAGTCTCCGGTAAACAAAAATTTTATCATTCTGTTTCAATGAGTCACGTTACTGCGGCCACTCATCATTTCACCCCTAATAGATTCTTGACCACCCCCACGGCTTCATTGGCATTTTCAGCGTAGGCGTCGGCGCCAATGGTCTGCGCCCACTCGGGACTGGCCGGTGCACCGCCAATGATAACCTTGACCCGTTGGCGCAAACCAGCGTGCTGCAAGGCCTCGATCACGGCCTGTTGGTTGCGCATGGTGGTGGTCAACAGTGCGGAAAGACCGATCACGTCGGCGCCGGTTTCCTGCACGCGTTCAACAAACCGACTGGCGGGTACATCAACACCCAGATCGTGCACCTGTAAACCCGATGCACTCAGCATCGTGGCAACCAAGTTTTTGCCAATCTCGTGGATATCGCCCGCCACCGTGCCAATGACGACGACCCCGGCAAGCTGTCGTTGCTCCTGGCGTTCGATGAGTGCTGGCTCCAACACGGCCATCGCTTCTTGCATGGCTTTGGCCGCCATCATCAAATCTGGAATAAAAGACTCGCCACATTCAAACTGGTTGCCAACAACTTGCATACCGGGCGTGAGGGCCTGCTCGATGACGGTCAGTGGGGCGACCCCTGCTACCAACGCTTGTTTGGCCAACTCTCTCGCCCGGTCGGGATCTCCGGCAATAATGGCTTGTTGTAAGTGGTGCAGAATTTCATCCATAGATGACTCCTTGTTTTGTTTGTTACTCATGGTCAGGCAGGCGGTCCATACCCGCAGCCCGGGCTGCCTGCCGGGTGATGGTTTCTAGTTCACGCACCACCTCAGCCGGGAGTTCCGTGGGTTTATAAGCCGAAATAATCTCCTCGACCCGCCGGTGGGCACGTTCGGTGGTATCCAGGCTGCCCTTGGCTTCCCAGTTTCGTTGGAAATCTCGATCTACCACAGGACTGGGGATATATAACTCTTGGCGGAACCAGCGGCGAGTGTGGGGCGTGGTCAAAAAATCACCGCTGTGCCCCACCTGGCGCATAATTTCCAGCGCCAACGGGGTTTCGCGTTCCGCAATCCCGGCGACCAGGCGTTTGGCCATGGCCGCAATCTCGGCGTCAATCACCAATTTTTCCAGGCTGAAACAACTCTCAAAGTTGAGCATGCCAGGGCCGGAGATCATGTTGATGCCCGCCAGCGTACCTAACATGGCACCGGTGGCCGATTCAAAGCCGCATTGGGTATCCACAATCTTGGCATCAGACATCCCCAGGTAAGCATGGGTCGGTAGACCAAGATACTTGCCCACCTCGGCGTAAGCACAGTCGATCATGATTGTCTCGATAGCGCCCATTGGGGTGGTACCGGTGCGCATGTCAAAGGCCGCGGGCGAGCCGCCCCAAACGATCGGCGCGCCGGGGTTGACCAGTTGGTGAATGGTAACCCCGCTCAAGTTCTCGGCAGTGTGCTGGACAATAGCGCCTAACAGGGTTGCTGGAGCGGTGGCTCCAGTCAGGGGCATGCTTACCAGTTCGGCGGGTACCCGATACTGGGCGCAGTCCATCAGATTTTCGCAGGTGATGTCGGACCACAGCAGTGGCGGCGAGGGGCAGACATCGAACACGGCCCGGGGCTTTTCGGCCAGTGCCTCCTCACTGCCGGCCACCGCTACCAGCAAATCTTTCATTACACTCCAGGTCTTAATAGCAAACGCGCCGGTGACAATTGGCTTGCGACTATAGAGAAGCAGTAGGTAAAGCCGGTATAAATCACCGATTTCTTGCGCCACATCGGTGCAAACCAGGGAGGTGGCTACCGCGTCCAGCGCGTCCAGGCCGTCGGTCAGCCGGGCAAAGCGCACGCCATCGGCCGTGACCGGCTGGCGCACGTGTTTGACCCCGTGATCGAGAATCTCTATCGCGGCTGAACCAGGATCAAAATGCACGTCGTCACTGCCGTAGTGCACCGTTGGCTGGCCATCGGCGTCGTAAAGATGAAATGATGAGGGAGCCGTTTCAACGGCCCGGCGGGCTATCTCGGCCGGAATGCGGGCGACCCGAGATTCAAAATCTACGGTTGCACCATGCTCAACTAAAAGGTGTAAAGCACGGTCGGAATGGACGCGCACGCCGGGGTCGACCAACAGGTCATAGGCCTCGCTGACAACGCGCTCGATAGTTTCTTGAGAGAGAAATTGGATACGTGGTCGGATATGCATCTTCTCCTCATCTTTGTTAGTGGTAGATTGTTATATTTCCACGCCCTCGGGCACGGCTTGGCCGGTGATGGCTCGTTCGGTGGCCCTGGCCAGGGTTTTGGGGAGTTGAACGCGGATCATCTCGGCGCGGTATTCGGCGGTGGCGCGGTGGTGGCTGGCGCGGAGGTGGACTTCGGCCAGGGCGACTTCGGCAGCAGCGGCGAACATGTCGGGCGTGGCTGGTTTGCCGGTAAGAAAGGTCATCGTTTGCCTGGCGACAAAGGGAGTGGGTCCCGCCGGGCCAATAGTGATGCGGGCCGACGTAATGGCACCAGTCTTGACCTTCAGGCGGGCGGCCATACCGATGATGGGCAGGGCGACGCCTTGCGGCCGCATGACCCGCCGGAAGGCCGATCCCTCGCCAGGGCCGGTAGACTGGAAACGAAGACGGGCAATCATGGCCCGGGTGGGGTCGATGGTGCTCCGGCCTGGCCCCACAAAGATCTCTGCCATAGATTGCCAGGATAGACCCTCAGCCGAGGCCACCTGCACCTCGCCGCCCAGGGCCAGCAGGCTGATAGTGCCGTCGCCAGCGGGCAGGGCGTGGGCTACATTGCCGGCCAGCGTGCCCACGTTGCGCACCTGCGGCCCGCCAATCACGCCGCAACTTTCCACCAGACAGGTGCCATGCCGGACCATCCGCTCGTCGTTTACAATTTGGGTGTGGGTGACACCCGCGCCGATTACCAGGTAGCCGCCTGCTTCGTCAATCCGGTTCAGGCGGTCAATCCGGGTCACGTCAATCAGCGCCTCTACCGGTGGGCGATGCCCCTGTTGCATTTCCAGAATCAAATCGGTGCCGCCGCCAACCACGCGGGCCTGGCCGTTGTACCGGGCCAGTAAACTGAGGGCTTCATCGATAGAAGTGGGAATGTGGTAGTGTTTCCAATACGTCATGACAAACGTCAAATTCTAAAATTCAAATTGCACATCACCCAAAGCGCAACTTTCAACTTGACTGCTACTTGTTAAATTCTGCTTCTAACTTTACCCAGCCCCCGCAACACCCGTTCCGGCGTGAGAGGGAAATCATCAAACCAGATGCCGATGGCATCGAAGACGGCAGAGGCGATAACGGCAGCGTAGGGCAGGTAGGGTATCTCGGCCATGCCCCGCACGCCGTAGGGACCGTTGGGGTCTGGTTCTTCCACAATAATCGAGTCGACGCGTTGGGGAATGTCGTACACACCGGGGATGAGGTACGTGCTGAAGTTGGGGGTTAAAATCTCGCCTCGTTCCACCCGAAAATCTTCCAGCACGGCGTAACCGTGCGCCTGCACCACGGCCCCCTCAATTTGACCAACAATCTGGTCGGGGTTGATGGCTCTGCCCACGTCGTCGGCGCAAATCAGACGGTTAACCGTGATAAAGCCGGTTTCGGTATCGACGGTTACCTGGGCCATTTCAGCCACGTAGCCGTAGGCAAAGTTGGGCACGCTGTAGCCGGTTTTGGGGTCGAGATTGGTGGTTCGGGGGGCCAGCCAGGTGGCTTCGGCAATGGCCGGGCGTTCCTCGTTGCGCCATTTGACCAGGGCAAACTCGGCGGCTTCTTTAACCGCATTCCCGGCCATAAAGGTCAGGCGGGAGGCGCTGGCGCTGCCGGAACTATCGGTGAAGGCGGTATCGGACACTTCCAGTTGAATTTTTTCCAGTTCCACATCCAGGGTTTCTGCCGCAATCTGGGCCATCACGGTGTGGTGGCCTTGGCCCACATCGGCCCCGGCGATGCGCACAATGGCCTCCTTAATTTCGGTCTTGCCGCGCAGTTCGACCTCGGCCCAACTGTTTTCTTGATAGCCAAAGCTAAACCCGATGTTTTTGAAGCCCGCAACAAACCCCTGGCCTTTGGCCAGGCGGGGCAGCGTTTCGGGAAAGTCGGGGTTGTTTTCGCCGCGCGGGCCGCGAAAGTGCCAGTTAGATTTCCAGGCAACCTCGCGGATGACGGTTTCCAGATTGACCCCACCGGGGATGGTGGTGCCCACGGACAGCAGTTTGTCGTCGTCCAGAATATTTTTGAGCCGCAATTCCACCGGGTCGCGCCCCATTTTTTCGGCCAGCTTGTTCATTTGCATTTCGGCGGCAAAGTGAGACTGGGGCGCACCAAATCCACGAAACGCGCCCCCTACGGGATTGTTGGTGTACACAGCGTAGGCATCTACCTTGATGTTAGGGATTTCGTAAGGACCGGTGGCGGTGACCACGGCGTTGCCCAGCACCTTGTTACTGGTGTACATATACGCGCCCGCGTCGCTGATGATTTCCACCTCTGCCGCCAGCAGCATGCCGTCCGACTTGGCCCCCCACTTGGCCTTGATGGTCATGGGGTGGCGCTTACAGTGACCAATAATGGATTCCTCGCGGGTCCAGATGATTTTGATGGGGCGGCGATTACCAATGCGTTCGTACAGGCGCAGCGCGGCCAGGGCCAGGATGATTTGCACGCTCATATCCTCGCGGCCGCCAAAGGCCCCGCCGATGGCGTCGTATACCACCCGAACTCTGTCCGACGGCAGGTCGAGGGCGTGGGCAATTTGCTGTTGGTCTTCCCAGGTCCACTGCCCGGCGCAGTGCACGGTGATGACACCCTTATCGTCGATGGAGGCGGTGCCGGCCTCCGGCTGCAAGTAGGCATGTTCCTGGAAGGGGGTATGGTAGATACCCTCGACCACCACATTGCACTGATCCCAGGCAGCCTCGGGGTCGCCTTTGCGGATTTTTTTGTAGTCGGCCACGTTGTGAAGCACGTTGGGATGCAATTGCGGCGCGCGGCCCGACATGGCGAATTCCGGATCGTCCACAAGGGGTAAATCCTCGTATTCTACTTTGATCAAATCTCTGGCCCGGGCAGCGATCTTTTCCGTTTCGGCAATTATCAGGGCCACTTGGTCGCCGACAAAGCGCACAATGTCACCGCCTTTTTTGTTGGACTCCGGCCCGCAGAGCACGGGCTGGTCCGGGATTTGCAGGCCGTATTGGTTGACCGGCACGTCTTTGGCCGTGAGCACGCCCAGCACGCCGGGCAGGGCTTCGGCCTCGCTCGTGTCAATGTTGACGACCCGCGCATGGGGCCGCCGGGCAAAGAGCACTTTCATCCACACTTCGTCTTCGTAGGTGCGATCGCCAGGGTACAGCGTTTGCCCCGTGACTTTGCCCAGGGCGTCCACCCGTTTGATGGATTTACCGATGTATTTGTTGGTCATAGGTTGGGTCCTGATTTTTGAACAAGTTTTTCTTATCACCCCTGTGCCGCTTTTTCCAGTGCCTGCAAAATCTTATAGTACCCTGTACAGCGGCACAGGTTGCCGGTGATGGCCTGTTTCAGTTCGTCGCGAGTGGGGCGCTGGCGTTCCGCCAACAGGGACGCACCACTCATAATGAAGCCGGGGGTGCAGTAACCGCATTGTACCGCACCCGCGTCGATAAAGGCTTGCTGCACCGGGTGGAGGTTGTCGCCATCGGCCAGTCCCTCGATGGTGATAATCTGGCTGCCGTGGGCGCGGGGCGCGGGCACCAGACAGCTCATCACGGCAATGCCATCGAGAAAAACAGTGCACGCGCCACATTCACCCTCGGCGCAGCCTTCTTTGGTGCCAATCAGGCCCGCATCCTCGCGCAACATACGCAGCAGGGTTTTGTCGTTGGCCCCGTGGATGGTGGTCGGTATGCCGTTGATGTGGGTCACAATGGGTTCGTCGCCGGTTCTGGTGTGTACCAGGGCGCCGTCGTAGGAGGTGGGAAAATGGCCGTGGGTGTTGCCCCACAACATGATGGGCCGTGGCGGGATGGGGTCTCGTTCGGTGCCGTCGCACAGCGCTTGCAGGGCGTGGCGGGTCAGCACTTCGGCCATGTAACGCCGGTATTCCGCCGAGCCGCGGATGTCGCTGATGGGCATGATCGGCTGGGCGGCCAGTGATCCGGCCCGGGTGATGACCTCCGGGGTCAGTACCTTGCCGGTCAGGAAACGTTCGGCGTCTCTGGCCCGGATAATGGTGGGGGCCACGCTGCCCAGGGTAACGCGAGCCTGGGTCACGGTGTCGGCCAGCATGGTCAGTACTACGGCCACGTTCACCACGGAGATGGCCTGCGCTCGCCGCAAGCCCAGTTTCAGAAAGGTGCCGATTTGATATCGTTCTATCGCCGGGAAGGCAATGTCAACCACCATTTCGTCCGGCTCCAACGCGGTCTGGCGCACGCCCAAAAAGAACTCTTCGAACGGTAGGGTGCGGCTGCCCCGCGTGCTCTGCAAGGTGACCTCCGCGCCCAACGCCCACAAAGGGGTGATGGTATCGTTGGCCGGGGAGGCTGTTACCAGATTTCCGGCCACAGTACCACGATTGCGGATTTGCGGCGCGCCCACTTCCCAGCAGGCTTTGACCAGGGGATAGGCCCACTGATTGCAAATCTCCGAACCAACTACCTGATTGTGTGTAACCAGCGGCCCCAGGTGAATGACCTTATGTTCATCCTGGGTAATTGTCTCCAGGCTGGGGATGCGGGAAATATCAATGATCACCTGAGGCGACCGCAGCCCCCGCTCCAACTCGATGAGCAAATCGGTGCCCCCGGCCATGAGGCGGGCATCGGTTTGATGCTTGGCCAAAAGTTCTAACGCTTCTTCAATGGTATGAGGAGTATGGTATACTTGCCACATAACTCGCTTCCTGCGTTGAGGTGATATTGCAAAAAGCCCCCTGGTGGCAGGGGGCAATTGGATGTCAGTTGTGGAAGCCCCGACGTTGAGGTGAAAAGTTGGTCACTGTCGGAATTATAATGCTTACCGGCAGGGGTGTCAATAAATGATTGGAGCCGACTTTAGCGCGGTTTCAATTTGTCGCCCACCAGGCTGGCGGCCAGCGTTTTCTGACCAGCGGTAATAAAATCGACGGTCAGCAACGTGTCGTCGTCGCTGGGGGTGACGGCCAGAATAACCCCCGGGCCAAACATGGCGTGCTCCACTTCCATGCCTTTGGTAAAGGTTATAGATGAGGCGCGCCGCGTCGGCGACGCGGTTACCTGCGGTTCCGGGATTTGGTATTGGCGATCTTGCCACAATTCGGCGTACAGACTCAAATCCGCATAACTTTTTATCCGCCGGGCCAGTTCGGCCGAACTGGCCCGGGCCTGCCCGATTTTTTGGGCTGCTTTGTAGCCTGTGGCGCGTTGTTTGGCCCGGCTCAAAGCCAGGTCGATGTTGTGGAAGATGGTATTGGGTTCGTCTCCTGCTTCCACCACGATCAGTTCGACGCCATGCGCCCGGCACACCTCGACCCGGGCCTGGGCGCGAATCCGCGCTTGTTCCTCTTCTTCCAGGCTGGGACGGTGTCGGCGCTGCTTGCCCTGCAATCCTGCCAGGTAGATCGCCACGCCGATTTCGGGGTAAAGCAGATCCAGTTTGAGCCGGCGGTTTGTGGCCGGATTGACCAGCCATTCGGGTTGAACGTTATATTTGACCTCTATTTTGTCAAAGATCCGCGCCAGAATCTCTCGCCAGGCATCGACCGCAACCCAAACCGGCAGATCATTTTTTTTAGACCTCACTCAATTCTCCTTGGACATCATCGGAAATGTAGTAACCTGAGTTCGATAATTCGCAGGTGACAGTCACTTTTGGTGATTTTTACCGCGATTAAGTGGTAAAATTAGCTTGATTTTCCACTTTCTGAAGTGACTGTCACCTTTTTCCGAACTCAGGTTAGTAAGATTGAGCCAATCATAATGCAAACGTTTCAAAGGGGCAAAACCCCATCAGGGTTGCCGGAAGGGGGATAGGTCAAATTGCGTAGGCCATGCGGCTCATTGGGTTTGTCGTAAAGAATCGCCTGTTGGCCGATGTCAAGAACCGTTATTCACGGTATACTGGTATTGATAAATCGCGAGAAACTCCTCGCGCATCTCCTTCCTTCTTTCTGCCCAGAGGCCGGACGTTCCCACCGACCTCTGGGCAAAATACTTTTTAAAGGCCAACTTCTGCTTAGGGCTAAGTACAGGATTTCATAAATACATTCCGAGCAGAAATGCCATTTTTGTAGAAACAGAACACTGTTCTGTCCCTACTCGGAACAAACTTGCGCAAGATTGTACTTAGCAAGAGAAACGACGTTAATGCGTCGTTTTTTTCATTGACACGCCCCTCGCCTCGTGTTATTATTAATTTCCAAATGTTAAAAGCGGCCAGGTTTGCCAAAAGTCCTTAGTAAAGGGGAAGATTATGTATAACCAAAAGTATCATCAATTTGACTCGTTTTACAACCACAAATTTGGATTTCACATTACCGGACCTCGCCAGGATGCGTTTGAGGCCGTTTTTCGGGTGCGGCCCAAAGTGGTTAAAACGCTTGACTTTAGCGTGGACGTGATGCGGCGGATTCGGCAAGAAATCCCTGATGTCTTCCTGATTGGACGTTTGTTTGTCCATCCGCAGGACTTTGGCCAGTTGAGCGGGGGCAAACCCCAGCATGCCCGGCAGAAGGGCCTGGAAATGGCCGAGCGCATTTTGCGGGAAGAAGTCAACAAAGACATTCACCACATCAACGGCGAACCCATTTTCCACGCCTGGGAGTCGCTGAATGAAGTGTTCCCGGAGTGGGAGAATCCCGATATTCAGAAACTTTATGATGAATACCAGGTGGCCTTTGGCCAGAAAATGCTGGCGGAGGGGTTTGAGCCGATTGCCTTTAATTTTGGCCAGGGCAATGGCCGGGGACGGCAATGGCTGGAACTCTATCCCGGCACGCTGGAAACCTACAAGTATCTGGGGTTCCACGAGTACGACTGGCCAGCGATGGATCGCCTGCACGTGATTGGCCTGGAAGGCCCGGATGAGCCGGAAAATCTGGTGCCCGGCGTGGGCGAGGGGTACGGCAACGACGGCATGTGGCGGGCTTTGCGCTACCGCCGCATTATGCACGAGGGCATCCGCCAGAAATATGGCGACCGGCATGTTTGTATTATTACCGAATGTGGGATGACTCAAGGCGTGTGGGGCGGCGAGGACATCGGTCCTTGGGCCAGAGTACTGACGGTGCCGCCCGACATTCCGGGCGGTGTGGTGGCTACGCCCATTCCGGTTGATGACTATTGGCAGAGCATGCTCTGGTACAACCGCGAACTCATGAAGGACGATTACGTGATGGGCGCCTGCCTGTTTGTGACCGGCGCTGCGGGTCTACAGCGTTGGGAAACGTTTGAGCATCTGGGTTCGTTTATGGAACGGTTGGAAGCATTTCAGGAAGAAATCAGCCTCGATGTTGTTACTGCTACTGCCTCGACGCCGCCACCTGAGCGGCCCATCGAAATTGGAACAAGGCCCTCAACTGTCTCGAAGCCCCCCCTTGAAACCAGTTTTGTGACGACAGCGGTTGAGTCTGAACCGGTGGAAATGGCCTCGACCGAGACAACTGTTGTTCCTGAGGCTGAAACCGATTTTGTGACGGCAGCGGCTGAGTCTGAGCCGGTGGAAATGGTCCCGGCCGAGACAACCCTTGTTCCTGAAATGCCAGTTGAGACGGTAACGCCGCCGCTGTCTGCCTCGGATGAATGGAATGTTGAAATCAGGCGCGGTATTGGCCTTCCCCTACTGGTGGGCGATATTGGCGTGGCAAATGAGCGGATTACGATTATCCGGCCCTCAGGTCTTGCGACGCAGGTTACCAGCGGTAGCAAGGCGGAGTATGGGATTGGCGGCTTTGAGATTTACGCCTACGAGCCGGGCGTATACAAGATTGAATTTTTAGACCAGAGTTTTGAGATTTCGATGGGCGGGCAGTTTACCAGAGCCATCTTTTCTAAAGTTGGCTAAAGTCGCAACTGGGCCAAGCTGAGGGGAACGAATTTGAGGCGTTGGATTTGGATTTTAGGTATTGACCTTAACCTGTCCTTGTTTCAGGATGTGTCTCATTTCGGCCACCAGCATCCCGGCCAAAATTAGTGCCCCACCGGTGATGATTCGCAACGTAATTATCTCACCGACCCACCACCCGGCCAGCGCGGCAAAGACTGGCTCCAGAGCGACAATCAACGCCACCCGCGTGGGCGAAACCAGCCGGGTGGTCCAGGTTTCAACACTGGTGCCCAACCCCATTACAATGACGCCGGTACTTAGAGCGGCCAACCACAACGGCGATGAGGTCAGGGGCAAATATAGCGGTTCTGCCGAAAAAATCCAACTAATGCCACTGAACAGGGTGGCCACTCCCACATGCAGAGTTGAGTAGGCCATTACGTTTAACCGGGGCGCGTAGTTGGCCAGGGCAATTACGTACAGCGCCCAGCCGATGCCGCTTACGGCTACCCAGAAGTCGCCGGGAGCCAGAAACAGGTTGCCCAGCGCCCCTTCAAAGGAGATGAGATACAATCCACCAAAAGCCAGCACCACCCCGGTGATGGCCGTCCAACTGGGCATGCGGCGCAGGAACAGAGCCGAAAAAATGGGCACATATACCAGGTTGGTGCCGGTTAAAAATCCGGCCTTGCTGGCGGTGGTAAACTGAATACCATACGCCTGCGTGGCGTAAGATAGAAACAGAATCAGGCCGGTTACCAACGACGGCCAGAGATAGCTCTGGTTGATTTGCCGCCAATCTCGGCCAACCAACAGGGCCAGGGTGAGAGTCCCCAGGGTCATGCGCATGGTGTTGTAGGCCAAAGGCCCTACCACCTGCAAAGCCTCTTTGCTAAACACAAACGTAATTCCCCAAAAAAAGACAATAACCACAAATACCAATTCGGCCAGCAAGGTTTGGCGTGCGCGCCAGAAATTGGTTGGCGCGATGAGTGTTTTAGAATGATCCACGCTGGTTTCCTTTCGCCTTCAAACGTGTTCCCCAAAAAATAACGCAAAGTCTCCACAAGCAAAAACGCAACGATGATCTTCGTCGTCGCGTCCTGGCGACTTTGCGTTGAAGGAATGGTGAATTTGCTGTATTATAGCCGGACGGCGACGGGGGGCAAGTTAGCTGATTCGTTGCGATTCGTTGGGTTCAACCGCCATCTCGTCTGGGCTTCACGGTTGCAGATACCACGCCGTGGCGTTCCAGGTAAACGGCGCAAACGGGCCGGGCTGCAATCCTTGCAGACGATCGGCTCTCAAAATATGGCGATGGGGGGCCAGCAAAAAATCAACCGGGCGTTCCTGGGCCAGAATTTGTTGAACCTCAGCGTAAATTGGCGCGCGCTCCTGCGGTTGACAGCCGGGTACGGCTACCCCCGTTCCCAACAATGCATCGAGTTGAGGGTTGTGGTAGGAAGTGAAATTGAGACCAATGCCGACGGTGTTTTCGGTAGAATGCCAGTAGAGCCGCTGGTCGGGATCGGACAGGATGGGCCAACTGAAGATGGCCAGGGTGAAATCGTGGGTAAAGAGATCGTCAACCACGCTATCAAAAGGAACGCTCTCGGCGCGGGCAAACAGACCCAGGTCACGGTAATAGCCGCTAACCAGCCAGCCGAGGTTCTGATGTAGCGGATTGTTGCCGTTTAGACGAATAGACAATTCCAGCCGTTGACCATTCTGGTCGAGCCAACCGTCACCATCGGTGTCCTTTAATCCGGCTTGGGCTAACAATCTCCGCGCTTCTGCCGGAGCGTAATCCGGCGGCGACAGGTTATTGTTGGTCGCCCAGTGTCCCGGTAGCAGGGGGGCAGCCAACAAGTGGCCCTCGCCCTTCAGGATTTCGTTCAAAATTGCTTCTCTATCCAGGGCCAACGGCAGCGCCTGCCGAACTTCGGCGGGCAGGGGGGGATCGTTGAGCGGATCGTAATTAAGGGCGATGTAAACCACTTGCGCTGCGGGATAGGTGTAAACGGTAAATGGTGAATGCTGAATGATAGATTGCGAATTATGAATTGAAGATTGAATTGGGCCAATCGCGTCAAACTGTCCCTCGGAGAGGGCAATAGCAATTTCGTCTTCGTGTAGAAAACGGATACCAAAATTATCCAAGTAGGGCTTAGGGCCGTGGTAGTTGGGATTTTGGGCCAGGCTGAGGGTTCGTTTGTTTTTTGACCAATCGGCGAGCATAAACGGGCCGCTACCGGTGGGAATGGAGGCGGTAATTTCTGTTGCGGGAACCAGGGGTAATTGGGCCAGGATGGTTACCGCGGCGCAGTCAATGTTCAGAAAGGTGAAGATCAGGGTGTCCTCATCTTGGGCGCCGATGTCGCTGAAGGCCAGCAGGGCCGGATGTTGGGTTGCTGTTAGGCTGTCGGCGATGTCGGCGGCGGTGAAACGGTTACCGTTGCTCCAACTGAGGTCAGACGGCAGGTGAAAAATGACCTGCTGGCCATCATCGGTATATTCCCACTGTTGAGCCAGGCCGGGTTGGAGTTGTGCTGTTTGCGGGTCAACCCGCAGGAGCGTGTCGAATAGAAGGGGAGCAATTTCTCGCAAGGCCGTGTTGTTTTCGGTGATGGGATTGAGGCTGTTTGGTTGACCGATCAGCCCCAAACTGGCCATACCCCCGTTGCGCGATGAATGTGACCTGGCCGTTGGCGCGGGGGTTGAGGGTGGCGTTGACGTTGACGGGGTGGGGGTATGGTCGGTGATTGGGGAGGCAGTTGCTTCCAGGGTGGACGGGTCAAGCTCGGCTGAAGTCGGCGTTTCGATGGGGGGGATAATTGTGGGCGTGAGAGAGGTTGACTGGCAGGCGGTCAGGATGAGAAAAATCAATAGAATGCCGACTTTAGTCGGTAGATTGCTCAGGCGAAATAAAACCCGCACGCGCTTGAAGACCCTAAGGGTTTCAAAAACCTTTAGGGTCTTATTATCTGGAGAGACAGACCTTAGCTTATTTAAAGCGCTTGAGATGTTCATTCCAACCGGTTATAACTCGTGATTCGGGGGTGGTCGCGTCCAGGCGGAGGCCAAAAATGTGGCTCATCTCTCGCAAAACCTGTTGAGCAGCCGTTATGTCCTGATGGTCATCCTTGAGGATGTCGTTAGCCAGATCTTCCAGAACTAACAAGGCTGCGGGCGTATTGAGATCGTTGGCCATGGCCCGGTTGAAGGCAGTTTGGGCTGTAGTTGGATCCAGCGGTGACCCATCACCACTCGCAGCAGTCACCGCAGAGCAGAGTTTCTCGACCAGTTGCGCGGCCTGGCCCAACTCACCGTCATGATAGCCCCAAATGGCTCGATAGTGATGGCTACCCAGGTAGAGCCGCAGCGCATCGGGCGACCAGGTTTGCAACAGATCGCGCATCATCACCAGGTTGCCCAACGATTTGCTCATTTTTTCCCCTTCGTGGTAGACCATGGCCGTGTGCAGCCAGAAGCGGGTAAAACGCGCTTCGTCTTTCATCAGGGGTTCGGCCTGGGCGATCTCGCTTTCGTGGTGGGGGAAAATAAGGTCGCCGCCGCCGCCGTGGATGTCGATAGTATCACCCAGGAAACGGGTCGACAAGGTGGAACATTCAATGTGCCAGCCAGGCCGCCCCGGCCCCCAGGGACTATCCCAGGCCGGTTCGCCAAGGGCTTGGGCTTGCCAGAGAACAAAGTCCAAGGGGTCACGTTTATGGGGATCGTCGGGTTTATTGCCGCGCTCGTTGGCAACGGCCAACATTTCTGCGCGTTCTATCCGGCAGAGTTTGCCGTATTGCGGCCACGAGTTGATATGAAAATATACATTACCGTTGGCCTCGTAGGCCACGCCAACGGTCAGTAAGTTTTGCACGGTGGTGATGATGTCGTCAATCACCTCGGTGGCGCGGGGATAATAATCCGGCGGGCGCACGTTCAGGCTTTGCATGTCTTCGATGAAATGGGTTGTCCAGCGGTTGACCAGCCTGTCCCATGGTTCGCCAACCTCTTTGGCTTTTCGTAAAATATCGTCGTCAACATCGGTGACGTTTTGGGCATACCGCACGCTATACCCTTGCTGCTCCAGATAGCGGATCAAAATATCAAAGGCGGTGTAGGTAAAGGCGTGTCCCAGGTGGGTGGTGTCGTACGGCGTAATCCCACAGACATAAATGGTGACGTCTTCCCCGGCGGGCGCAAAGGTTTCTATCTGTTGCGATAAGGCGTTATATAATTTCACGTCCCGGTTCTCCTGAATTTTAGTTTTAGATTATAACCTAACGGCGTCCTCGTTTGGGCCGATATACGTGCGTGCTCTGGCCAAAGAAAACTTCGGCGGCTTCCATCACGGTTTCCGACAGGGTAGGATGGGCGTGAATGCTCAATTTGACGTCCGAGGCCAACGCGGCCATCTCGATGGCCAGCACGCCTTCGGCAATCAGTTCGCCTGCCCCCGGCCCGGCAATGCCGACGCCCAGCACCCGTTCGGTTTCGCTGTCGATGATGAGCTTGGTCAGGCCGTCGGTCCGATCCAGGGTTACTGCCCGGCCCGAAGCGGCCCAGGGAAAACGCACCACCTGCACGTCGAGTTTTTGCTCTTTGGCCTGCGCTTCGGTGAGACCGGCCCAGGCAATTTCGGGATCGGTGAACACCACCGCCGGAATGGCCGCCGGTTCAAAAGCAACCTTGTGCCCGGCAATGGCTTCCACAGCCACGCGGCCCTCGTGCGAAGCTTTATGGGCCAGCATCGGCTCGCCGGCCACATCGCCAATGGCGTAGATAGTGGGTTCGGCGGTGCGGCGCTGCGGGTTAACTTTGATGAAGCCGCGTTGGTCAACCTCAATGGTAGTGTTTTCCAGACCGATATTCTCCGAATTGGGTTTGCGCCCCACCGACACCAGCACTTTGTCGAACACCTGCTCCGGCTCTTTCACCTCGTCACCTGCAAATTTCACGCGGATACCTTTCTTGTCCTCTTTCATCTCGGCCACAGTGGTTTTGAGCAAAATCTGCTCAAATTTCTCTGCCAATCGTTTGGCCAGGATTTTCACCAGGTCTTTGTCCGCGCCGGTTAGTAGACTGGGTAACATCTCTACCACCGTCACCTTGCTGCCCAGGGCAGCGTACACCGTGCCCAATTCCAGGCCAATGTACCCGCCGCCGATGACCAGCAGGCTTTGCGGCACCTCTTCCAGGGCCAGGGCGGCGGTTGAGTCCATTACCCTGGGCGAGTCCAACGCCAGGCTGGGAATCACCGCCGGGCGAGAGCCGGTAGCGATGATGGCCTGGCCAAATGGCAACACAACTTCGCCACTGCCGTCCACTTTTTCAATCTTTAGGCTCGACGTGTCGATAAACGAGGCTTTGCCCCGGATGTGATTGATTTTTCGCTGTTTGGTCAGTTGACCGACACCACCCGTGAGTTGTCTGACCACCTTTTCTTTCCAGCCACGCAGCTTACTAAGATCAATTTTGGGTTCGCCAAACTCAATCCCCCAATTGGCGGCGTCTTGCGCTTCGTTGAGCAGTTTAGCCGCGTGCAGCAAAGCCTTGGAGGGGATACAGCCCCGGTACAGGCACACCCCGCCCGGGTTTTCGGCGGGGTCTACCAGGGTTACCTGCATCTCCAAATCGGCGGCCAGGAAAGCGGCAGCATAACCGCCAGGGCCGCCGCCAATCACCACCAGTTGCGTTTTGTCCAGTTGTTCGGTCATGGATTAGCCCTCCAGCAATACAAAGAATGGATTTTCCAATGCTTCCACCAACCAACGCAAGAAACGGGCCGCGTCGGCCCCGTCGATCAAACGATGGTCGTAAGATAATGCCAGCGGCAATATCAAACGTGGTTCAAACTGTCCTTCGCGGTACACTGGCTCCATCTTGCCGCGAGCAATGCCCAAAATGGCCACATCCGGCGGATTGATGATCGGCGTGAAATTGGTGCCGCCAATGCCGCCAAGGTTGGTAATGGTAAAAGTACTGCCTTCCAGGTCTTCCAGGCCAATTTTGCGATTGCGGGCTTTTTCGGCTATTTCGCTTAATTCTACCGACAGCTCGATGATGTTTTTCCGGTCAACATCGCGGACAACCGGCACCAGCAGTCCCCGGTCGGTGTCTACGGCCACGCCAAGGTGGTAATATTTTTTGTAGACAATTTCCTGGTTGGCCATGTCGATACTGGCGTTGAACTTGGGAAATTGTTTGAGCGCCACGGCCACCATTTTGAGAATAATGGCGGTAATGGTGAGTTTGCCGCCAGCGGCCTCGGCCTGTTTGGCGTAGCGTTTACGCAATTTTTCCAGTTCGGTGATGTCGGCCTGGTCAAAGTTGGTGACGTGGGGAATGGTGGTCCAGGCCTGAGACAGATTCCGGGCGGTGGCACGGCGCACATTCGACATCGCCTCGCGTTCAACTTGGCCATACTTGGAAAAATCGGGCAAAGGCGCGGCTTCTGCCATCGGGGCGGCGGTAGATACAGCCGGTCGCTCGGTATTCAATTTTTTAACGTAGGCCTTAACATCATCCTGAGAAATTCGCCCACCGGGACCGCTGCCGGGCACTACGTTGATGTCAACACCCAGCTCGCGGGCCAGCCGCCGCACAGATGGCGCTGCCGGGGCGGGGCGACCTGGCTGGGTTACGGCCGGCGCAGCGGGGGCAGGCGCCGGTTTGGCGGCGGGAGTCTCCGGCGCGGGTGGGGCCGGTTCGGGTTCAGGTTCAGGTTCAGGTTTTTCCGGGACGGCTTCCGGTTCCGGTTCAGGTTTCGGTTCTGCTTTCGCTTCCGGTTTGGGGGCCGGGGCTTCTCCGCCCGCGTCTACGGTAAAAATGACCTGGCCCACTTCCGCCTGGCCCCCCTCCTTGACAAAAATCTCTTTGACCACGCCGCTAACGGTAGAGGGAACCTCGATGGTGGCCTTGTCGGTTTCCAATTCCAGGACGGGCTGGTCTACCGCTACGGTATCGCCAACAGCCACCAATACGGCAACAATGTCGCCGCTTTCCACATTTTCGCCCAATTCGGGCAGTTTAAATTCGGTTGCCACGGGGTTGCTCCCTGAATAATTTTGAATTGTGAATGATTAATTGTGAATTTTTAATTTGTTAGCTCGCTGAAGCAAAAAACGCTTACGAGATCATCGGGTTAAGCTTTTCCGGGTCAATTTCCAACTCTTCTATTGCGCCGGATAAAATATCCATCTCCAAATCACCCTGCCGGGCCAGGGAGGCCAGCGCAGCCAGGGTAATGTGCCGGGAATCCACTTCAAAGAAATCACGCAAGGCTTTGCGGCCATCGCTACGGCCAAAACCATCCGTGCCCAGGGAGGTCAGCGGACCGGGCATCCAGCGAGCAATAGAGTCGGGCAGCACTTTCATGTAATCAGAGGCGGCCACAAATATGCCGGGGACGTCGGCCAATACCTGGGTGACGTAAGGCAGACGAGGCTCCTCGGTGGGGTGGAGCATGTTCCAACGTTCCACGTCCAACCCATCCCGGCGCAGTTCTTTGTAGCTGGTCACGCTCCACACATCGGCGGCCACGTTGTATTTTTCGGCCAGAAGTTCCTGCGCCGCCAGCACCTCGTTCATAATGGC